>CAZPJP010000216.1:0-5918 GCA_964586915.1 uncultured Anaerolineales bacterium
ATAGCCCTTCCTTCGGTAAGGTTTTCATTTGGAAGAACCATACCACCCTTCGGTAGCATTTTCGGTGAAAGAATGCGAAATGTTGACATGCCTCCTCTTCGTGGTATGATTTTCATGGACTGTCTTAGCACTCTTGTATGAGGACTGCTAAGCTCTGTGAGTTTCGGGGGTTGCGACCTGATTTGGTCATAGAGAGCCCATCGAACGCGTCGCCATCACGTTTCATTGGATGCGTCGCCTGATGTTGGGCAGCATGTCTGTATCAGCATCCGCTTATGGCATAATACCCCCTGCGTCGTGGCACAAAGTGACGAATCAGACACGCAGGGGTTGCCTGTTATAAGACGTTGGCTGGTGGCTGGCGATGTCCGCTTGGAGTCAGCGGCAGATCAGCGGATTGGATCTTCATTAGGGGGGCTTAGGACGGTAAGAGATATGGTGGAGGCAGAAACCCTTACACCGCGGCAAGAACTCCTGCTTCGGTTGATCGTCAAGGAGCACGTCGAGACAGTGGATACGGTCGCGTCCCGGACGCTTGTGGACCGCTATCATCTCGACGTCAGCCCAGCGACGGTGCGCACCGAGATGGCTCGGCTTGAGGATCTCGGCTATCTACTGCAGCCACACACGTCAGCGGGTCGCGTGCCCACCGAACTGGGGTTCCGCTACTTTGTCGAGCGGTTGATGGAAGAGCATTCCCTGCCACAGAATGAGCAGCGGACCATTGCACACCAATTCTACCAAGCGCGAGACCACATCGAGGAGTGGCTGCCTCTCGCCTCTACAGTGCTTGCTAGAGCGGCTCAGACCGCGGCGATTCTGACGGCGCCCCGCACATCGCGGTCGACGTTCAAGCATCTGGAGCTCATCGCGACCCACGGGCGCGCAGTCCTGCTCATCCTCGTGATGGAAGGCGGTACCGTCGAGCAGCAGATGCTCGTCCTCTCAGAACCTATGACCCAATCCGCCCTCAGAGATGCAGCGGATCGGCTGAACCAAGTCTGCGCGGGTCTCGACGCCGATCAAATCCAGAGCCATATGCGCGAGTTCCCGCCTTTGGAGACCGATGTCGCTCAGATTGTGCTTTCAATAATGGCGGATATCGAGGGCGAGCCCTCTGATGAGATCTACTATCACGGCCTTTCGGATCTGCTCCAGGCGCCGGAGTTCACGGCGACCGAGGAGGCTTCGACTGTACTGGTGCGTGTTCTGGAGGAGCGCAGTCTGCTCCAAGCCGTCGTTGCGGAGACACTGACACCCTCTGTAGGTGTCGGCAGCGTGCAGGTGCTCATTGGTGGAGAAGGACGGTGGGACGAGCTGCGGACGTGCAGTCTCGTCCTGGCCCGCTACGGGGTTTCGAATTACGTGACCGGGGCGCTGGGTGTCGTCGGCCCGATCCGGATGCAGTATGGTCGTGCGGTCTCCGCGGTTCGGTTTGTCGCCAATATTCTGGGCGAACTCGTCTACGATATCTATCAGCCGGATGTTCAGAACGATTTCAGGATAAAGCCGCTGGAGCAGACGTCGGGTGATTTGTAGCCCCCACAGATAGCTGGGGCGTCAATCAACGCCCCACAATCCTAACGACCAAGAGATTATTGCAGGCTTTCGGAGGCAAAGATCAAGATGACGGAAGACGAACTCAAGGAAACGACAGTCGCGGCTGCGGCCGATGAGGCTGAAGCTGGTGAAGCCGCAGCGGAGGATGAAGCCGACGAGACTGAAGCACTCGCTGAGCAACTTGAGACGCTGGAAGAGAAGCTGGCTGAGGCGGAAGCGAACCTAGCCGAAGCCGAGCGGAAGGCGGCGGAGTATCTCGACGGGTGGCAGCGCGCCCAAGCGTCGTTCTCCAACTTCCGGAAACGAACGCAGGCAGAACAGACGCAGTGGCGGAGCACCGCCAACGCCGATCTTCTCTCACGGTTGGTTCCCATCCTCGATGATTTCCGACGCGCCTTAGAGGCGGTGCCGGAGGCCTATGAGGACGATGCCTGGCTCGATGGCGTCCGTCTCGTTCAGCGGAAGCTGAAGGCTATCCTGGATGGCGAGAATGTAAGTCCGATTGAGCTCGAATCGGGAGATATGTTCGACCCGAATTTCCACGAGGCGGTCCTCTATCAGGAGGTCGACGGGTTTGAGGAGGGTCAGATTGTCGCTGAGGTCGAGACCGGCTATATGATCGGAGACCGGGTCCTCCGGCCCGCACTGGTTGTGGTAGCGAAGGGCACCGAAAGAGCCCCTGAGCCTGAGGGCGAAAAAGAGGGGGAAGGCGAAGAGGCGCCAGCACAACAGACGGCGCCTGAGAATCAGGCGGGTTCACAAAAAACAGATAAGGAACACGAATGAGCACCGATTATTACAGCGTGCTGGGGGTAGCCCGTGATGCAAGTCCAGAGGAGATCAAAAAGGCCTACCGGAAGCTGGCACGCAAGTACCACCCGGACGTAAGCTCCGAACCCAAGGCAGAGGATAGGTTCAAGGAGGTCAACGCCGCCTACGAGGTCCTGTCCGACTCGGAAAAGCGAGCGATGTACGATCGCTATGGCACGGAAGGCCCTCCCGGTTTGGGCGGATTCGACTTCGGCGGCATGCGCGATCCCTTCGATATCTTTGCCGAGGTCTTTGGCAATTTCGGCGGCTTCGGTGGCTTCGGGCGAACCGGACGTGCCGGACCACGACGGGGCAATGATCTTAGGACCAGTCTGGATATCAGCTTCCAGGAGGCTGCGTTCGGTGCGGACAAAGAAGTTGAGGTCCGGCGGCAGGAGCTCTGTCCCGTCTGTGACGGGTCGGGGGCGGAGCCGGGGACGTCACCGGAGACATGCCCCGAATGCAACGGCAGCGGGCAGACGCGGCAGGTCCAGCACACGTTGTTAGGCTCGTTTGTCAACATCAGTACCTGTCCCCGCTGTCAGGGGCAAGGCACCGTGGTCAAGACCCCCTGTCACGAATGCAGGGGCAGTGGACGCACTTACGCGACCCGTCATATCCAGGTCTCAATCCCGGCGGGTGTTGATGACGGCGTCACGATTCGCGTGTCGGGGCAAGGGGAGCCTGGAGAGCACAACGGCCCCCCCGGGAACCTGTACATCACGCTAAATGTGAAACCTCACGAGTACTTCAAGCGGCGTGGGAATGACATCATCCTGGAGCTCAGGATCAACGTCGCCCAGGCCGCGCTTGGGGATACGGTCACCGTGCCCACGCTGGACGGCGATCGTCAGATCACCATCCCCGCGGGCACGCAGTCCGGGGCCATCTTCCGCCTGCGCGGGCTGGGAGTTCCCCAGTTGCGCGGCAGTGGTCGGGGCGATGAGCTGGTTGTGACCCAGGTTGCGGTCCCGAAGCATCTGACCGAGGAACAGAGGGAGCTTTTCCAGGAGCTGGGCTCGACGCTAGGCACTGAGGTGATCGTCGAGGATAAGCAGAGCTTCGTCGATCGCGTTAAGGAGGCACTGGGGCTCTAGGCGCCCCCAAAGGCGTATCCAGCCAGCTGGCACGAATGGAATGGCTAGAGGTTAGCGTCCGCGTCAATCGCGAGGCCGCCGAGGCCGTGGCGGAAGTTCTGAGCCGTTACGCGCCCCAGGGCGTCGCCTTCGACCTCGCGGAAGATACGGAAGATCCAGATACCAGCGCGCTTGTGACCGTCAGAGCTTACCTCGCTATTGATGAGGCCATCGCGGCTCAGCGGCGCAAAGTTGAGGAGGGCCTGGGGCATCTACGCCACATCTGGCCCGTCATCCCGGAGCCGGCTTTCCGGTTCGTCCCCGACCAGGATTGGACAGCGACTTGGAAAAAGGAAATCCCCGTTCTGCACCTGGGCCGGCACGTCGTGATTAAACCCTCTTGGCGTACGTACAGGCCCCAGCCGGGCGAGGTAGTGCTGGAGATGGATCCCGGTATGGCCTTCGGCACCGGCCTGCATCCCACGACACAACTCTGCGTGCTCGCGCTTGAAGATCTCGCCCAACCCAGCATGAACGTGCTGGATCTGGGGACGGGCACCGGAATTCTGGCTATGATCGCTGCCAAGCTTGGGATGGGCCCGACTCTGGCGGTGGACAACGATGAGAACGCCATCGTGGCGGCCCGACGCAATGTGCGGGCTAATCAGCTCGAAGATCAGATCGAGTTGCGCCACGGCACGCTGGCGGAGGTTGAGGGCACCTACGATTTGGTGCTCGCCAACATCCTGGCTCCAGTGATCATCGACATGGCCAGCGCCGGCCTGGTCCGACACATTCGGCGGAATGGAACCCTGGTCGCCTCGGGCATCCTCGAGGAGCAGACGGAGGCTGTCGCCCAAGCGCTACAGGTAAGTGAACTGCACGTCGTCGAGAAGCGCCAGCAGGGTGAATGGGTCGCGCTGATCGCACAGCACACTCACAGGGACGCCGAAGCGGCCCCTGGCTCTGCCTCGGGGAAGGCGACCCGAATCACTGCGCTCAGCCAAAATCCCCAAACCGCACGCTGAGATCGATGGGCTCCCCACTCGCCGCCGATTCATAGCCAGCTTGTACGATCGCTAGGCTGCGGCGCTCGCTCCACCCCGTCGTCGGACCGATGGCCTCTCCGGCGACATAGTCGGCAAAGGCCGCCATCTCTTGAGCGTAAGACGACAGGGTTTCCTCAGGATATGAGAATTGGAACCCTCGCACCATCGCAGCGGCGGTAAGCTCGCCGATGTATTGGCCTGCCTGGACGATATTACGCAGCATCTTGGCGGGAGGTGCATAGACGACGTTCTCCGCGACGTAGAGCGCGACGTCATAAGCATTCGCCGCCTCGATCATCATCGTGGCCTCGTCCACCGTCGTCGCCATCGGCTTCTCGACCAGAACATCCTTGCCAGCCTGCGCGGCTTCGATGGCCACCGGAGCGTGAAGTTGGTGGGGCAGACAGATCGACACCGCGTCGACGTCGGGATCGTCCAGCGCTTGACGATAGTCGACATAGGTCTTCTCAATACCGAGCTCGTGTGCTTTCTGCTCCAGGAAAGCTGGGTCATTGTCGACCAAACAGGCGACGGTCACGTCATCCCGACCACCCCGCTGCTCCAGTTCTCTGATGGCCTCGACGTGACGCGTGCCGGCCCATCCCACACCCAGAATCGCGATACGCAGCATAGCTCCCTTGTCCTCTACCCGGGGCCCGCCAGCCCTCTACCGTGTGAGGCCCAGTAAGGCGCGGGCCTCGCCCGGGGAGGCGACCTCACGGCCCAACTCTCGTGCGAGACGGACGAGGCGCTCGATCAACTGCGCGTTGTTGGTCGCGGGCTCGCCAGGCCGGTAATAGGGATTGTCCTCAAAGCCAGCGCGGACGTGACCACCCATCGTCAGCGCCATCACGGCCATTCGCAAATCCTGACCCCCGTGACCGATCACCGACCAGAACGAACCGGAAGGGATCGTCTCCTTCAGGAAGCAGAGGTTCCGCGCCGTGGCCGGCATCGCGCCTGGCTGCCCCAGGACGAAAGCGAAGAGATAGGGTGGCTCCATCCAGCCCTCCTCGGCCAGATGGAGCGTGTTGGCGATCATGCCCACTTCGAAGATGGCCGCATCCGGCTTGATCTGACGGCGATGCATCTCCTGAGCCCAAAACTCAATCGCATCGGGCGGGTTGACGTAGACTCCAGCATCATAGTTGACGGACCCAGGATTCAGGGAGGCCATCTCGATGTCCGTCTGCAGGGCGACGGAGCGCTCGGCGGGGGAAAGGTCGTTGAATCCTCCCGTCGATCCCTCGATCACGATGTCGCAGCGCTCCCGGATGAGGTGAATCGTCCGCTCGAAGGCGGCGAGGTCCCGAGTCGGCTGACCGTCCTCATCCCAGACGTGAAGGTGGGCGATACTGGCACCAGCGCCCCAGGCGCGCACCACCTCCTGGGCGACGCCCTCCGGAGAGAGATCCAGCGGCGG
>CAZPJP010000217.1:0-5909 GCA_964586915.1 uncultured Anaerolineales bacterium
GCGCGCAACAACCAGCCCCGCGACAGGTCCCACACCAAAGGGAGCAACACCGGCTCGTCCTGGATCGCGTGAACCAGGCCGACGACCCAGCAAACGGCGGCGAAGATATAGGCCAGGATCACGAAAGCAAAGAGGGATGCCCCGATCAGCGGCCCAGCCAGCGGGATCCAGGAAATCGGCCAGGCGACCACCGCCCACAGCAGAGGCAGCACAGCCACTGAGAGGTGCAGCACGAGCGCCTGCAGAGGGTGCGGCACTGCCTCCGGACGTACCTTCCTGGCAAACAGCACATACAGCGGCCCCAGGATCGGAACCACATAGGCCAGCACCGAGAACAAAGCGTCGTTGCGTTTCTTCATATTATCCTCTCGTTCCTCGCAGGCTTAGTTCACCGGCAAAGTGGCAACTTGCGAAGTGCTCTGGCTCGATTTCCCTCATCTCGGGTATCTCGTGGCTGCAGATCTCCTGGGCGTAGCTGCATCGGGGGTGGAAGACACAGCCGCTGGGCGGGTTGGCGGGGCTGGGCACATCGCCCTCCAGGAGGATGCGCGCCATCTTGATCTCCGGGTCGGCGGGTGGCACCGCCGAGATCAGGGCCTCAGCATAGGGATGCAACGGGTTCTGCAACAGCTCCTCGGTGTCGGCCATCTCCACCAACTGACCGACGTACATCACCGCGATGCGATCCGAGATGTGCTCCACGACGGAGAGGTCGTGGGCGATGAAGAGGAGCGTCAAACCCAGATCGCGCTGCAGTCCCTCCATCAGATTGAGGACCTGCGCCTGGACGGAGACGTCGAGCGCTGAGACCGGCTCGTCAGCGATAATGAGGCGCGGACTCAACGAGAGCGTCCGCGCGAGGCCGATGCGCTGCCGCTGTCCGCCGGAGAACTCGTGGGGGTACCGGCGCATATAGTAAGGGTCGAGTCCCACCTGCTCCATCAACTCGGCGACGCGGTCCTCCATCTCCTCACCCTTGGCAACCTTGTGGATGATCAGGGGTTCGCCGATGATGTCCTTGACGGTCATCCGCGGGTTCAGGGAGCTGTAAGGATCCTGGAAGATCATCCGCATCTCCTGGCGCAGGGGTTTGATCTCCTTCTGAGACAGCTTGGAGATCTCGACGACCTCCCCATCGCGCTTGCGGAACCAGATCTCGCCGGCGGTTGGATCGTAGAGCCGGAGCGTGGTGCGCCCCGCCGTGGTCTTTCCGCATCCGCTCTCACCCACGAGGCCCAAGACCTCGTTCTCGCGGATGTAGAAGTTGACGCCGTCGACGGCCTTCACGTGGCCAACGACGCGCTGGAAGAATCCTCTGTTGATGGGGAAGTACTTCTTCAGGTTCCTGACTTGCAGGATGACGTTGTCCTCGATTTCCATATGTTCCTTCCCGTAAGCTGGCTATCTCAGTCGAATGCTCAATGACCGCGCTGGATCGTCTACCGTCACGAACTGCGCTGTATGTCGAGGATCGCTTCCTCCATCAGGATGTCAGGATCCTCCCAGCCCTTCTCCTCCATCAACTTCTGGAATGCACGCCGGAAGTAAAGACGCGCCTCCACCGTCGCGGAACCGGCGTCGGGCAGCTCAAAGGTGTAGACCGTCGTCGCCGTCTCGAACGCGGCGATGCGGTTGTCGCTGACCAGCTCGATAGGTCGCCAATAGGCGCCGGTCGGCATCTCACCGGACCACTCGTCCTTGAGCAGCTTGGCGTACGCTTCCCCTGGCTCACCGGCATAGTTCCCGGTCCATTCGGGCAGCACCGGCCCGTGGGTCAGGGCGAGCGGCATCCCCTGCGCGTCCCGCGCCTGGACCACGAGGATCAGGTGGCGTATCGGCGCCCCCGTCGGGACGTGGTGGCCGGTCTTGTCGTTGGTGATGCTGACCTGCACCTGGATTTGGCCGCTCTGAATCTCCGCCGTTGTCGTCATCGTCACTGAGTTCTGCATCAGCTCCAGGTCGTTGACGCCTGGCATCAGGTGATTATGGATGCCCTCGGGATCCCGAATATGCCCGCCCATCTCAGGGTAGACGTAGTAGTCGTAGTCCACTGTGGGCATATGACAGTCCTGGCACGTCTCGCCGGTCTCCGGATCGCTGTAGGGGCTGTCGAGCCACTCGCCATAGGAGTTGTAGATGACTGTGCCGCCCACCACCTCGCCGGGCGCCACCACGCCGCTGAAGACGCCGTAGTGGCAGGGGGCGCAGTAAGCGCTCTCCTCCAGCAACGGTAGGTAGGTGACCCGGCGGGTCGTATCATCGTGGGTCCCGAAGAAGAGCTCCTGGCCCGGCTCGGGCCGGTAGATGCGCATCGAGGAGATGCCGGGCCGGTCGGGGTAGGGGAGGCCGGTCTCGGGATTCAGGTAGACCTCGCCGATCTTGTGGCAGAAATCGCATCCAATGCCGTCGGCCCGATAGCCCGTGAGGTTTGAGGGGCTGGGTGCGTAAGGCACCTCGTCGGAGAGGGAGGCCGTGATCTCCATATGGCAGCCGGACCAACCGCAGGTGTTGTCGGGCTCGAGCTTCGACGCGAGGGGCGTGTGGCAGGCGGCGCAGTTCCAGTTGCGGTCGGGGTAGTCCGTCTTGACCCCCGGTCCGTAGTAAGGCTCGTCGGGATCCGGCGGGACGTAGCCGTTCTCGTCAAAGCGCGTCTGGGGGCTCCGGTTGCCGTGAACGTCCGTCCCCTCATACATGGACAGGAACCTTGGGTTGACCGCGGCCTGACCGTGGGCATCAGCCGCCCATTCATCATAGCTGGGATGGCAGGGTGCGCAGCTCTCCGAGCCCTTGACCCCGTTGAACTCGAACCACTCGTGGTCGAGGTTGTCGGTGGTGTAGTGGGGCTTCATCGTGATGGTGACCGGCGTAAGCCCCGGCGTGCCGCTGGTGTAGCCGATGTAGTACCCTTCGTGCCAGGCGGTCACCGAGATCGGTTCGGTCATCGGCAGATCCTCGAGCCGGAAGGTGCCGTCGGCATCGGAGGTCGTGGCGTAGTCGGTGAGCTTGACGCGGACGGTGGCGCCCGCCACCGGGCCCTCAGCGTCCTCGACGACGCCCTCAATGACCCCGTGCGGCAGTGATGGCGCGGGGGGAGGTGCGGACGTCGGGGGCGGCTCCATTGTCGGCGTCGGGGAGGGCGCGATCGCCGTCGGCGCTGTGGTTGCGGTGGCCGTGGGCGGGGGGTGCGTGGCCGTTGGCTCGGACGCAGCGCTCTCAGGCGTAGTGACCTCCGCCCGCATGGCCGAGACGCATCCGATGATGACCATGCTTAGCGCGACGAGCACAGCCCAGACTTTGCCGTTCTTGTGAATCCTGTCCAAGGTTGATCCCTTCTCTATCTATGCACTATCGCGCGCACGCTCTATCGCGCGCACGCTCAGCGCACGATGGCGTAGGGGTCCGCTGCGTCCCGCAGACCATCCCCGAGGAAATTGAAGCCCAGCACCGCCAGGACGATGAAGATGACGGGCAGCATGATCCACGGACGGCTTCCCAGGGTCTGGAGGTTTTGCGCGTCGTGCATCAGCAGGCCCCAGCTTACCCAGGGCTCCTGGATCCCAATGCCCAAGAAACTGAGGAAGGCCTCCGCCATAATGATCTGGGGGATCGACATGGTCAGCACGACGATGATGTGGCTTAGGCTGTTGGGATAGAGATGCACGAAGATCACGCGGGCGTCTGACGCTCCCATCTCCTTGGCGGCGAGGATGAAATCGGTCTCGCGGAAGGACATCACCTTGCCGCGCACCTCGCGGGCGAGCAATGTCCAGGAGAGCATCGCAAAGATGAAGGACATCATCACGAAGACCCGCAGCGCGGTCCAGGTCGGCGGGATCAGCGCCGAGAGGGCCATCCACAACGGCAACTGCGGGAAGCTGCGCACCACCTCGATGAAGCGCTGCAGGAAGCCGTCGATCCCGCCCCCGTAGTAGCCGGAGACGACCCCCAGGATGGAGCCGACGGTGACGCTGATGATGGTGCCGAAGAGGCTCATTGACAACGAGATGCGGCCGGCGCGACACGCGCGGCCCCAGAGGTCGCGACCGAACTTCTCTGTGCCGAGCATGTGGAAGGTGCCCCCCTCCTCAACGCCGAAGAGGTGCAGCCGCATCGGGATCAGACCCAGCAGCTTGTACTCCCAGCTGTTGACAAAGAACTTGAGGAAGTACTTCTGGCTGGTGTCCTCCGTCCATATCGGGGCAAAGGTCGTCGGGTCGAGCTCGATGACCTGGTTGTAGGTGAAAGGACGCAGGTGGAAGCGTCCCTCCGCGTCGATGAAGTGGAGGCGCTGAGGCGGCGTGAAGCTCGCCTCCATAGCCAGCGCATTGGGGTCGGTCGGGGAGAAGAACTCCGCGAAGATCGCGAGCACCGTCAGCATCAGGACGAGCAGGGCACCGACGATTGCGGGCGTGCTCTTCCTGAACTTCCGCCAGACGAGGTCGAAATACCCCTCGCGACCCTGGGCGATCTCCGCTTCCAGGCTGAGAACTTCATCTCTCATTTCACTCATACGCGCTCTCCTCTTACGTGTATCGAATACGTGGATCGAGAATCGCCAAGAAGACGTCGGCGAGCAGGTTCCCGAACACGAGCATCACACCGTACATCAGCAGGATGCTGCCCGTGATGTAGATATCCTGATTGACCAAAGAGCCGTAGAAGAGCGGGCTGATGGTGGGGATACTCAACACCACCGCCGCCTCGAGCTCACCCTGCACCATGTAGGGGAGGACCATACCCTGGTACATCACGATCGGGTGCAGCGCGTTCGGCACCGCGTGCTTGATCATGACCTTGCGTTCCGTGAGGCCTTTAGATCTCGCCGTGGTCACGTACTGTGCATTGAGCACGTCGAGCAGGTTGGCCCGCATCACCCGCATGTTGCGCGCGATCCCGCCCAGCCCGGCGATCAGGATGACGGGCCAGATGTGCTTGATAAAGTCCCATACCTTCGCCAATGACCAGGGCGCCAGCGCGTACCGCGGCGAGAAGAGCGAGCTCACGTGCTGCTGGCCGAAGGTGAAGACCAGCAGGTAGATGATGACCAACGCCATCCAGAATCGCGGCATCGACATAAAGATGAAGGAGAAGAAGGCTGCGATATTGTCGGCGGCGCTGTACTGGCGCGGCGCCACGAAGATGCCGACGGCGACGCCGATGACGGTGGAGATGAGGTGGGCTAGCAGGGCGAGCAGTAGCGTGCGGGGCAAGCGCTCAGCAATCAAGTCCCCAACATCCCTGGCATAGGCCATCGAGTAGCCAAAGCTCCCCTTGGTGACGATGCCCTGGATCCAGGTGAAGTACTGGCCGATGGGCGGCTGGTCGAGGCCATAGCGCTCGCGGAAGAGCTGCGCCGAGGCCTCGGCCTCCTCGGGTGACATCCCCGCTTGGTTGATGAGCCGCTGCTTGTAGACCTGGGCGAAGTCGCCCGGGGGCAGCTGGATGACGATGAAGGACACGATGCTGATGATGAAGAGCACTACGACCGCCATCGCCAGCCTGCGCAAGATATAGTTGACCATAGGCGAATCTCCTGACGTCTCTAGTTAAGGCTGCCGGACTAGGATACGAGCCGGGTAACCTTCTGGGAGGCAGTATACTGCCTCCCAGAAGGTGGGCTTGAACTAGATCACTCGCCGTAGAGCGGGATCTCGTTAGGCCGGAGTTGGTCGATCTGAGCCTCAGGTGCGACCCACATCTGCTCGGGGCTGACGTTCGCCCACGTCCACTGGTACAGGAAGGGGGGCGAACCGAGGGGCAAGTTCTCGAAGCGCTTTGCCATAGCCAACCCGTAGCGGCCGATGACCACGCCGACGTCGTAGATGTTCTCGGTGAAGATACGGTTGTAGTCGAACATCAGCTCCTTGCGCCGGGCATCGTCAGGCTCGAACCGGAACTCCTGGACGATG
>CAZPJP010000218.1:0-5850 GCA_964586915.1 uncultured Anaerolineales bacterium
CCAAGAATACAAAGAGAAGCAGATCAGAAGGCACTTGATGGCATTGGAGCAGGGCACGACGACACTCATTGACCGAGACGAGGCCCAAGAGACCTTTGCGTGCTTTGCGGCTTTGCGTGAGACCTCAGTTTCCGACAATGAGGCGATTGATTAATTGCCGGGAGGAACACCATGACCAACGAGTTGCACTGTGACGTTCTGATTGTTGGGGCCGGCGTGGGGGGATGCGCGGCGGCGCTGTCGGCTTGCCGGGCCGGCAAACGCGTGATCATGACCGAGCCCTACGCTTGGATCGGGGGCCAGCTCACGAGCCAGGCCGTGCCGCCCGACGAGAACCGCTGGATCGAGACCCACGGCGGCACCGTCTCGTACCAATCGTTCCGCCAAGCGGTCCGCCGCTACTACCAGGCCCACTATCCGCTCAACGCCGACGCCCGCCGCGACCCCCTGCTCAACCCCGGCACCGGCTGGGTCTCGCGCCTCTGCGCCGAGCCAAAGGTGGCCCACGCGGTGCTGCGACAGGTACTGATGCCCTACGAATCGCGGGGCCTGCTCCAGATCCTGCGGCACGTCGAGCCCATCACCGCCGACGTCGACGGCGATCGGGTGCGGGCCGTGAGGCTGCACTCGGTGCGCGGCGAGAGCGACATCACGGTCACCGCGCCCTACGTCCTCGACGCAACGGAGCTGGGCGACCTGCTCCCGCTGACCGGCTGCGAGTTCGTCGTCGGGGCCGAGTCGCAGGCCGAGACCAGCGAGATGCACGCCAAGCAGGGAGACGCCGAGCCAGACAACGTCCAAGCGATCACCTGGTGCTTTGCGATGGGCTATGACCCCACGCCGGGTGCCGATCACGTCATCGAGCGGCCCGCGCAGTACGACCGCTGGCGCGACTACGCCCCCGAGCTCGACCCACCGTGGCCCGACAAGCTCTTTAGCTGGACGGACTACATGCCCCAGACGCTGAAGCCACGCCATAACTACCTCTTCCCCCACGAGCACGACCCTGACGCGGGGCGCGAGGGCATCAGCTACTTCGCCTACCGCCAGATCGTCGGCGCCCAGAACTGGGATCCGGACCACCCGCCCCACGAGGCGACCATCGTCAACTGGGCGATGAACGACTACGTCGAGGCCGATCTGATGAGCCAGGACCCCGCCGAGCGCCGCCGCGCCGTCGAGGAGTCACGCCAGCTCTCGCTGTCGCTCTTCTATTGGCTCCAAACTGAGGCCCCGAACTATACCACCGGCGGGCTGGGCTACCCCGGTCTCTACCTCCGCGGCGACGTCACGGGCACCAACGACGGCCTGGCGCAGGCGCCCTACATCCGCGAGTCGCGCCGGATCCGCGCTCGCTTCACCGTCACCGAGCAGCACGTGGGCACGCTCGCGCGCACGGGGCTCGACTACCAGCCCGACGAACCGCTGGACGAGCGCCTCATCGGCGCACGCGCAGCGCCCTTCGCCGACAGCGTGGGCATCGGGCACTATCGCATCGACCTGCACCCGTCCACCGGCGGCGACAACAGCATCGACGTCTCCTGCCTGCCCTTCCAGATCCCGCTCGGCGCGCTAATCCCCGTGCGGATGCGCAACCTGTTGCCGGCGTGCAAGAACATCGGCACGACCCACATCACCAACGGCTGCTACCGGCTCCACCCCGTGGAGTGGAACATCGGCGAGAGCGTCGGCGCGCTGGTGGCCTTCTGCCTCGACCGCGATGTCGAGCCCCGCCAGATCCACGAATCGCCGGAGCTGTTACACGCGTTCCAGTCGCTGCTCGTCGCGCAGGGTGTGCGCCTCGATTGGCCCACCACCCTGCCCGTATGACGTGTGATCTACCTGCGCCAACCGCTGAATACGCGAAATATGTTCCAGGGAGACGCTAGTGGATCCTCCATTCATCAAAGGGCTGGAGCTCAGCCAGTGCTTCTACGAGGAGGCGGTGCGACCGCTCCTAGCGGGGCGTTTCCCGGGCCTCCCCTACTCGGCTGCGCTTCTAGGTGCGGGCTCTGAGGTGCTCGGCTTCGACACACCTCAGTCGATGGACCACGACTGGGGCCCGAGGCTGATGCTGTTCCTAAGCGAGGCGGATCACGAGGCGTACCGCGATAGGATCGATCAAGCGCTGCGCGCGTCGTTGCCCGGTGAGGTCCGCGGTCGCCCCACCAACTTCGCGCGTCACCCGGACGGCGCGGGGGTGATGGCCCCCAAGGGCGCTGGTCCGCTCGACCACGGCGTGCAGATACTCACGGTGCGCGGCTTCTTCGAGGACATCCTCAACTTCGACCCCACCGGCGAGATCCGGCCCATCGACTGGATCAGCACGCCGGAGCAGCGCCTGCTGAGCGTCACCGCGGGGCGTGTTTTCCACGACGGCCTGCACCAGCTCCACGCGATCCGCGAAAAGCTGCGCTATTATCCGCACGACGTTTGGCTCTATCTGCTGGCGGCGCAATGGCGCCGCATTGCGCAGGAGGAGGCCTTTATGGGACGCTGCGGTCAGGTCGGGGACGACCTCGGGTCTCGGCTGATCGCAGCGCGGCTGACGCGTGACCTGATGCGCCTCTGCTTCCTGATGGCGCGCCGCTACGCGCCCTACATCAAATGGTTCGGCAGCGCCTTTGCACAGCTCGATTGTTCAGGTCACCTTGGGCCCGTTCTGTCACGCGTCTTGGCAGCAGAGACGTGGGAGATGCGGCAGACGCACCTGACGGACGCCTACGAGGCCGTGGCCCGCATGCATAACGCGCTGGACCTCACCGAGCCGCTAGACGTGAAGGCCTCAGCCTATTACGATCGTCCCTTCCTCGTCATCCACGCCGACCGCTTCGTCGATGCCTTGCGCGGCGCGATTCAGAGCGAGAACGTGCGCGCGTTGCCCGAGCACTTGGGCTCAGTGGACCAGTTCACCGACTCGACCGATGCCCAGCGGTATCTAGACCGGATCAAGGCGGTCTATCAATAGGATAAGCACCCCTCAGGTCGATCTGAGAGGACATGCGCTATGGACGAGAACACTGTCATCATCATCGGCGCCGGATTTGCCGGGCTGTCGGCTGGCGTCTACGCCCAGACGCTGTGGCGCAGACGCTGTGCAAGGAGGACGGGCAGGAGTTCACCACCACCCGCGCACGGCGCCCCTGACCGACACAGGAAACGGGGAGACCCCGTACCGCCAGGATCTCCCCACGTTGAGCTGTGTTGACGTCGAGCGCTACTCCGAGGGCATAAAGGGACGCACGAAGGGCGACGTCTGCCCGCGGCGCAGGAAGTGACCCGAGGGCCCCTCGCCCAGGAACTCGGAGAACCACGACTCGTGCTCGACCTCCTCGTTAAGGATGGCCTGAGCTAGAGCGTACGTTCGATGATCCTTGCCGGCGGTCATGTTGCAGATCTTGGTGTAGCCCTGCACCGCGCACCGCTCGGCCCCGACCAGGACCTCGAGAATCGCCATCGTGTCGGTCCGATCCTCGGGGAGTCTGGCGGGCGGGCAGGCCGACATATTGTGGAACTCCGTCATATCGTCGGGCAGCTTGCCGCCAAGCTCGTAGATGCGCGGCACAAGCGCCTCAAAGTGATTCCGATCCTCAATCCGGGCGGTCTCGGCGATCTCCTTGACCCCCTCGCCCTCCAGCCCAATCAGATTCGCTCGCAGGATCGTGTAGTAGTAGAACGTGGTCAGCTCGGCCGCCGCGTTCGTGATCAACAGCTCGAGCAACTCATCGACGTCGATCCCTGCCTTCTCCACCATCTGTCGTGCTACTTTAGCCATGATACTTGTCTCCTTTCAAGAGATTGTGCTTCTTGTGAACCCGCACAGGCAATGTACAAACGTGAACACCCGTGTAACTCCCGCCATTCGTGATCTAAGCTACCACCGCCTTTAAATTGACACCAGTATCAACTTATATACATTATAAACTAGCCTGCCGGAATTGTCAACTGCCGGCGCGAAGTTGTCAACTGCCCGCGCGGGTGTGTCAACTACCCGCGCCGACCTCAGGTCGCGATGACCTCAGCTCGGCCGCTCCCCGTGGCAGCGCAAGCGCGTCATCCTCCCTGTAAACTTCCACGTCCCTTGGAACTTCGCGCTGAGGTGAGACGAATCCACACAGCGTTGGCGCGGACCCGCGCGTCTCGACAACCAGGGCTGCACGCCGTGCATGGCCACGCCAGTTTGCCTTGACATCCGGACCGTTCAGCCTATCCTGGGGGATGTACGCTTGGCTTCTTCCTATGGATGGGCCTAGCCCCTACTGCGTCATGGCCGTAACGGAATCCCGGCTTGCATCCCTTCCCCGCCAGCGTAACCGGAGTTCTTAGCGACGTGGTGCTTGTTGTAGTTGTAACAGCTTGAGACCTCGGAGGAGTGACAAAATGGAAGAGCGCAAACGAAACACCTGGATCATCGTGGTCGTCGTCGTGATCGCGGTACTAGCGCTGTTGTGTTGTTGTTTGCTAGCGATTGGCGCCATTGCAGCCGTCTTCACAACGATGCCCGCCGGGCGTGACATAGGGCTGAGTCAGATAGCCGAGAGCAGCGAGCAGGTCTTTATCGTCGAGACAGCACCTCTGCTGACGGTCGACAGTTTCGCCGGGGATATCACCGTGCGCAGCGGGCCGAGCGGACAGCTTGGCGTGCGCGTCACCAAGCGGGCGATGGGCAGCAGTGGGCTCGATCGTATCAACGTCGACGTGATCAAGAGGGACAACCACGTGGAGGTCCGGGCGACGCACAGTGGCGGTCTTGCCGACAGCACGTCGGTCGACGTGGAGGTCACCGTACCGGACGACGCGCAGCTTCAGCTGCACACCAACGCCGGGACCGTCCGCGTCACGGAGGTCCAGGGCGAGATCGCGGCCCGCACCGGGGCGGGTAACGTGCAGGTGAATGGGGCTGCTGGTCCCGTCGACCTGGACACGGGGGCCGGTGACGTCGATTACGCGGGCGAACCGATCGACCGGTGCACCTTTAGGACCGGCGCCGGCAATATCACCCTGCGTCTGCCCGAGGACACCAGCGCGCAGGTGCAGCTCAACACCGGCATCGGCAACATCCGGCTGGGCGGATTCGAGGTGGAGGGTGAGGTCGGCAGCACCGAGGTCGAGGGCGTGATCGGCACCGGTGAGGACGCCATCATTGAGGCGCGCTCTGGCGTGGGGAACATCGACCTGGTCCAGCGCTGAGTGGACGATAGCCGCGATTCGGGTGTGAGGTGCAGCGGTCCCGCAGAGACGGACTGCACGAGCATTGAGGCGGTGATTGGCGCAATCAGCAGGCTGCTGTCAAAGGAGGGACCTCCCGTCGTCGTGGCGCTCGACGGTGGCAGCGGCGCCGGCAAGTCCACCCTCGCCGCTGCGGTCGAAGGGGCATTCGACACCGCCCTGATCCCCCTCGACGACTTCTTTGCCGCCGGCATCCCTGACGCGCGGTGGGATACCTTCACCCCAAAGGAGAAGCTCCAGCGCGTCTTCGACTGGGATCGGCTGCGCCGGGAGGTCCTCGAGCCGCTGCTGGAGGGGCAGCCCGCGTGCTGGCACGCCTTCGATTTCGAGTCAGGGCTACGCCCCGACGGCACGTATGGCATGCAAAAGACCCCCAAGATTCGGCAGCCCGCCGACGTCATCTTAATCGACGGGGCCTATTCTGCCGGTCCGAAGCTTGCCGATCTGGTCGATCTAGCGATTCTGGTCGACGTGCCGCTGGCGATACGACACCGGCGCCTTGAGGCGCGCGAGGATCCAGACTTCCTCGAGGCCTGGCACGCTCGATGGGACGACGTCGAAGCCTACTACTTCACACACATGCGACCCAGAAGCGCCTTCGACTTGGTTGTGAGAGGGTAG
>CAZPJP010000219.1:0-5815 GCA_964586915.1 uncultured Anaerolineales bacterium
GGTGGCCCCGACTGCCGACACGATCCCGGCGATGCGCTCGGTCCGACCGGGTGAGATGGCGTTGGCGTCGAGATAGAGCCCATCGAATCCACGCGCCGCGACGTCCGCGGCGACCTCTTCGGCGGCGTGGGGCGGGCAGATGGCGACAATCACGTCACAGAGCTCGCAGAGCGCAGCGAGCGTCCCCGCGTCCAGAAGGTTGTGCGCCTGGGCGCGGGCGTGCGTCGCCTGGCTGCGCCCCTCGGAGACCCAGTACGCGGTATGTCCGCTGTTCTGGGCCGAGGCTGCCAGGGAGATGCCCATCGAGCCAGGGTGCAAAAAGCCGACGGTTAGTCCTGTCATAGCTGCTCTCCTTTCATCAGCTGCACTGCGGAGGTGCGGGTTCGCACGCTCTCACAGGCGCACCTATCGTTTGCATCAGCGCTGGGCCAGCGCCATCACCGTCTCAGCGGTCAGAACCCGTGGGACCGTGTGTCCTTGGTCGAAGGTGGTGAACTCGACGTCGAAGCCCGCGGCGGAAAGCCGCTCCGCGAACGCTGCGGAGCTCTCCGGTGACACGGTCGAGTCGAACTCGCCGTGGAGGAGCCGGATGACGAGGTCGGCGTTGTCGCCCAAGGTCGTGAGAAGTGCCCAGAGATCGGGATCAGTCTCGTCGAAGCGATCGGCGAGGGTGTAGCTACCGCCAATACCGACGAAGGCGTCAACGCGCACCGGGGTGTCGGCGGCTACGCAGGCGACCTGCGAGGAGGGACCGCCGTGTTCGGCGGCGTAACCGGCCCAGAGGGTAGCCAGATCGTCCTCGGCGAGGGCAACCTGCGCGCCAAGGGTGGCGCCCATCGAGAAGCCCACAAAGACGACGTTGTCGGGGTCGGCGCCATAGGCCGGGCCGTTCTTTCGGGCATAGCGCACGGCGCAAGCCAGCGCTTCAGTCATCCGGCGCCACGAGGCCGCCGAAGTCGGATCTGTAGGCCAGGTCGGGGTGAAGACGACCGCGCCTTCGGCGGCGATCTGCCGGCTGACCGTGACCAGGGCGCGGCGGCTCTGATTGTAGCCGTGGGCGAAGATCACCGTCGGATAGCCGCCGTCGTCGGGGGCAGGCAGCGCCGGGGCGTACACGTCGAGCTGCCGCTCCCCAGCGTCGGGCGCCTGGGGCCGCAGGTAGGTGAGATCCTCGATGATGACGACGGGCTCGGTTGTGGGTGAGGTCGCGGTGGTCGGCGCAGGTGTGTCGGTCGACGGCGCTGTCGGTGCAGGTGGCCGTGCGGTCGGCGTCGGCGAGGGAGTGGGGGCGCAGCCTGCGATGAGGGCCACAAGCGCGGCCAGGAGAACCAGACCTACGGTCCGATCGCGGACACGCGGGCGCTGGTTGGTGCGGGCTGTGGTCGGTGGCATAGCAGCGATCGTGCGCTCAGCCCGGTTCCTCGGGAAAGCGCTCGTGGAACTCCTCCGCCGTCATGCCGTACCAGAGGACGTCGAAGTACCCTCCCTGCGTATAGCCCATCCGCCGGTGGGTGCCCTCAAGCTCGAATCCCAACCCCTCGTGCAGCTGAATTGAGGCCTCGTTATGGCTGTGAACGGCAACGGTCACCTTCTGGTAGCGCAGCTCCTCGAAGTAGTACTTGAGCACGAGGAAGATGGCCTCTCGCGCATAGCCCTGGCGGCGATGCTCGGGACCGATGCCGATCCCGTAGCTGAAGGTACCGTAGCGGGGGTTGCAGTGGTGCGTGTCGATCGAGCCGACGGGCACCCCGTCGAGGGTCTCGATCATCCAATGATACTGATCGTCCTCCAGCTGCTTCTCCGATTGCTCTTTGGCCCAGGACTCGACGGCGGCGCGCGAGGCTGGGGGCCAGACAAAGTCCAGCCCGCGGCCCCACTCATTGTCGAGGTTCCAGCCGTAGAAGTACTTGGCGTCGTCGGGCTCGATGCCCCGGAGCCGGATTCGTTTTCCCTGCCAATAGTTCATAGGTCACCGCCCTGCTCGTGGATACTGGACGATAGACATTGGACGACAGACGATCGGTCATATTGGTTGCGTCGAATCCAAGTATAGACGCAACACGGCTCTGTGCCAAGTTGGTGCGCTGCCGCTGTCCGGGGTCAGCTTATCCAGGCTGGGCCGGTGGTCCCGGTGATCGTCCACTCGCCGTCGATCTGCTCCAGAACGTAGGTTTGACCGCCAGCGGCGAGCATTGCGACCCAGATGCTGCCCGGGACGTGCACCGTGCCGTCTTTCTGCGGGTGGATGTTGCCCAGGGTGATGATCGCGCCGTTACCCACGACGCGCGCTGGCTCCTCGGTTATCGGCACATCCTCGCGAGAATCGACCCAGACCACGGTTGCGGGCAGATCGTCCAGCGCCTCCGTGATGCGGCCCTGCAGGTCCTCGGACAGCGTCACGGACTCGGATTGTGGACCCGTAAGGTCCCCGGCCCGGTCGTCGGTGTCCCTGAGGATGTAGATCGGGTCCGGGTTGAGCGTACCCCCGAAGGTGTCGTCCTCGGTGACGATGCGCCGCACGACGGCGGCGTACATCGCCGCGCGGTCGGCGTCCGTACTGGCTGCAGTCGGTACAGGTGTGCAGCCGGCGACAAGGGTCGCGACGACTATAAACCCGAGGAGTGTGTAAGCGGCCCATTCTAGCCCGTGGGCCAGCCAGTTGCTTCTCTGATTTCGGTATCTTTGGTGCATCTACAACCTCCAGTTGTGGTCGTGCCGGGGCGTTGGTGACACAGGCGACATCTGCTATCGATGGCGCCCCTCACGACCACTGACGCGACGTCTGTTCACACTATGCACATCTCCAATATTAAGACGTCCAGAATAGCGAAAGTGTTCCGTTCCCCTTAGCGACGCGGCGCCGCCGCGCCTGGGCGCGGACAGAGGTCTCGCAGACGATGCGATGGGGCGGAGGTGTCACTCCGTCCTGTCTCCCGGCGCAGTTGTATCTCGACACCAGCGGATTGGACGCATCCAGTGCGTAATGGCGATTGACAGGATGTACGTGTCGTGGTAATATATGAGCAGTTGTTCATATATTTTGACACAGATGGAGATGCGAAGATGGCGGAGCGACACGCGCTTGGCACCGTACAGGGTGAGGACGAGGCACTGACGTGTGATGCGGAGAGTGCCGAGGTGCTGGATCCGGGGACAGCCGAGCGCCTGGCCGAGACATTCAAGGTGCTGAGCGACCCGACGCGGGTGCGCATCATCTCGGCGCTGGCCGATCGTGAGCTGTGCGTTCACGACCTGGCGCAGGCGCTCGCTCTCACCCATTCCGCGGTCTCGCACCAGTTGGCGATGCTTCGCGACATGCGGCTGGTGACCTATACGAAGGAGGGGCGGCACGTCTTTTACGCGCTGGATGATACGCACATTCGTGATCTCTTCCAGCAGGGGCTTGCCCATATTGAACACGGCTGATGCATAGGCAGAGGTGAGGTATAGCGTTGGAGACAAAAGAGCTGGAGACAAAGACGTACAAGATTGAGGGGCTTTCGTGCATCGACTGCGCGGGGCGCATTGAGGCGGCGGTTCAAAGGCTTGACGGTGTCCACGGGGCGGAGGTCAATCACGCGACCGGCATGCTGACGTTTGATGTCAGCGCGCCGGAGTTTGACGTCGCGCCGATAGCGAAGATCGTCGAGGACACGGGACATAAGCTGGCGCCCGAACGCAGCCGGAGCCGCACACAGGGCGGGGTGATAGGGTTTGCGCGCTTTCTGGTTGGCTCGCGGACCACGCTGATGACGGTGATCGCGGGCGCCCTGACGCTGGTTGGCCTACTGCTGGCTGCGTTGGGGACCCCAGAGCTGTACCGCATCGTTGCATTTGCGCTGGCGATTGTGGTGGGCGGCATTCCAGTGGCGCGACACGCGTTTCAGGAGATCTGGATCGCGCACAGCCTCGGCATCAACACGTTGATGGTGATCGCGGTCGCCGGCGCGGCTCTGATCGGGGAGTGGGCCGAGGCAGCGATTGTTGTCGTGCTCTTCGCGCTTGGCGAGGCCCTCGAGGGATACGCAGCCGAGCAGGCCCGGGGCGCTCTGGAGAGCTTGCTCGATCTCGTGCCGCCCACAGCCCTGAGGCTGAATGAGGCGGGCGAGGCCGTCGAGGTACCGGTAGAGGCGCTGGCAGTCGACGACCGGGTGCTGATCCGCCCCGGTGATCGGGTGAGCGTCGATGGCGTCGTCCTCGCCGGAGAGAGCGCCGTCGATCAGGCCGCCATCACCGGTGAAAGCATCCCTGTCGACAAGGAGCCTGGGGACGAGGTCTTCGCTGGCACGATCAATACCTCGGGCGCCCTGGAGGTGCGGGTGACCCGCCGGGCGGAGGACAATACCCTGAGCCGGATGATTGAGCTGGTTCGGGAGGCGCAGGCGCGGCAGGCGCCGGTCCAGCGCTTTGTCGACCGTTTCGCGCGCGTTTACACGCCGGTGGTGACCGCGGTGGCGTTTCTCGTGGCCGTGGTGCCGCCCCTCGCTTTCGGGCAGCCCTTCTGGGGCGACGCGGGCTGGCTGATGCGGGCGCTCCAGATGTTGGTGATTGCCTGTCCGTGTGCTCTGGTGATCAGCACGCCGGTCAGCGTGGTGAGCGCGCTGACCCAGGCGGCGGCGCGGGGCGTCCTCATCAAGGGTGGGCGCACCCTGGAGGCGCTCGGTGCGGTCGACGTCTTTGCCTTCGACAAGACGGGCACGCTGACCGAGGGAAAGCCCGTCACTACTGATGTGCTGGATGTCTGTCTGGATACCTCCCACGAGCATCAGGGCCTGCAATATGCCGCCGCTGTCGAGACGCAGTCCTCGCACCCGCTGGCGCGGGCCGTCGTGGGCGAGGCGCAGGCACAATGCTTGGCGGTTTTACCCTCTGAGGAGGTGAACGTGCTGAGCGGCCGGGGTGTGACGGGGCGGGTGAACGGGCACCAGGTCACGGTCGCGAGCCATCCGTATTTCGACGCGGCGGTGCCGCACGCTGAGGAGGTGTGCGATCGCGCCGACCGGCTGGCGGCCGAGGGAAAGACGGTGATGCTGGTCTGCCACGACGAGCAGATCTGTTCCGTGGTAGCGGTGGCGGACACGCCCCGACCGGAGAGTGCGGACGTTGTCGCGGCCCTGCGTGAGCTGGGTGTTCGCACCGTCATGCTCACGGGCGATGGACGGGTGGTCGCGGCGTCGATCGGCGAGCAGGTAGGCATCGACGAGGTCCGGGCCGAGCTGCTGCCGGAGGAGAAGGTGACGGCGGTGCGCGAGCTCGCCAGTGGCGGACGCACCGTGGCGATGGTCGGAGACGGGATCAACGATGCGCCAGCACTGGCGCAGGCCGCCGTCGGCATCGCGATGGGCGGCGCGGGGTCGGACCAGGCGATGGAGACCGCGGACGTAGTGCTGATGGGCGACGATCTTCACCAGCTGCCCTTTATCCTTCGATTGAGCCGGCGGACGCAGGGCACGATCCGAGCGAACATCGCCTTCGCGCTGGGGATCAAGGCGCTGGTCTTTGTGCTGGCGGCGCTGGGCATCGCCACGCTGTGGATGGCGATTGTGGCGGATGTTGGGGCATCGCTCGCCGTGATCTTGAACGGCATGCGAATGCGACGGTAGCGCGCCCCCCCTCTAGCTCCTCCCCTCCGTGATTAGGCGAGACGGGGACAGGTCCCCGGCGGGGAGGAGAACCAGACTCTGGTACAGCACTTTTCTCCCTCTGGGGGAAATACAAAGGGGGCTTTGCGCAAGCGAGCGTAGCCGGCCCAGCGCACCCCCTCTAACTCCTCCCCTCCGTGAGTAGGAGAAACGGGGACAGGTCCCCTCCGTGA
>CAZPJP010000220.1:0-4511 GCA_964586915.1 uncultured Anaerolineales bacterium
AAGACGGAGAGATGGACAGAGGTCGTTGAGATACCCCTCCCCGCGCTGCTGACCTGCGAGAAGGAGGTCGCGGAGATTCCGTTCGCCCCCCTTCCCGACCTCATCAAAGCGCTGCGCTATGAACCGGAAATCTGGACCAGTGAGGGCCCTGTTGAGTTCGAGATGAATAAGGTTGGCGTTCGGGGCTCGCCCACGATCGTCTATCGTATGGGAACGCCTCCCCTGCCCGAACCCGGTGAGAAAGTGAACACCCGAGAGAAGGGGCTTCAGGCCGCCCTGGCCTTCACCCTTGACAAGGCCGAGGAGACGGGCGTCCTCACCACGATGCTGGGAGGTGCAGAATGACGGCACGTCGTTTCTGGGTATTCATCGAGCAAGAGCAGGGCGAGCTCCATCCCGTTTCGTGGGAGCTTCTCGGCGTGGCGCGGGACCTGGCTTCACAGATCAACGAGGAAGCGGAGGATGCTGGCGACGAAGTCTGGGTCGAGGGCGTGCTGCTAGGACACGAAGTGCGGCCCATTGCTGAGGAAGCCATCAAGTACGGGGCCGACCGGGTCTATCTGATGGATGATCTGGTGCTTGCAAACTACCGGAACTGCCCTTACTACACGACCATCGCCGCATTGGCGGAGAAATACGAGCCTGAAGTCTTCCTGATCGGCGCCACGACCCTGGGTAGGGATCTAGCGGGTGCCATTGCGACCGCGCTTCGCACCGGCCTGACCGCGGACTGCACGAAGCTGGAGATGGGAGACGTCAGGGGCGCGGATCACAAGCTTCTGTTGGCAACCCGACCGGCCTTCGGCGGCAACATTATGGCCACGATCGTCTGCCGCCAGCACAAGCCGCAGATGTCCAGCGTGCGCCCGCGGGTCTTCCCCGCGCCTCCGCGCAATCCTGACGCTGAGGGAGAGATCGTCGAGGAGGACGTTACCATCACCGAGGAAGGCGCTCGAGCCTGCATCCTCGAGTTTATCCGCGCCCAGGAAGATACGGTCGACATCGAATACAGCGACGTCATCGTCGCCGGCGGGCGCGGCGTGGGTGGCCCGGAGGGCTTCGACGTCATCAGGGAATTGGCCCGAGCTATGGGCGGCGTTGTCGGCGCCTCCAGGCCCTGTGTCGATGCCGGATGGATCAGCTACGGCCACCAGGTAGGCCAGACCGGCAAGACGGTACGCCCGAAGGTCTATATCGCGGCCGGTATCTCCGGCGCGTTGCAGCACAAGGTAGGTATGCAAAACTCCGACTTCATCATCGCGATCAACACCGATCCCAATGCCCCGATCTTCGAGATCGCCAATGTAGGCATCATCGGCGATCTCTTCGAGGTCATCCCGGCGATGATTGAGGAGATCGAGGCGCGCAAGGAGGCTAGCGCATGAACAACGAGCGAATCGAGTTCGATGCCATCGTCGTAGGTGCGGGCCTGGCTGGCGCCGCTGCTGCGATGGTGATGGCACGCGAGGGACTCAATGTCGCGCTGGTCGAACGAGGTCAGAAACCGGGGGGCAAGAACTACTTCGGTGGCGCCATCTACACCCACGCCATCGCCGATCTTGTGCCCGACTATATGGATCGGCGTCCTCCCTTTGAAAGGCCGGTTACGGAAGCGGGCTTCTGGTTCCTGTCAGAGGATGGCATCACGCGTATGACAGTGCAGGGCGGCAAACTTGGCGCCGAGCCTGCTGATGCTTACATTACGCTTCGGGCAAACTTCGATCCCTGGTGGGCGGAGCAGGCCCAGGAGGCCGGCGCTTTTCTGATCCCCAAGACGGCCGTCGTCGACTTCATCCGCGAGGAAGATGGGCAGGTCGTCGGTGTCGTCACAGACCGCCCACAGGGCAAGATCTACGCGCCTGTCGTGGTCATATGCGAAGGTGTGAACAATCTACTGACGCAGAAGCTGGACTTGATCGACAAGGACATAGAGCCAGCCCATACCGCCCTGGCGTTCAAGAAGGTTATCTCGCTCCCTCAGGAGACGATCAACGCGCGTTTTGGGCTTACGGACGAGGGGCAAGGGTTGGCCGTCTCGGTTCTGGGGGATGTCTCGCTCGGCTTGCCGGGTATGGGTTTCGTCTACACGAACAAGGCCAGCGTCTCCGTCGGTTTGGGGATGATGCTCGACCAAATGGCGGTCTACCGCTTGCGACCGTACGACGTCCTCCAGCGCTATCTGGATCATCCCGCCATCGCACCGTTGGTTCAGGGCGGGCAGCTTCTGGAATACGGCGCCCACCTGATTCCAGAGGGCGGCTATCGCGCGATGCCGAGGCTCTACACCGGCGGCGCGCTGGTCGCCGGGGATGCAGCAGCGATGGTCAATGCCTTACATTGGGAAGGCACGAATATGGCCATCATCGCGGGCAAGTACGCCGCGGAGACTGCTATCGAAGCGCACAGCCGTGGGGACTTCGGCGAGCAGGTGATGTCGCGTTACCAGGATCGCCTGCAGGACAGCTTCATTTTGAAGGACCTGAAGCAGTATCGCGGCTTTGCCAAGTTCCTGGAGAAGCACCCCCAGTTTATGGACGTCTATCCCAATTTCCTCAATGATGCGCTGGGCCAGTTCTTCAGTGCCTATGGCCAGCCAAAACGGGAGCTTTTCAAGGGGATGATTGGTGCACTGACGGACCGTCGATCGTTGATCAAGGCTGCGGGCGACATTATCTCAATGGCGCGCTCGGTGATGGGATGGTGATAATATGGCAATGAAAACAGGTGACGCGTTCGAGGCGAAGGAGCTGCCCGAGGACGTCAAGGAGACGATCCCGGATGTCTACGTCGACGATCTCTTGATGACTCTCAAGTACTTCGTCGACGAGCACGAGGCACACCTCTGGATCAAGGATCACGAGGTATGTGCGCGGTGCGAGTACAAACCCTGTCTTTACTTCTGTCCGGTAGGCGTCTACACACTCGGCAATGACGGCAGGATTCAGATCGCGTATCAAAGCTGCGTGGAGTGCGGTAGCTGCCGCGTTGGCTGTCCGTACAAGAACATCGGATGGGAGCTGCCGCGTGGCGGCTTCGGGGTTGCCTACAAGTTTGGCTAAGTCTTCAGCCGTATCCTCCTGAAGAGCACAAGCTGAAGCCGAAAAACGGCTTCAGCTTGTGCTATGGCGACAAGGGACGAAAGGAATAGACTCGATGGATGCAACTGCGATCAAGAAAGAACAAACGCTGGTGCTGCTGAAACCTGATGCGGTGGCGCGCGGACTGTCGGGCCAGATCATCGCCCGCTTCGAGCGTGCAGGGCTCAAGATCGTCGCGATGAAAATGGTGCACCCGACGCCGGAGATGGCGGACGGACACTACGCGGGCCCCGACGAGTGGATCGAGGGAATGGGTCAGAAGACGCTCGACTCCTTCGAACAGTTCGGAATGGACGTGGAAGAGGTCCTGGGAACCAACGACCCCTTTAAGATTGGCTCGATGGTCCACAGCTGGCTGGTCGACTACGTTTCATCTGGTCCAGTCATCGCAATGGTTCTCGAGGGCGTCCACGCTATCACAGCTGTGCGAAGGATGATTGGCTTTACCATCCCCGCGCGAGCCGAGCCGGGGACGATTCGGGGAGATTACACCATCGACTCCAACACGATCTCCAGCCTGGAGAAGCGCTCGACCAAGAACCTGGTCCACGCGTCAGGCGATCCAGAGGAAGCAGCTCAGGAGATTGCGTACTGGTTTGATCCTGAAGAAATCGTCGACTACCGGCGCGCTGGAGAGGACGCGATGTTCTAGGCAGTCACCGGAAGGCCACGTCAAACCCGGGAGACCCCATGGGGTCTCCCGGGTCATATCTAGATCTGTAGCATACGGCGCGGATGCGCGGCGCGGATGCGCGGCGCGGACGCGCGGCGCCATCACGCAGCAAAATCGCGCTAGAGCAGATCCATCGCGTGATTGTAAATCTCCAGCGCCCTATCGAGCTCCCCGAATTTCATATAGGCGTCCCCGAGGGTCCTGAGCACGCTCGGTTCGTTGGGCTTCTCCTCGGTGTATTGCTCGAGATCCGCCATCATCTCATCGGTCTTGGCGCTCGATTTGATCAAGCGGGCGTAATGCTGCATCGCCTCCTGGATCTCGCCAGTCTGCCATAAGGTCCGCGCCAGTTTCAGCCTCACGTCGTGATCCGAGCGCTTGCGTTTGATGTGCGCGCGCATCTCGTCCAACTCAGACTCCGTCGTCTCGGCTGAAGGGGCCTCTTCCTCAGCGACGGCCTCCGCTTCTGCGGCCTCCGCCTTAGCGGCGGCTTCTTCGGGAGCAGCCTCTTCGGGGCCCGCCTCTGGTTCGAGCTTCTCCACCGGTTCCGGCGCAGGCTCGGCCACCGCCTCTGCGACCTCTTCGTCCGGGACAACCTCTGCGGGTTCCTCCACCTTCTCTGACAGAGTGGGCGCCTCGGCCGAAACGGCCTCAACCTCATCCACCTCAGGCTCAGCTTCAGGCTCAGCTTCAGCCTTAGCTTCCGGCTGCACTTCAACGACCGGCTCTTCGACCCTGAT
>CAZPJP010000220.1:4611-5692 GCA_964586915.1 uncultured Anaerolineales bacterium
TCGGCACCGACTTCCTCAGCAACCGGCGGGGCCTCCTCCTCGGGCGCAGCAGCGACTGCCGGTGCTTCAGCCGAAACTTCGGCCGAGACTTCGGCGGGCTCTTCCGCAGCCACCTCCGCATCGACCTGAGCGCGCAGCGCTTGCTCGTGCTCGGGAGCCAGGCCCTCAAGCCACGTCAGCGCGTCCTCTCCCAGGCGCGGTTCAGCCTCCTTCGACTCGGCTTGCTCAACCAGGGGCGGTTCACCCTCAGGCAGTGTCTCGGTGACCTCCATAGCCTCCTCGCCAAAAGCTGACCAGCCGAAATAGGCCTCTTCCTCTTCAGGAACAGAGATCGCCTCAGCCTCTTCAGCACGGGGTACAGCAGCCTCGGAGATCTCAGCCGGAGCCGCCTCCTCAGGCATCTTCGCTTCCTCAGCGACGGGCTCAGCCATCTCGACCTCTTCCTCCGTCGCACCCTCAGCCGGCGCGGCTTCTACAGGTTCGGCCTCCGTCACCTCGGGCTCGGGTACGTCCGGTGGCGTGCGGCCCAATATCTCATCCACACGTTCTGCGGAAGCGGCTTCAGCCTGCGCTTTCAGAGGCTCTTCTTTACCGAGCGTCAAGCTCTCCAACCACGCCACTGCCGCATCACCCGAGAGCAACTCTTCCTCTTCCCGCGGAGGCGCGGGCGTTTCCTCAGCGATCTCTTCGGCCACCATCGTCTCCTCAGCCGCGATGGTCTCCTCGGACACCATCTCGTCGGCCAGGGGAGCCTCGGCCTCCACCTCCGATACTTCGTCGTCCGTCCAAGACGGCTCCGTCTCGGACGGCGTCGTCTCAGGCGCCGCAGCGGCGACTGCCATCTCCTCGTCAGGCTGCTCAGGCTCGGAGGGCGTTTCTCGCCTGCGGCCCAGGATTTCGTCCACGCGCTGCGCGGATTCGACCTCCGCTTGAGCCCGCAGTTCCTCCTCCTTGCCCGCCGCCAGGCTCTCCAGCCAAGCTAAGGCATCCTCGCCCGAGAGCAGATCGCCTTCCTCCGCCGGCACCTCTGCCGCCGGCACCTCTGCCGCCGGCTCCTCTGCCGCGGGCTCTTCAACCGATA
>CAZPJP010000221.1:0-5582 GCA_964586915.1 uncultured Anaerolineales bacterium
CCTTGGGCGATCCCGCCGTACATCTGGCCCAGCGCGCCCTGCGGGTAGAGAATGGTCCCGGCATCGTGGGCCGCCCAGATCTTGAGGACGCGCGTCCTGCCGGTACGTCGATTGACCTCGACCTCCGCAACCTGAGCGCCAAAGACGTAGCAGAAGTAGGGCTCGCCAGTACCTCGCTCGAAATCCCACTCGATGGGGCGGACCTGCCAGCGCCCCTGCGCCGAGAGCTGCAGACCCATCTCACGGGCGTGACCCACCACCGCCTCAAAGGCAAGGGGCTCCTCATCGGGACCGATGTAGCGCTCCCCATCGCGGACCAGTTGCTCTGGTGCGCAACCGAGGAGATCAGCCGCCGCAAAGTCCAGTGTTCGCGCGACCTTCTGCGCTGTGACGCGCACCGCGTTGCCGCCCACAATCGAGGCGCGGGACGCTACCGTGGGGCCCGAGTCGAGGGCGGTCTGGGTGTCGGGGCGGAGCATGCGAATGCGCTCCATCGTGACGCCCAGCGTTTCGGCTGCCAGTAGGGTAAAGACCGTGCGGCTGCCCTGTCCGTAGTCGGTGAGGCCGGAGGTAAGCGTGATGCTGTCGTCGGGCTCGATCGCGATCGTGGCCGTGGCAAAGTCCTCGCCCTCCCCGCCCAGGCCGCTGCCGTGGAAATAGCAGGCGACGCCAACCCCATGGCGCCAAGCGTCATCGCTGCCGCCAGCCGTCGATCCATAGGCGCCACGCTTGCGCGCCCAATCTGATCGATCCCGCACCCACTCCAGACAGGCGGCGAGGCCGACGGCTTGATCGAGAACGTCGCCGGTCATCGTCCGATCGCCGAGGCGCACGCAGTTCTGCAGCCGGAAGTCCAGGGGGTCTCGCCCAAGACGTTCGGCAAGCTCATCGATCGCCATCTCGATCGCCGCGGAGGCCTGGGTGTTGCCGAACCCGCGGAAGGCACCGGCATAGCCATTGTTGGTGTAGACGGCCCACGTGTCGACGTGCACAGCCTCATAGCGATAGGCACCGGCGGCGTGCATCGTCGCACGCCACGACACCATCGGCGTCATCGACGCATAGGCGCCGCTGTCAGCAAGCAGCCGGGCCTTGGCAGCGCGCAGCGTGCCATCCTCATTGGCGCCCAGCCGGAGATGGATCTGCATCGCCTGACGCTTATAAGACGCAGCCATCGATTCGGGCCGCGTGAGGACCAAGCGCACAGGCCGTCCGGTGAGCAGAGCCAGCTTCGCGACCTGCGCCGAGGTCTGATAGAGCACGTCGTCCTTCCCACCGAAGGCACCGCCCACCGGGGGCTGCACGACACGGACCTGGTCAGGGGCAAGGCCCAATTCGTGCGCTGCCGTGTCCCGGTTGATATGGGGACTTTGGTTGTTCGCTTTGTTGGTCACACCACCATCGGGCTCTGGAATCGCCAGGGCGCCCTCGGTCTCAAGATAGGCGTGCTCTTGATGCGGCAGGTCGTAGGTCGCGTCGAAGAGCACCGGCGCCGCGTCCAGGAGCGGATCGGGCTCGCCGTTGCGAAGAATATGGGCCTCGCACAGATTGCCCTTGCCGGTGGGCGAGACCTCAGGGATCAGTGGGGTATCGAGGTGCAGCGCCGCGCCCGTGAACCTGGTCGAGTCCCGGTCCACAGATGCACCAACGTGCACAGGCATATCGCTCACGGACCCGGGGTTGGTGACGACGGGCAGGCGCTCGTACACGACGGTGATCGCGTCAACGCCGGCCTGAGCGGCCTCGAGGGTCTCGGCGGCGACGACAGCTACGGGCTCGCCCACGTACCGAACTTTATGGTATGCCAGGATATAGGCGTCCCGAACCGGCCAACCGAAGTTGCCGTGGTCCACGAAATCGGCGTGCGTGATCGCAGCTTTCACCCCCGGCACCGCCAAGGCAGGGGACACATCCAACTCGGCGATGCGGGCGTGGGGCAGCGTGCTGCGCAGGACCTTAGCGACCAGCATCTCCGGCACGACCATGTCGCCGACGTAGCGCGCGCGACCCGTCACCTTCTCGACGCCATCCACGTTCTGCAGCTCGGGATTGCCAACATATCTGTGCTCGCTCATTCACGCGCCTCCTGTGGGCCTGTGGACTTCTCCGGCCTCCGCGTGCGAGCAACAGCCTCAATCGCATCGACAATCTGGACATATCCCGTGCAGCGGCAAAGATTACCGTGGATGGCCGAGCGGATCTCGTCCCGGGTGGGGGCGGGGTTGCGACGCAATAGCGCCTCCGCAGCGATCACCATGCCAGGCGTGCAGTAGCCACACTGCACCGCGCCATACTCCAGAAAGGCCAACTGGAGATCGCTCAGCTCTCCGTCTGGACCGTGGATCCCCTCGATGGTCGTCACGTGGCGATCGGCTACGTCGCGCACTAGCGTCTTACAAGACCGCGTAAGCGCATCGTCCACCAGCACCGAACAAGCCCCGCAAGTGCTGGTCTCGCATCCTCGTTTGGTCCCGGTCAGGCCCAGATGATCGCGCAGCAGGTCCAGGAGGATCATATCCTGGGGTACCGTCAGATCGACGGGCTCTCCGTTTAACGTGAAACTCACACGCATCTGCATCGCCTCCTGACATATGGATCCCTAGAGACACCGGACCAGAGGTTTCTCATGCCATTTCCCGGGCAAGCCGCCCGCGCAACACATCCCGAGACCGAACTAGATGGGGCCTAAGAACGCCCCCACCCCAAAGGCGAAATAGGCGATGATCGCACTGACGAGGAAGAGGGCGGAGAAAACCATAAGTGCGTAGTCTCCGACGCCCATCCGCGACTCGTGCAGATAAGTACGGTCCGGACTGCCGGAAAAGGCTTTGGACTGAAGGACAACCTCCAGCATCTGCGACTTGATCATCGCGCCCAGGATGAGGGGCACCGCAACCTTAGCATAGACCCGAACGCGCTGGATCGGACCCATCCTCTCAAAGGCCAAACCGCGTAGCCGCTGCGCCTCAATGATAGCTTGGACCTCGTTGAAGAGCAGGGGAAAGAAACGCAGGGTCGATGAGAAGATAAAGGCAATCTTGTAGGGAATCCCGGCCTTCACCATACCCACGATCATCGTGTTGACGTCTGTCGTGAAGATGCCCAATGGGATCACGAGCGTCATTGTCAGGGTCTTGAACACCACGTTGAGCCCATAGGCCACCCCTTCGACAGTCATTGCCGCGCCTCCCACCAGCCACCAGCGCTCGGGAAAGGTAATGAATGGCGTCAGGGTGGCCTGTCCGGTCCGCGACCGTATCAGGGGGGCTGCAAAGAAGCCCTGCGTCACGATCAGGAGCGCATAGAAGGGGAGCATGATCACGAAGACTCGCCAAATGTAGCTGCCCTTGACCCCAGCGGCGAGGCAAGCGAGGATCACGCTCAAGGCCAGGAGTCCCCCCAAGACCGGACTCTCCCAAAGAAAGGCCACAAGGGTGATCGCAGCCATCAACGCCAACTTGGGTCGGAAGTCGAGTCTCGTGAAGAAGGAATCGGGCTCGCCTGTAGCGTTCATAGGCGCACTCCGCGGGGTCATGACACTCACGCATCACCCCCAGAGGGACAGGGCAGTGTCTCATCCGGAACACTACACCGCGCTGACGAGGCAGCCGCTGCCGGAGACTTGCTACCTTCGTCAGCCCAGCGCCGGGCGATACATGCAGCAACTTCCTCAGGGGTAAGCAAGGGATAGGGCGCTACGCCGTGCTTGCAGACCGCCTGCGCCAACAGGACGGCCTGGGGCGGGGTGAGGTAGGTGGCATTCAGAACATCGGTGGCGTGGAAGACTTGACGAATCGGTGCATCCGCCAGCACCGTCCCCTTACCCATAACAACAACGCGCTCCGCGTAGTCAGGCATGAGATAGAGGTGATGGGTGATCACGATGACGGTCTTGCCCATCTCGTGGAGCTGGCGACTGATGTCAAGGATGTATTTGGCGCCGCGATAATCCTGCCCCGTCGTCGGCTCGTCGAAGATGATGATCTCCGGTCGCATCGCCAGAATGGCGGCGACCACGACGCGAGCCCGGTCCCCCTTGGAGAGCGCCAAGGGATGGCGGTCCCGCGCCGCCAGCAGCCCCATAGCCTCCAGGCTCTCAGTGACACGCGAATTGATTTCGCCGGGGGCGATCGCATCGCCTGATCGGCGTCTGATGTTGCGCAGGGCGAAGGCGACCTCATCCTCTACCGTAGCGTTGAAGATCTGATTGTCTGGGTTCTGCGCCACGTATCCGATGCGGCGGGCGAGCTCACTGACCGATAGGTTGCGTGTGTCAGTTCCCGCGACGCGCACCGCCCCCGCAGTCGGCTCGAGGAGCTTAACGAAGTGTTTGACCAACGTGCTCTTGCCAGCCCCGTTCTGACCGATAATCAGCACGTACTCACCCTCGTCAACATCCATCGAGACACCCCGCAGAGCTTGGGTTCCGTCGGCATAGACGTGCACCAGATCCTCGACGGAGAGAAGCGAGCGGTTCTGCCCGTCCGGGTCTCTGTGCAACTCACCGCGGCGCAGGGCCAACTCCGTCAGGCCGGATTTGGACGCAACACACATCGCTTTCGCGTGTGGCATTGATCCTGCGGACCGGGGCCCTCCGCGCTCCCGCGAAAGGCCCTGGTGATCTACCAGGGTCTCCAGCTGTTCTACGGCCTCTCGATAGCGAACCGGCGTCCTTGTCACCGGAAGACCGGCTCGTTGGATCAGATAGAAAGTGCTGGCGACCTGAGGGGGGCGCAGGTGATGTTGGCGGAGCAGCGCGACAGCGCCGTAGACGTCATCGGGCTTTCCGATCTGAACCAGCGTACCCTCGGAAAGCAGCGCGATCCTGTCGGTATGTTCAGCCATCTCCTCCGCAGCATGGCTCGCCATCACGATGGTGACGTTAAGCTGCTTATTGAGCTCGCGCACCGTGGCGAAGACCTCTTGGGAACCGATCGGATCAAGCTGCGAGGTGGGCTCATCGAGGATCAGCAGATCAGGGCGGAGCGCCAACGCTGCGGCAATAGCCAGACGCTGTTTCTCCCCTCCGGAGAGCTCGTGCGGATGCTTCCTCTCCATCCCGTCTAGACGGACGGCCTCGAGGACCTGAGGGATGCGCGCACGGATCTCCTCGCGGGGCACGCGCAGGTTCTCCAGGGCGAAGGCAATCTCATTCTCCACCGACGTCGCCGTGATCTGAGCCTCAGGATCCTCAAAGACAATGCCCACGTGCTGAGCGAGCGCGCTGATGGGATGCTCTAACGAATCCAGCCCGGCAACTGTCACGTGGCCGAAGAAGCGCCCACCGTAGAATTGGGGCACGATGCCGTTCAAGGTCAGACAGAGCGTCGTCTTGCCGGCACCTGTAGGTCCAATAATGCCAAGGAACTCGCCCTCGAGAATGTCGAGAGAGACATCCTGGAGAACTAGCTCCTCCGACCGGGGGTACATATACGAAACGCGCGTCAGCTTAGCGATAGTGTCCATAGTCACGTCCCACCATGATACCTCAGTTGCCCGGGTTCGGTACTGGAGAGGACGTCAGGAGTAGGGCGATCGCAGTTAGCGTCGGGCAAGGTGCAACGCACTTAGGCTTTGGGGTG
>CAZPJP010000222.1:0-3291 GCA_964586915.1 uncultured Anaerolineales bacterium
CGGCAAGAACTCCGATCGCGAGCCGAACGAGGCTCATCACGTGATCCGCGTTCCCGCGGCGGATCACCCACCGGGCATCCGTGTCGAGTGCACCTATATCGACATCCCTCAGGTCGACCACACCCACGCCGTCCTGCTGGCCAAACCCTTCTGGATCTGGGGCGCCGAGATGGGCGCCAATGACCAGGGCGTCGTGATCGGCAACGAGGCCGTCTTCACGAAGGTGCCCTATGACAAGGAGGACGGGCTTATCGGCATGGACTTCCTGCGCCTCGCGCTGGAGCGCGCGGGGACCGCACGGGAGGCCATCAAGGTCATCACCGACCTCCTCGCTGAGCACGGCCAGGGTGGCAACTGCGGGTTCCAAGACGAGACGTTCTACCACAACAGCTTCCTCATCGCTGACCCCGCCGACGCGTGGGTCCTGGAGACCGCCGGTCCCCATTGGGCCGCTGAACGTGTCGCGGGCGTCTACACGATCTCCAACGCCATCACTCTGCACAAGGAATGGGATCTCGCCTCGCCCGATCTGGTGACCCACGCCGTCGACCAGGGCTGGTGTGAGAGCGCCGACGACTTCGACTTTGCACGTTGTTACTCAGACACAACCCGCACGAAGCTGTGGGACGGCCACAGCCGGCGTCGCCGCACGATGGAGCTGCTCTCCTCGCAGCGGGGCCAGATCACCGTCGAGACGATGATGACCGCGCTGCGCGACCACGGCAAGGACGCCCACAGCTCGTGGCGCCCGGACCTGGCGCTCACCGGGACCAATGTCTGCATGCATGCCAGCGCCGGTCCGGTGCGCGGTGGGCAGACGACGGGCTCAATGGTCTCCCACCTGCATCCCGATCATCCCACCCACTTCGTCACCGGCACCGCTGCCCCCTGCACCAGCCTCTTCAAGCCCGTCTGGCTCGATGCAGAGCTGCCCGACACTGGGCCGGTGCCCAGCGGCACCTACGACGACGCCTCCCTCTACTGGCGTCACGAGGCCTTGCACCGTGCCACGCTCCGCGACTACTCCACCCTGATCGCCCTCTATCAAGATGAGCGGGACGAGCTCGAGGAGACCTTCGTCACCGATGCGCTGGAGATTGCCGATCAGCCCGCTGCAGAGCGCACTGCCTTTGCCGCGCGCTGCTTCGCCCAGGCCGATGCCGCCGAAGCCCGCTGGCGCGATCGCCTTTCGACCGTCAAACCCCAGCACCCTCGCAGTCCCCTGCACGCTGACACCTGGGATAAGCACAACCGCAAGGCGCACATATAGCGCTTCGACGGTGTGCCGCCACAGCTAAGAGCGACGATGCGGCTGCGAGCTTCGCTACTCCACGCGGACCAGAAGACCCAGATCGTCCGTACGTACGTTGTAGGTCTCTCCCTGCGCCTCAATCGTCAACGCCCAGCCCGGTGTGAGCACCTCTGCGCACCCCTCATCTGGCTGACCCAGTCCCAGGCACGCGTCAGGCCATTCAGCCGGTTCGGCGTCCACCACCTCCATCTCGTCTGCAGAGATGCCTGTCTGCTCGCTCAGTACTGCGACAGCCGCCTCCTCAACTTCGGGAGGCGCGTCCGTAGAGCCCTCTGGCGCCCCCGGCCCGCAGGCGCTCGCTGCCAGCGCGAGCACCAGAACCATGATCGCTGCTGCGATAAGCTTGATCTTGCGCCGATCCATCGTGTTTACCTCCTCTACTCGGTAGGCAAAACCTCTTCTCAATCTCCTCCCAAACCATAGCATACAGGCAGCACCCCCTACGGCTGGCCTGCGTTGCACTTGAGTTTGGACTCGGTTGGTAGTTGTCCTCTCCAGAACACGGCCTATACTGAACCCACATTATGTATAACGACAGAGAGGAGTGACCTGCGCCGATGCCACCAGAAAGGACGACAACCTCTTCACCGCCCATCATCATCGTGTCGGGCGGCGTCGGCAGCAGCGGCGAGCAGGTCGTCAACACCGTCCTGGCGCAGTTCCCCGACGCGCGCGTCCCCGTCAAGATCATCCCCAACATCCGCCAGCCGTCACAGATTCGAGACGCCGTCGACCAGGCGCAGGCGACAGGGGGCACGATCGTCCACACGCTCGTCGAGGCCGATTTGCGCCAGCACATGATCGACTACGCTGCGCGGCGCGGCGTCGTCGCCCTCGACCTGATGGGCTCCCTGCTCGATCGGCTGGAGGCGGTGACCGGGCAAAAACCCCTCGAGCGTCCCGGCTACTATCGCCAGCTTCGCCGCTCGTATTTCGACCGCGTCGCGGCCATTGAGTACGCCGTCGCCCACGATGACGGGCTGAAGCCCGAGGATTGGCCCGACGCCGATATCCTCATCATCGGCGTCTCCCGCACGGGCAAGACACCCCTGAGCATGTACCTCTCCGTCATCGGTTGGAGGGCCGCCAACCTGCCGCTCGTCCCCCAGATCCCCGTGCCCGGTGACCTCTATAAACTGGATCGATCGCGCGTCATCGGCCTGACGATGGACGTGGACCGTTTGGTCTCCTTTCGTCGCGATCGCGCCCGCCGGCTGGGTATGCCCCCAGACTCCGACTATGCCAGTCGGCTGAGTGTGTCGAAGGAGCTCAACTACGCCCGGCAGATCTTCCGGCGCGGTGGCTTCGAGACCCTGGACGTGACGGACAAGACGGTGGAGGCAAGCGCCGACGAGATCATCAGGAAGGTCAGCCAGGCGCGATAGAAGCGCAGCTTCCGTGTCGCCCTCACCCCGGGCACGCCATCGCAGACACCACGAAAAGGAGCTCGCCGACGTGACCACACCGCGAGAACGGGTCCTCCAGGCCCTCGACCATCGAGAGACGGACCGCGTGCCGCTGGATTTGGGCGGGATGCGGTCGACGAGCATCAGCGCCTTCGCCTATCCAGCCCTGGTCGAAGCGCTGGGCCTGCCACCGCGCCGTCCCCGCATCGAGGACACCGGGCAGATGCTGGCGCTGCCTGACCTCGACGTGCTCGACGCCCTGGACATCGACGTCATCACGGTGCGCGGCACCGTCACCAACGCCTTCGACCAGCCCGAGCTCTGGCACGACTACGACTTTGACGGACGGCTGCCGGCCAAGGTCCGCCGGCCCGCGGCCTTCTCGGCGGCGCCCGATGGCACGATTCTGCAGGACACCCGCCGGATGGTGACGGGCTCGACGGTCTTCGACGAGGTCCACGGCGGGCAGCCCCTGGACCTGTCAGCGGAGCTGCCCAAGCCCAACTTGGCCGACGTCAAGGCCCGCCTGGACGCGCACGCGCTGCGCGACGAGCAGGTGCGGGCCATCGCCGA
>CAZPJP010000222.1:3391-5509 GCA_964586915.1 uncultured Anaerolineales bacterium
TCCTGATGCTCGCCGCCGACGATTGGGGCACCCAGAACACCCTGATCGCCTCGCCCAAGGTCTACCGCGACCTCTTCCTGCCGACCTACCGGCGCATCAACCGCGAGATCCACGCCATCGCCCCGCGGGTCAAGCGCTTCCTGCACTCCTGCGGCGCCATCTACGACCTGATCGACCTCGTTATCGAGAGCGAGTTCGACGTCCTCAACCCCGTCCAGTGGTGCGCCGGCAAGGCCACCTACCGCGACTGGAAGGACCGCGCGCGGGGGCGCATCGCGCTCTGGGGCGGCGGCGTCAACTCCCAGGTGACCCTGCCCCTGGGCACGGTGGACGACGTCGTCGCCGAGGTCTCGAAGGTCGTGCACACTATGAAGCAAGACGGCGGCTTCGTCTTCTGCAACATCCACAACATCCTCGCCGAGGTCGCGCCGGAGAAGGTCATCGCGATGTACCGGACCGCGGCTGCGGTCTGACGGCCCCGGGCATTTCCGGTCGCAGGGCCATCGCACTTGGACAGAACAGGTGCAACGCACTTTGCTCGTCCCACCACCGCACGACGCCAGAAGCGCCCCTCACCCCAAAGCCGAAGTGCGTTGCACCATGCCACACGTCAATGACGATCGCCTTACGCGGTCGATGAAGACCTTGACAGCGCCCTAGCGCGCGTATATAATAGATATTATAGATATTATTATGTTTATTATCCGGCGCGTCCCGCACTTTTCCTGCAAGCCTTCACATATCGCAAGATCGTGAGAAAGGATGGGACAGCATGGACCGTGCAACATTCGAAGAGAAACGCGTAGCGCTCTTCGCCCGTCACGGCTTCGAGGGCGAGAGCCACTGGATCACCGACGACGAGGGGCGGAAGACGTATATGCTCCGCCGCGGCGAGGGACCCCACCCCACGGTCCTCGTCCACGGCGGTCTTTCCGAGGCGAGTGAGTGGTCGCTGATGGCGGGGCAGCTCCCGGGGCCAATCATTATCCCCGACCGTCCGGGCTTTGGCCTGACCTACAAGGTCGACTATCTGGGCGTCGATTTCCGAGGTTCTGCAGCGGCCTGGATGCGCCACCTGGTCGACAGCCTCGGCGCCGAGCAGGTCGACCTGATCGCTAACTCCCTCGGCGGCTTTTTCTCCATGGCCTTCGCATTGGCCCACCCCGACCGCGTCAGGCGTCTCGTGTTGGCGGGCGCACCCGCCGGACTCCACAAGGAGATTCCGTGGATGCTCCGACTCTGGGGAAACCCGATCACAGGCCCCCTCATCAGCAGGCAGGAGATCGCCGAGCCGGAGGTCTTTCGCGAACAGATATTCGGCCGCATCGTGGTGGCCCACCCTGAGCGGGTCCCACTGGAACTCCTCGAGATCATGGTCGACGCGGCCAACCTTCCAGGCGTTGACCGCAGCGCCTACAGCCTGCTGCGCACGGTGCTCACCCTGCGAGGGTGGCGCCCTGAGCTGATGCTTCGCGACGAGATGGCCCGGCTCCCGACCCCCACCCTCTTTATCTGGGGCGAGCGCGATGCCTTTGCCCCGCCCGTCAGGGGACAGACGCTGGCGTCCAGGATGCCCGCCGCGCGGCTCGAGACCATCGCGGATGCGGGCCACGTGGTCTATCTCGACGAACCGGAGCGGGTCGCCGCCTTAGCCATCGAGTTCCTGAACGCGGCATGATGAGCACGCCGCATCTGCGCCACGGGCAACAACTGAGGGGGGTCCTCGCGAACGTCCCGATTCCCGAGCCCATCCTCAGTGCGATCGTGGTGGGCGTCGTGCTTCGTTACTTGGCACCCGTGAACCTGGTCCCGCGCCATCCGATCGTCACGGCGGTAGGCGCAGCGCTCATCGTTCTGGGCGGCGCCATCATCGTCTGGTCGACGGCAACGGCTTCGGGGATGCGTATCGCTGAGCCCGACCGTCTGCTAACCACAGGGCCCTACCGGCTGAGCCGCAACCCCATGTACGCCGGCTGGCTCGCCGTCGCCCTGGGACTGGGGCTTGTGCTCCGCGCGCTCTGGGTCATCCTGGGGACAACGGTCGCCTTTCTCTACCTCCATCACGTCACGATCCCCAACGAGGAACAAGCCCTGAAGGCGCGGTTCGGCAAGGCGTAC
>CAZPJP010000223.1:0-5471 GCA_964586915.1 uncultured Anaerolineales bacterium
ACCTGTGCTGCCGAGGTGACCATCGGTGCACCTGTGAGCTTGTGCGTGGCGCTTCCAGGCATCACCGCGGGATCCTGGGGGTGGGATCGTCTTCAGGTTTGCGTCGAGCTGAGAATGGGGCTATCGTAAGGACAGGTCCGAAGGTGGATTGGGCTTGCGTTTGGGCTTGGGATTGTCAGAGACGTTCGGGCACTAGCAGAGCGATGGTGGCCCAAATGGAGCGCCGATTTGGGCGAAGGAGGCGAGCGTGATGGCGCGGCTTCGAGTTTTGCAGAGCCTTATCTGTCTCTCACTGCTTGCGTTTGGCCTCGTGAGGCCGGCGCGAGCCCAGGATCTGCCGCCTGAGCCGCCGGTGGTGGATATCCTGGGAAGACCTGACACCCGCAGTCGTCCTCCGGAGGCGCAGATCTTTGTCTCGGTCGTCGACCGGCCAACAGGGCGGAGCGTCACGGATCTTCAGGCGTCCAACTTCGCTGTTGAGGTCTCGCAGGTGGCTGAGGAGCCGACAGTTACGCTCGACACACGAGGCTTGGCCATCGTGGCGGTGGTCGATCGAGGTGGCATCGCTCAGAGGGGGGATCCGCGGATTCGCGAGGCGGCTGACCTGGTGGATGCGATGTTGGATATGTTGTCCCTCGATGGGAGCGAGACCACGGATATGATGGCTCTCATTGGGATTCGGGGGGCTGAGCAGGGCGGTCTGACGCCGACCGTCAATTTCACGGACTTCGACCCGAATGCGATACGGAATCAGCTCGATGGCCTTCGAACCGAGGTGGTGGATGAGACAACGCCGTTGTACGATGGCATCGACCTTGCCCTGGCGTGGATCGGGGACAACCCCGACCCTGGCATTCGCCAGAAGCTCGAAAACCGACGGCGGGTGATCGTAGTGTTCTCGGATGGGATCGACCGAAACTTCAGTGACGAATCCCACGAGGCCCTGATCGTGAGCCAGGCCCAGGAGCGCGACGTTCTGATCTACGCCGTCGAGATGAGCGCGGCAGGACGCGCCGGGGAGGCCGCGAGCTTGCGCGCGATGGCCGTTCAGAGCGGCGGTGCCTTTCTGTCCCACAGCGCCGAGACACACGAGGATGTCTTGGCGCGTCTGCAGGGGATCACGTCTCAACGTGACGCTTACCACGTCACCTTTCCGCTGATCCGACCGCCCGGTGACTACCAGCTTAGGATCCAGGTTTCAGACGGCTCGGGTGCGACGACCGCGGATACAGCCATCGTCACGTCGCACCTGCAGAGGCCGGTGATGACCTTGAGTGCCGCGTCCGATCCGCTCATTAGCGTTCCCTATTCGACGACGATCGAGGGATATCACGCGACGCGCATCCCACTCAGCGTCCGCATTGCCTTTGAGGATGGCGCGCTGAGGGAGTTTGCCGAGGTCTCTTACTTCGCCAACGAGCAGCGTGTCGGCATTGGGGAGGCAACCGGGTCTTATGATTTCGTGTGGGACGTGACAGATCGGGAGGCGCCGGCGGACGATCCAATCACCAGGACGTTCACGCTCATCGCCAGAGCGCGGGACCCGTATCTCCAGGACGTGATCGAAAGCCAGCCCGTCGACCTTACCATTGTCTGGGGGGCGCGTGAGGCGCTGCCCACGAAGATGCCGGAAGAGGTGACCGCCCGGGTGGCAGAGAATTGGTGGGTGCTGCCCCTCTTTGCGATAGTGGCCCTCGGTCTCCTCGTGGTAACCGCGGTCCTGATCCGCACAAGAGGGCAGCTCGCCCGGCGGGTTGCCCAAAGCACAACGGACGTCGTAAGAGGTGTCACACGAAGACTGGGGAGCGAAGGGGTCGCCGTGGTGCGCGGAAAGCTCGTGGCCATCCAGGGTCCCCGGGCGGGCAACGAGTTCCGTTTGGTGGCTGATGTCACCAAGGTGGGCCGAGACGATCAGCCTAACGATATCGCGCTCGGCGATCGGTACGTCTCGAATCCCCACTTCTCTATTGTGGTCGAGGGTGACCGGTTCTACATTCGCGATGAGGGGAGCACGAACGGGACCCGGATGAACGGCGCCGTCGTCCCGCCGAACCAAAGAATGCCCCTGCCACCTAATGCGATCATCGAGGTGGGTCAGACGCGTCTGCAGCTCAAGCGTCTTGGGGGCGCGACGCGTGTCTTAGCGCCCCCTGGCAGCGGCAGCTCATTGGGTCAGACTCAGGTCGCCCGAGGCTCGAAGCCAACGCAGGCCTCACCCCATCGACGCTGAGGCTTGATTGAAGAGGAGTGTGCACTATGTCCATATGCCCAAGCTGTGGCGTCCGACAGCCCGACGATGCGTCCTTCTGTGATGAATGTGGCGCCGCTTTACAAAATGCCGCGAGAGCAGAGGCGGTGTTTTCGCCGGCGGAGGGACGGACGGTGAGGGCCCCTGCGGCCTGTCCGGTATGCGGTGCTCAAATCAGCTCCCAGGATGCTTTCTGTATGAACTGCGGCGCTTCGCTAAGAGAGGCGCGGGCGTCCCCTCAAGGCGCGTGCGGCCCGTACGACGAGGCCACGGTGATCGCCGGGTCGTCCGCTGGGTCGCCGGTGGGCGAGCGGACGACGCCGGACTCGCCGACGGTACCGGGGTTACAGCGAAGCGCGAGCCCTGGGCAGAAGCCCGGCACACCCCTGGTCTGTAGCAACTGCGGCGCGCAGCTGGCGGCCGACAGCGCCTTCTGTGATATGTGCGGCGAGCCTGTGAGGGCTGCGGCGCCGTCTCCGGGGGAAGGGAGGACTCAGGTCATCCGCCCTGGACCTGGCGACGCCCAGAGTGATGCCGAACAGACCTGGGCACCAGAGCCCCCAGCTCCTCCCCGAGGGCGGCTTCAGGTAGAGGGGACCGCCGTCGAGCTTCCGCTGCCGCCCGGCAAGACGGACGTCGTGATCGGGCGGGAGGATCCTGTCAGCAGGATCTATCCTGACGTCGACCTCACCGATCACGGCGGTGATGAGGGGGGCGTCTCGCGACAGCACGCCCGCATACGGATCCAGGGAGGGGGATTCATTGTCGAGGACCTCAACAGCACGAACGGAACGTTCGTGAACCGCGAAAGACTTGCCCTCGGTCAGCAGTGCCCGCTCTATGACGGCGACGAAATACGGTTGGGCCGGGTCACGCTCAGGTTCCGTGTGGGGTAGCCGTCTTGAGGGGAGAACCTTAGCGTGATTCCCTTTTGGCTAGGATCCGCATCGAACCACGTCGCCCGCGTCTTTGTGGCGATGACCGACGCACTCCAGCGCTCGAGAGAGGGCGGCACCGATGGCGCCAGAGAGCGGTTCGACATCGCACGGGATCGCTATGTGATCTTCTCGGACACGCACCGCGGCGCCCGAAATGCCGCCGATGACTTCAGACAGAATGAGCGGGCGTACAGCGCTGCTCTGGCCTACTACCTCAGGCTTGGGTATGTGCTGGTGCTCCTCGGCGACGTCGAGGAGTTGTGGGAGGAGCGCCCGCAGCCGATTCTGTGGGCCTATGAACACGTCGTGGATCTCGAAGCGCAGTTTCACCAGCAGGGGCGCTATGTGCGTATCTGGGGCAATCACGACGATGCGTGGCGGTATCCGAGTCAGGTGCAATGGTACCTGGCGCCCGTCTATCAGGGGCCGCCGCTGTGTGTCTACGAAGGGCTATTGCTCGATGTCGTGGACGGGGATGAGAAACTGGGGGAGATCTTCCTCGTACACGGCCATCAGGGCGACGCCAAGAGCAGTCAATGGTCTTGGCTTAGCCGGCGCCTGATTCGATACCTGTGGCGGCCGTTCCAGCGGATCTTTAACGTCCCGGTGAATACCCCGGCCACGAGCTGGGACTTGAGGCATCGGCTCAATCGGGCGATGTACACGTGGGCTGAGCAGCAGCCGGACCTGATCCTGATGGCCGCCCATACCCACAGCCCGGTCTTTAAGTCGCTCTCGCACGAGGCGCAACTCAAGCAGCGCCTTGTCGATCTTGAGGCGCGCGCCGGATCATCGCCCAGTCGAGCGGAGCTCGAGGCGCAGGCCCAGCTCACGGCTCAACTTGAGTGGGTGCGGGTACACGCGAGAGAGATGCAGCGCCGGGACAATGGGATCGCGGCTGCGAAGCCCTCCTATTTCAACGTGGGGTGCTGTTGTTACGATGACGGCGACATCACCGGCATCGAGCTTGCCGGCGGAGAGATACGCCTCGTGCGCTGGCCCAACAGAGATCGCGAGCCGCTTCCCGAGATCCTGGCGTGTGATTCGATTCGGGATGTATTTGCGTCAGTGTGACGGGCGTCACTATGACGTGTGTCAGTGTGACGGGCGTCCCTGTGACGCAAGCCGTCTCGCTCTCGTTCCGATGCATGCCTTATTCAGGATTCTCCACCATCACCTTGATCGTTTCGGAGGGATGATGGGCGGCGAACTCGAAGGCCTCCACGACATCCTCGAAGGCGAAGCGATGTGAGATCAGGGGCGCGACATTCAGCTTCCCCGAGGCGAGGAGGCTGATGGCGGTGGGATAGGTGTTGGCGTAGCGATTCACACCGCGCACGTCCAACTCTTTCTCGAGGACAACCTCGACGGGATAGTCGACAGTGGCGGTCTCGGGCCAGCCCACAAGCGTCACAACCCCGCCGCGCCGCGCTAGATAGGGCGTGATCCGGCAGGCTGCGGCCGAGCCGCTGGTGTCGAAGACGACGTCCACACCGCGGCCCTCGGTGAGGTCCTCTATCGCGGCGATGGTGTCGGCGGACGCGGCGTCGATGGGCGTCGCACCCAGGGACTCAGCCAGCTTCAGGCGATTGCCCAGGAGATCCACGGCGAAGGCCTCTGAGGCCCCGTACGCTCGCGCAACCAGGAACGTGACCAAGCCTATGGGCCCTGCGCCAAGCACCGCGATCGTGTCGCCGGCCTTGAGCTGAGCACGGGAGCATGCCTGCACGCCGACGCTGACCGGCTCGATGAAGGCGGCGCTCTCATCGCTTACGCTGTCGGGGACGGGATGGGCGAAGTCCGCCGCCAGCGCCACATACTCCGCGAAGGTGCCGTTTACCGGGGGCGCCGACATAAACACGACATCGGGGCAGAGATTGTAACGGCCTCTCTTGCAGAACTCGCAGCGACGACAGGGGATGCCTGGTTCGATGGCGACGCGTTGCCCGACCGTGGGGCCCTCCACGGTGGAGGCGGCCTTGATCACGATACCACAGGCCTCATGCCCGGGGATGTAGGGCTGTGTGACCCTAAATGGGCCGAGCTCGCCACGCTCGTAGAAGTGAATGTCCGAGCCGCACAGCCCATTCATACGCACCCGAACGAGGACTTCGTCGGGTTTTGGCTGGGGGGTTGGGACCTTCTCGTATCTCAGGTCGCCAGCCGCGTATAAGACGGCCGCGTGCATCGACTCCGGTGTCTCGGTCATTGTTGGTCTCCATTTTCCTCTGGTTGAGAATGTGCAAACCTACCGCCCAGCATCGACCGCGGTTCTCGCGATGCAA
>CAZPJP010000224.1:0-5445 GCA_964586915.1 uncultured Anaerolineales bacterium
CATCTCGGCCCGCAGAGGTCTTGCACCTCCTAGATATACGACATGCCTGGCACACGCAAAAGGCCACTGAGCGTGATCGCTCAGTGGCCTCATTTCCTCAGTGGTTCCGGGATTCAACTACCTTATCGCCGCTCGCTGCCCTGCGCGCTCGCGGTTGGCCTCGATGACCTCCTCGGCGATACTGTCGGGGAGGACCTCGTAGCGCTTGAACTTCAGGCTGAAGGTACCGCGACCCTGCGTCAAGCTGCGCAGATCGGTGGCGTAGCCACGCGCCTCCGCCAACGGAATCTCGCCGTCGACGTTGCGGTAGTTGCCGCGCACGTGCATCTCGCTCATCGTCCCGCGACGGCGCCCGATGTCGGCGACGACGGTGCCCAGATAGTCCTCCGGGATGTTGACGTCGAGCCCCATAATCGGCTCCATCAGGGCCGGGGCCGCCTTGCGGATCGCGTCCTTGACCGCCATGCTGCCGACGATCTCGAAGTCGATCGTGGCGGAGTCCACCTCATGGTAGTCGCCGTCCAACAGCGTGACCTTGATGTCAGTGATCGGATATCCCGCGACCACGCCTTCCTCCAAGGTCTTGCGCACGCCCATCTCGATGGGGCGCACGAACTCTCGAGGGAGGCTGGCGGGGGGCGACTCGTCCTCAAAGACGACGCCGCTCTCAGCCTCGCTCAACGGATCGACCCGCAGCTCGATCCGGGCGTAGTGCCCGTGGCCACCCGACTGCTTGCGATAGGTCGTGCGCACCTCGGCGCTGCGCTGCACGGTCTCACGGTAGGAGACCTGCGGCATGCTGACCTTCGGCGTGAGCCCAAACTCACGGCGCAGGCGATCTACGGCGATCTCCAAATGGAGCTCGCCCATCCCTGACAGTGTGAGCTCACCCGTCTCCGAGTTGACCTTACGGATCAGCGTCGGATCCTCATCGCAAAGCCGGCGGACGGCAGCGTTGAGCTTGTCGCGCTCATCGTTCGAGCTCGGCGCTAACGCCACCGAGATCACGGGCTCCGGGAAGTCGAAGGACTCCAGCACGATGGGATCCTCGGGATCACAGAGCGTGTCGCCCGTGATCGCCGATTTCATTCCTACCAGGGCGACAACGTCGCTGGCGGCCATTGTATCGACCTGCTCGCGGCGATTGGCGTGCATCCGGTAGATCCGACCCACGCGCTCGCTCTCATCGGTCCGCGGGTTGTAGATAGTGTCGCCGGTGTGGGCTGTGCCCGAGAAGACGCGGACCCAGGTAAGGTGGCCGACGTACGGGTCGACGACGATCTTGAAGGCCGACGCCGTGAAGGGCTCGGCGGGATCGTCGTGCCGCTCGACCTTCACGCTGGGCTGACCGGGCCGATGTCCCACCATTGCCGGCATGTCGACGGGCGACGGCAGGTAATCGATCACGGCGTCCAGCAAGGGCTGCACGCCCACGCGCTCGCGCGAGGCGCCGCACAACACGGGGACAATGTCCCCGGCGATGGTAGCGCTGCGCAAGTGAGCCTTGAGCGTCGCCAGGTCGGGCTCCTCACCCTCCAGGCGCGTCATCAAGAGCTCGTCGTCGAGCTCGCAGATAGCGTCGATGAGTTTGTCTCGGGCGACCTCGACCGCATCGACCATCGTCGCCGGGACGTCCTCGACCTCGTATGGTTCGTCGTCGGAGGTCCAGACGTAGGCCTTGCGCGTCAGGAGATCAACCATGCCCTTGAAGCTGTCCTCGCTCCCACTCGGCAGCTGGATCGGCAACGCCCGCGGCGTCAGGTGCTCGTGAATGTCACCCAGCACCCGGTCGAAATCCGCGCCAACGCGATCGAGCTTATTGATGAAGATGAGGCGCGGTAGATCCTCGTGGTTCGCGTGCGCCCAAACGGCCTCCGTCTGAGGCTCCACGCCACCCACGCCACACAGGATCATCACGGCGCCGTCGATCACGCGGATAGACCGCACGACCTCAGCGGTGAAGTCGATGTGGCCCGGCGTGTCGATCAGGTTGATGCGATGATCGCGCCAGTGGCAGGCGGTTGCGGCGGACATAATCGTGATGCCGCGCTCGCGCTCCTGTTCCATCCAGTCGAGTTGGGTGCTCCCCTCATCGATGTTACCGGCGCGATGAATCCGCCCGGTATGGTACAGGATCGCCTCGGACGTCGTCGTCTTCCCGGCGTCCACATGCGCAAAGATCCCGATAATCCGTACGTTCTGTATAGCTGCTTCTTTCCTTGGCATTATTGATAACTCCTCGGTTTCCCCCCGACTTGCAACTCGACGAGGCGGTTCGAATACCCGCATCCCGCCGTGAAATGGCACAAAAAAGACCCCGCAGATCCTACACGCGAGGTCTCAAGTAGTATCCCAAATCGCTAGTATAGCGTTCGCGTGATGAAAGTCAAGTCCTCGTGTCTTTACCCGTTCAATACCCTATCTGCTTGTGCATAAACCCCTAACACCGCGTCGACGGCTTCGACGTATTGCGACCACAACTGCCGCTGCTCCGCAAGCTCATGCTCACCGACTGACGTTAGGCGATAGTAACGCCGCTGTCGACCCTCGACAACTCTAGTGTGTGCCTCGATCTTGCCGTCCCGCTCGAGCTTATGCAAGGTCGGGTACAGCGCGCCTTCCTGGAAATCCAGGATGCCGTCCGACTGCTCCCGTATGTCCTTGGCAATCTGATAGCCATAGCTCGTGCGTTTGGACAACGCATCGAGGATCAACAGCGGAAGGCTGCCTTTGATGCTCAACCTGCCCTCCTTTATACCTCACAACGAGAGGTATTATACCACACACTTATAGGTATGACAAGGGGTCAGCCCCAGCGGGCTAGGGCAATCGCAGTTGGGCAGAACAGGTGCAACGCACTTTGCTCGTCCCACCGCGGCGCGACGCCAGAAGGGCCCCTCACCCCAAAGCCTAAGTGCGTTGCACCTTGCCCGACGCTAACTGCGATTGCCCTACCAGCGGGCGGTGGTGCATCGTCAGGCGGGGACGAACTGTCATCCAGACCTGGCCGCACAACAAGGGCCCGAAGGATCTCGATTGTCGGAAGACACGCGCGGTGCGCGGCGGATTCCGCGGCCTACGCGGCGTGCTCTACGCCGGCGAAACAAAGTGGCCCCTGAAGTGGCGCGATGGGGGCTCTGGTGACAGCGCATGGGGACCACAGATCTGTGGTCCCCATGCCTTCTTACCTCAAGTTGGATGCGAGGTCCGTCAGATAACGGTTATATTGTTGTTGACTCCCACAACCCCCAGCGTGTTAGCCGCCGCATTGTAGGCTTGGCCGCGAGCGTTAGGCGCTGTCGTCCACGAACAACGGCACCAGCGCCTGGGCCTTGGCGTCCCAGAGCCCCAGGTCGGTCACCTTATCGCCGGGCGCCGCTGGCAGTGAGAAGACAGCGAAGGGCAGGATCGGGTTCTCGGGGTCGAGGCCGAGCTCCGCAATTGCGTTTCGGAACGCGCGGACGTCCCGGACGAGGGCGTCGGTCGGCGCCGTGGTCATCAGGCCGCCCACAGGGAGCGGCACCGCGGCGAGCACCTTGCCCTGCCGCGTCGCGACCATGCCGCCATGATGATCCAGCACGGTGTTGACGGCCAGCGCCATATCGCCGACGTTCGTCCCGAGCACAATCAGGTTATGGGCGTCATGCGCGACGGTGCTGGCTGCCGCCCCGTCCTTGAGCGCGTAGTCCTTGATCAGGCCCAGGACCGGCTTGCCGCCGCGCCCGTAGCGGTTGAAGACGGCGATGATCGCGTAGCCGGCGGTGTTCAGGACGCCATCGCGGACGGGCACGCTCTCCTCGACGAAGTCAGGGAAGGGGAGGGCGGGGGGCTTGGGGAGTTTCAGGACGCGTGCGCGCACGGAGTGACCGGACCCGGCTGGGGCGTGGATGCGGAAGGTCGTCTCGTTGACGAGCCGCAGTTGTACGGTGTCGCGCGCGGTCTCCGGGGCGACCGGTTCGGGCGCTGGGCGGGTCATCACCCCGCGGGCTGCCACGACCTCGCCTTCGTGGAGCACGAGGTGCACGTCGAAGCGCTTGAGGGGGTCAGCCACCAGAACCACGTCGCCGACCCGTCCGGGCGTCAGCGCGCCGATCAGGTTGGCCTCCGGGATGCCGGCGGCGGCCAAGCGACGCGCGTTATTGAGTGTGGCGAAGCGCACCGCATCGATCGGGTCGATGCCGTGAGCCACCAGCTTGCGCAGCGCGCTTGCGACGCCACCCTCCGCCACCAGCTCGTCGGGCCAGATATCGTCGGTACACAGACCGAGGTTGTCCTGGTAACGCAGCCGGCGCACGCCCTGTAAGAAGAGCGGGGCCGTCTCCCCGAGCTCGAAGACGTGCGCGCTGACCATCAGCGGCATCCCGTGGTCGAGCTTGATCTGGATCTCCGGGCCGTAGGTCTCGTGATCGGCGGTGAGGCCCAGGGCGACGAGGTAGGCGTCCAGGGCAGGGTAATCGGCCTCGCGCAGCTTCGCGACCAGGGCGCGGTAGGCCAGCGCCGCAAGGCCGCGAAGGCCGGGAATCCGGCTGCCGAGCATGCCCACGCCCACAGCGAGCTTCTGGCCCAGGCTGAGGTCGTCGAAGGTGTTGGCGAGCGCGTCGATCATCGGGAAGTGGGCGTCTCGGGGTAAGCCCAGCTCCCAGCCGGCCTTGACGATGGCGGTCATGATCGGATCGCCGCCGACGATCTCGTCGTAGCTCATCAGCTCGCCCAGCTTTCGACCGCCCATCTCGGCCATCGTCCGCACGTCGCCGGCGCGGATGTCGGCGCCGGTGGACTCCGCGCCCCGCTTGGACGGCACGCAGGTCGGGATGTCGAGGAACAGGCGGATGGGTAGGTCGGCGGCGTTCTCCAGCATCAGACGGAAGCCATCGACGCCCATGACGTTGACGATCTCGTGGGGGTCGGCAAAGACGGTCCCGGTGCCCTGGGCCGCCACGGCTTCGGCGTAGCGCGGCGGGAGCACCATCGAGCTCTCGATATGCACGTGAGGGTCGATGAAGGCCGGGATCGCGATGGTGCCGGCGGCGTCGATGCGCTCGGATGCCTCGATGTCCTTTGCGAAGACGCGCACGATGAAGCCCTTGTGGATGGCGAGATCGCCGGGCAGGATCTCGCCGGTCATCACATTGAGGATGCGACCCCCGTGGATGAGCGTATCGACGGGCACGTCGCCGCGCGCTGCGGCGAGCAACTCGTCATAGTGTGCAATCCGTCGTTCGAGCAGGTGCATGCCTCACCTCCGCTATGTGGGTATCATGGGGCTATTGTACATTCAGAGACCGGGAGGTGCAACGCACTCAGGCTTTGGGAAGGGCGGTGATGCCGGGATCGGACGGTGGGGGGAGAACGAGAGACAGGCCCCCGGTGGGGGGAGAATCCCCGGACTGCAGGCCTTTCCCCCCTCGAGGGGGAACACAAGGGGGGCCGAGTGAAGTGCGTTGC
>CAZPJP010000225.1:0-5365 GCA_964586915.1 uncultured Anaerolineales bacterium
CGCTTGCTGATTCACCAGGAAGTCCTCCGGTCGAGAGCGCGCAAAGGCCTCCGCTATCGCCTGGGCGCGGAAGGGAGTTTCTCCCTGCGCGGTCGCATAGAAGCCCGCCTCGATCTGCCGTGCATTGAACCCCATCTGACGCATGATGTAGGGCGAGCGGAACAGCGTCCGTTCGATGGGGCTCAGCCCCGGCAGGTGAAACAACGGACGGTATACCAGCGAGTTACAGAAGAAGAACATAGGGATACTGCGCCGTGCGCGCCGATCCGGAAACGCCTCGAAGGCTGCCAACACTCCCGCGCGCAAGCAGAACTCGGCAAACCCGTCCAGGAAACTGCGTGCTGCTGGCAGGATCCCGTCACACTGCCCGACCTTCAGCGCCTCGATCACGGCTTCGCGATTCTCAATGAAGATGAACCAGTCCTGCTCCCGTTGCTCAATGACTTCGTTGACCGGCATCTGTTCCCCCATAGGCGATCCTTTAATTCCCCCCTACAGGATAGCCTATTCTGCTCATTTCTTAAAACGTGTGCTCCTGATCGGCCGATGAGTGGTGTGGAACATGGGGCTTTCCCGCGTATACTTATAGCATGGTTGAGAGGCACCATCGAGGGGACGAGGTCCTGAAGATGTCGAACGCGGCTGAACGTGACAGCGAATACGGACTTGCCTCTTTCCTCGCGCCGGTCCGGGCGTGGTTTGAGGCGACGTTCGGCACGCCGACGCCGCCGCAGGTGCAGGGGTGGCCGCCGATCCAGCGGGGGGAGCATACGCTGATCCTGGCGCCGACCGGGTCCGGCAAGACGCTGGCGGCTTTCCTCTGGGCCATCGATCGGCTCTTCCACGAGCTGGTGCAGCCGGGTGAAGCGGCGGATGGCGAGGCGGCTGCCGACGGCGTGCGCCTGGTCTACATCTCGCCGCTCAAGGCGCTGAACAACGACATCTATCGAAACCTGCGTCGCCCGTTGGCCGGGATCCGGCGCAGAGCGAAGGAGATGGGCGTGGAGCTCCCGCCCATCCGCGTGGCGGTGCGGTCGGGCGACACGCCGCAGCGAGAGCGGCGTGCGATGGTGCGGACGCCGCCTCACATCCTGATCACAACGCCGGAGTCCTTCTACCTGCTTCTGACCAGCCCCAAGGCGCGCGAGATGTTCCGCTCGGTCGAGACGGTGATCCTGGACGAGATCCACACGCTGGCGGGAAACAAACGCGGCGTGCACCTGGCCCTGAGTATGGAGCGGCTCCAGCACCTGGTCGATGCCTGTGGCGTTCACAGGCGGGAGTCGGGCGCCGTCCAGCGGATCGGCCTGTCGGCGACGATCCGTCCGCTGGACGAGGTGGCGCGTTTCCTAGGCGGCAGCCAGTGGGAGGGCGAAGGCGATGACCGCGTCCTCGTGCCGCGACCAGTGACGATCGTGGACGCCGCATACGAGAAAGGCCTCGACCTCCGGGTGGTGACGCCCGTCGACGACTTCCGCAACCTGCCGGGCGACTCGATCTGGCCCTCGCTGATCCCGCGGATCCTCGACCTGATTCGCCAGCACCGGACGACGCTGATCTTTGCCAACAACCGCCGCCTGGCGGAGCGCACCGCCGATCGCCTGAACGAGCAGCTCGCGGCCGAGGCGGCGGGGAAGGCCACCGGGCTGATCGAGGATGGCGTCGTCAAGGGCGCCGGGATGATGGCGGCAGGCACTGGCGAGCACGGCGGCCCGATCCGCGTCCATCACGGGAGCGTGGCGAAGGAGGTCCGGCTCGAACTGGAGCGCCAGCTCAAGGCCGGCGAGCTCCCGGCGCTGGTGGGCACGGCCTCGCTGGAGTTGGGGATCGACATTGGGGACGTCGACCTGGTGGTGCAGCTGCAGTCTCCGAAGTCGGTGGCGCAGGGGTTGCAGCGGGTGGGGCGGTCGGGGCATCTCGTGGGGCAGACGAGCAAAGGGCGCATCTTCCCGACGCACCGGGAGGACGTGGTCGAGGCCGGCGCCATCGCCGGTGGGATGCTGCGCGGTGAGGTCGAGCCCACCTACACGCCGCGACACCCGCTGGACGTGCTGGCCCAGCAGATCGTGGCGATGGTCTCGGCCGAGCGCTGGGACGTCGACGCGCTCTTCGACCTCGTTCGGTGTGCCTATCCCTACACGGACCTCACGGGGCGGGCGTTCCGCGTCACCCTGGAGATGCTGGCGGGACGCTACCCGAGCCAGGCCTATCGCGAGCTGCGGGCGCGGCTCTCGTGGGACCGCGTGAACAACAGGCTGGCGGCCCTGCCCGGCTCGGGCATGATGGCGCTGACCAACGGCGGGACGATCCCCGACACCGGCTCCTTCGGCGCCTATCTGAGCGACGGTAAGACGAAGCTGGGGGAGCTGGACGAGGAGTTCGTCTTCGAGACCCGGATTGGCGACACGATGATGCTGGGCTCGCAGGTCTGGCGGGTGATCGACCTCACCGACGACCGCGTCCTCGTGACCCCGGCGCCCGGCGCGACGCCGCGGATGCCCTTCTGGCGCGGCGACTTTCCCTGGCGCCCCTACGAGCTGGGGGTGAAGGTGGGGGCATTTCGCCGGCTCGTGGCCGAGCGGCTGACAGGACTGGCGGAGGAGCTGGGGCTGGACGACCTGCGGGAGATCCGCGAGCTGCGCGAGGCACCGGAGGTGCAGGCGCTCCTGAGCTGGCTGGGCGAGGCCTATGCGTTGGATGCGCGGTCGGCCTGGCACACCGTCGATTACCTCGCCGGGCAGCTGGCCCACGCCGGGGCGGTCTCGTCGGATTGCACCATCCTGGTGGAGGTCTTCGACGACCCGTTGGGCGATCCACGGCTCGTCCTGCACTCGCCCTTCGGGGGGCGGGTCAACGGCCCGTGGGGGCTGGCGCTGGCGGGCGCGCTCCGCCAGCGCGTGGAGGTCGAGATCGAGGTCGAGACCAACGACGACGGGGTCCTACTGCGACTTCTGGACTCTGAGGCCGCGTTCCCTCTGGACGTCATCGCGGAGATGGGGCCGGCTGAGGCGCGGGAGCGGATCCTGCGAGAGCTGCCGGACTCGGCGGTCTTCGGCGCGCACTTCCGGCAGAACGCGGCACGGGCGTTGCTCTTGCCGGGCTCGGGACCGGGCAAGCGCACGCCCTTCTGGCTCCAGCGGCTGCGGGCCCGCGACCTACTGCAGGTCGTGCGCCGGTTTGAGGATTTCCCCATCGTGGCGGAGACCTATCGCGACTGCCTGCAGGACGTGCTGGATCTGCCGCACCTGGAACAGGTGCTGACCGGCATTGCCGAGGGTGAGATTGAGGTCGTCCTGCTCGAGTCGGTCACGCCGTCGCCGGTGGCCCAGAGCCTGTTGTGGGACTTCGTCAACACCCGGATGTACGAGTGGGACACGCCCCGGGCCGAGCGGCAGCTGCAGACGCTGGCGGTCAACCGCGACCTGCTCCAGGATCTGCTCAAGGACGTGGCCCTGGACGAGCTCTTGCGCCCGGAGGCGGTGACGGCGGTTCGCGAGCACCTGCAGCATACGGCGCCGACGGCGCAGGCGCGGACCGCCGAGGAGCTGGCGGTGTTGCTCCAGCAGATGGGGGACCTCTCGTCGAGCGAAATCGCACAACGGGCGTCGGTCGATCCGTCGAACTGGATCGCGCGCCTGACCGGACAGAACCGGGTGGTGGGGGTGGAGATCCCGACGGCGCAGGGGTCCGAAGTCCGGTGGGTAGCGGCGGAGTATGAGGGCGAGTATCGAAGGGCGTTTGGCGCCGTCGATGACGCAACACCCCAAGAGGTTGGGGCAGCGCGGCGGGCGATCCTTCAGCGCTATCTGGGTCACGCCGGCCCGGTCACGCAGGCGGCGATTTTGGCGCGTTACGGCTTTTCGGCGGCCTGGCTCGAGGGCGAGCTCGACCGCCTGATTGAGGCGCGGGAGGTGGTCCACGGCCACTTCACGCCGCGATCGGAGCCGGCAGAGGCGGCGCCCGGGACGATGGCAGAGGCCGAGTTCGTCGACCGCCGGACGCTGGAGCAGATTCACCGGCGGACGATGACGATCCTCCGCAACGAGGTGCAGCCGGTGTCGCTGGCGGTCTACTCGGATTTCCTGGCCCGGTGGCAGCACCTGCATCCGCGGGAGCGGCTCGCGGGCGAGGACGGTCTGGTCGAGGTCCTGCAGCAGTTGCGCGCTGCGCCCGTCGTGGGGCAGGTGTGGGAGCGTGACGTGCTATCGCTGCGCCTGTCGGATTACCAGCCGGAGATGCTAGACGCGCTTTGCCAGAAGGGCGAGCTCGTCTGGGTGGGCTCGGGGGGCGCCGATCCGCGCCGCAGTCGTGTGCGGTTCCTCTTCCGCGGTGAGGGGCGCGTCTATCTGGAGCCCGCGCCGGAGGAGACGACGGAGTTAGGCCAGGAGGCCGAGACGGTCTACGGTTTCCTGAAGTCGGAGGGGGCGGTCTTCTTTGAGGACCTCTGCGAGGCCCTGGAGATGGCGGAGACGACGGTTGAGGCTGCGCTGATCGAGCTCGCGATGGCGGGGCTCGTCACCAACGATAGCCTCGACGCGATGCGGGCAATGGTCGAGGAGGGGACGCCGCAGCCTGAGGGGACTTCGGCCCGCTCCCAGGGGCTTCACAGCTCGCTGGAGGAGGAATTGGCGCGGCGGCGGGCAGAGCTGGGCCTGGGCTCGCGCCGTATCACGCGGCGTTCGGATCCGGCGCGCTACCGGTCGGCGAGGGCACGCGTACGGCGGCGGCTCGAGCAGCAGCCCAGCATGGCCTCGATGAGGTCCCGTTGGGCCGGGCGCTGGACGCCGGTGCACCGCTTCCGCGTCCTGGGCAAGCCGGTGCCGGAACCGGAGGTGGCGGCGCGGCAGACGCGCCAGCTCCTCACCCGCTACGGGGTGGTGACGCGCGCGAGCCTGGACGACGAGGTTGGCGCGTGGAACTGGGGCGGGATCCTGCGCCAGCTCAAGCGTATGGAGCTACGCGGCGAGATCCGCCGCGGTTACTTCGTCCAGGGCCTGCCCGGCCTGCAGTTCGCGCTGCCGGAGGTCGTCGAGGCGTTGCGGTCGCTACGGGAGCGGACCGGAGACGAGGCGGTGGGGCTGGAGAACGATCTGGTTCTGATGAACGCCTGCGATCCGGCAAACCTCTACGGGCCGACCCGCGACGACGGCCCGCTCGCCGCTTCAGGCGAGCCCCTGGCCTTCGCGCGGGTGCCGTCGACGTGGCTGGTGCTCCATCGCGGGCTGCCGGTGGTCGTCGTCGGCAACACCGGAGGGGACATCACGACGCTTCAAGGCGCGGACGCGGGCGTCGTGGTGCGGGCGCTGGCGACGGTGGTGGAGCATCTGGCAACCTTCGAGCGCCGTATCACCGTGGAGACATGGGA
>CAZPJP010000226.1:0-5350 GCA_964586915.1 uncultured Anaerolineales bacterium
AAGCGGACGATGTCCCCGACTTCGTCCTCGGGAATGCAGAACGAGACGCTCAACTCCGTCGCGGCTTGGGCCACGGCGATGATGCGCGTGCCCTGCTCGCCGAGGGCGGCAAAGGCGTGCGAGACGGCGCCCCGCTCGTTCCAGCCGGATACACCCACCACAGAGACGGTCGCCACCTGCTGTTTCGTGCCCAGCGTGTAGTTGCCGTTGGAAAGGTCAGCTGCGAAGGCCCCGTCGAGCGTGCGCAGGCAGCGCGCCTGCTCCTGGCGGCGGACGATGAGATTGAGGCTGTGCTCGGAGAAGGATTGCGAGAACATCAGGACGTCGACCCCGGCCTCGCTCAACGCCTGCAGCGCCCGCGCCACCATCGGCAGCCTCCAGGCGTCATCGTGACTGCCGATGGCGATCAGGCTGAGCCCGCGCGTAGAGATGATCGCGGGCAGGCGAAGGCGGTCGGGATCGGGCGTCGCGACGATGAGGGTCCCAGGGTCGGTCGGGTTGAAGCTGTTCATGATCCGAAGCGGGATGTTGTGCTCGATGACGGGGCGGATCGTCTTGGGATGCAGGACGTCGGCGCCGTAGTAGGCGAGCCGCGACGCTTCCGCGTAGGAGAGCTCCCGCAAGGGCCGCGCGTTGGGCACCAGGTTGGGGTCGGCGGTGAGGATGCCGTCGACGTCACTCCAGATCCAGACCTCGTCGGCATCAAGCCCGGCGCCGACGATGGCGGCGGTGTAGTCGCTACCCCCGCGCCCCAGCGTCGTGGTCACGCCCGCCTCGGTGGCGGCGATGAAGCCGGTGACGACGGGGATCACGCCCGCCTCGAGCATCGGCCTGACGGTCGCCTGCAGCCGCGCCCGTGTGAGGTCCATCCGCGGGGTCGCGGCCTCGAAGTGGTCGTCGGTGACGATGAGGCCGGTGGCTAGCACAGCCTCAGCCGCCAGGCCCCGCTGTCGCAGCGCCGCCGCGAGGATGTGGACCGAGAGCTGCTCGCCGAAGGCCGCGACGTGGTCGCGCCCGCGCGCTGTGAGCTCGCCCAGGACGGCGAGGCTGCGGTAGAGACGCTCGAGCTCGTGCAGGCGGTCCTCCACCCACTCGCTGAGCCGATGGCGCTCGGCGCTTTCCGAGAAGAGGGCTTCGATCACGCCCAGGTGGCGCGCCAGGAGCCCCGCCTTGATCTCCTGGTCGTCGGCGTCGCGGCCCTCCGCAGCAGCCCAGGCGCCCTCGAGGAGCTGCCGGGTGACGCCGCTCATCGCGGAGACGACGAGGACTGGACGCGAATCTGGCGCCGACGCAGCGCGCCACGCCACGATGTCAGCGACGGCGGCGAAGCGCTCCGCGCTGCCTACGGAGGTCCCACCGAATTTGTGGACGATGATCATAGCGCGAGCGCCTCAGACCGCGTCGAGAGCCTGGGCGAGGTCGGCGATGAGGTCGCCGGCGTCCTCGATGCCGAGGGCGTAGCGGACGAGGGTGTCGCTGACGCCGGAGGCGCGGCGCTCCTCCGGATCGAGGGAGACGAAGAGCGCCTGCTGCTGGACGATGCTCTCCACGCCCCCCAGCGTCGGGCCGATGTAGGGGATCTGCAGGCGGTCGACGAAGCGCGAGGTCTGCTCCTTGGTGCCGGAGATCTCGAAACTGACCACGCCGCCGAAGCCCGTCATCTGGCGGCGGGCAATCTCGTGGTCGGGATGGCTGGGCAGGCCGGGATAGACAACGCGGGCCACCTTGGGATGCGCCTCGAGGAACTGGGCAACGCGCATGCCGTTGTCGTTCTGCCGCGCGACGCGCAGGGCGAGGGTCTTGAGGCCGCGCAGGAGGAGATAGCCATCCTGCGGACCGACCACGCTTCCTAGCAACCCCCGGGTGACCTCGATCTGGGTCACGAGACTGTGGGGGCCGATGACGGCGCCAGCCAAGAGGTCGTTGTGACCGCCGAGATACTTCGTCGCGCTGTGGATCACCATGTCGATGCCTAACGCAAGCGGACGGAGGTTGATCGGCGTGGCGAAGGTCGCATCGACGACGGTCAGGATCTCGCGCGCGCGAGCGAGCTCGGCTAGGTGCTCCAGGTCCATGATGCGGAGGTAGGGATTCGTGGGGGTCTCGCCGAGGATGAGCCGAGTGTTGGGCCTGACGGCACCGGCGACGTGTTCTAGGTCATCGATGGGAACGAGCGTGGTCTCGACGCCGAAGCGGGGCAGGAACTCGGCGGCAAATTCCTTCGTCCTGCGGTAGGCATCCTGAACGACGATGGCGTGATCGCCAGCTGAGAGGAGCGTCAGCAGCGTGGCGGTGATCGCCGCCATGCCGGAGGAGAAGAGGGCCGCACCCTCCGCGGCCTCCAGGGCCGCCAGCTTCCGCTCCACCACGCGCTGCGTGGGGTTGCTATAACGGCCATACTCATCGCGCAGCGGCAGGTCCCCGCCGGCCTCGCGCGCCTTGGTGCGGGCGGCCTTGCGCTCCATAAAGGCCAGGACCGCGGCGGTATTCTCAAAGGTGTAGGTGGACGTTTGCGCAATGGGCGTCGTCAAGGCGCCATAGGGCTTGCGCTTCTCCTCGCCCGCGTGGACGGCTCGTGTGCTCTCGTGGTCAAACGACATCGCAGTCTCCCCCTTCAAATCGGCACATGGACAAATGGACAGATCGAGAGGGAGCAGAGGGGCACAGAAAAGCGCCCCTTCGCGGTCAGAAGAGGCGCCAAGCCGACTTAGCTTTGCTCTCATCTTCCAGAACCTGCTGCCGCGAAGGCTCTGCCGGAGTTGGCACCGTAGGCGCCGCCTATAGGCGGTGGCCTGGGTTGCCGAGGTTTCACAGGGCCGGTCCCTCCACCTCTCTCGATAAGAAAGTGAGGGGACTATACCACGGCGATGACGGCTGTCAAACGGCGTATCGGCAAGTTGTCATACGCCTGTCACAGAACTGCTTTACGCGGGGACGGCTTTTTGTTACAATCGGAACAAGCGCGCCTGGAGAGGCGCAGCGCACTCACCTTTGTCGATGCCGAGGCCCTATGACGAAAGCCAGGATTCTGGTTGTGGACGACGAGGCGCCGATTGTCGACGTCCTGACCTATAACCTCAAGCAGGCGCTGTACGACGTCCTGGTCGCCTGGGACGGCGAGCAGGCCTTGGATCTGGCGCGGCGCGAGCGGCCCGACCTGATCATCCTCGACCTGATGCTGCCCAAGCTGGACGGCATCGAGGTCTGCCGCGCGCTGCGACGGGACGAGCCCGGGGTCGGCACGCGGGACATCCCCATCATCATGCTGACGGCCCGCGACGAGGAGATCGACCGGGTGGTGGGGCTCGAGCTGGGGGCCGACGACTACGTCGTCAAGCCCTTCAGCGTGCGGGAGCTCCTGGCGCGGGTCAAAGCAGTGCTGCGCAGGGTGCCGCCGGGGCAGCAGCCCTCGACGGAAGGGTCGATCGGCGGCGCGAGGTCGGACGACGAAGACCTGGTCCGGGTGGGCGATCTGACCGTGGATAGGGGGCGCTACATCGCACACCTGGGCGGCGCGACGCTCGACCTCACGACGCTGGAGTTCGAGATGCTCACTACGCTGGCGCGGCACGCCGAGCACGTTCTGAGCCGCGAGCAGCTCCTGGAGATGGTCTGGGGCTACGACTATATGGGCGATCAGCGGGTCGTGGATGCGCTGATCAAGCGCCTGCGGGCCAAGATCCGGGACGTCGCGCCCAACCGCGAGCTCATCGACACGGTGCGGGGCGTCGGCTACAGGCTGGAGGTATAGGGCTGTGCGCCGTAGTTTGCGGCTATCGCTGCGACTCAAATTGCTGCTTAGCCACCTCAGCCTTATCGTGCTGGCGATGGGACTCGCTGGCGTGCTGCTGCTCACGTTTCTGGAGCGCTATTTTCTGGAGGCGACAGAGGAGAGCCTGGCGGCCCAGGCCCGGCTGACGGCACAGGTGCTGATCCCGGGCGCGGTGACCGCGGGCCCGTCGGTCGAGAGCCAGGCGCCTGCAGCCAACGCCCTGCAGCAGCGTCAGCTCAGCAATCTGGCGCTGCAGGCCGAAAACCTGGCCCTGCCCGGCGAGGTGCCCAAGGGCGACCTCGATCTTGGCTATCTGGCCGACTCGTCGCTCCAGCTGGGCGCGCAGCTGGAGACCCGCATACGGGTGCTGGACGCCACGGGCACGGTCCTGGTCGACTCGGACAACGCAGAGACCGGGTTGACGCTCCGCGATGATCCGCTCGTGGCAGAGACCCTGACCGGGCAGTACGTCGCGCGACAGACCCCGGGATCGGCGCAGGCAGCGGCATCCGGCGACCTCAGACGCGCGGACCGGCGGCGGATGATGGCCGTCGCCATGCCGGTGCTGGTGGAAAATGGGCTGGTGGGCGTCGTCTACCTGACCCAGCCGCTCGACGATGTCACGACGGTCCTGGGCGATCTGCGGGCGCGGTGGCTGTGGTCGACGGCCATCGCCCTCGTGCTGTCGGGCGCCGTCGGGCTGGTGCTCTCGCGGGCGATCACACGCCCGCTGCGCCAGCTGACGGCTGCGGCAGGAGCCGTGGCGCAGGGGCAGTTCGACGCGCCGGAGGTCGGCCCGGCGGCGTTGCCGCTGGATGCTAAGGACGAGCTCGGACGCCTGAGCCGCGCTTTCGCCGACATGACGCAGCGACTGCGGGCCGCCCGGCAGATGCAGACCACGTTCGTGGCCAACGTCTCTCACGAGCTGCGCACACCCCTCACGGCCATCAAAGGCATGGTCGAGACGCTGCGGGCCGGGGCCGTCGACGACGTGCCCGTCCGCGACCGGTTCCTGGCAACGGTGGAAAGCGAGACGGATCGCCTGATCCGCCTGGTCAACGACCTCATGGTGCTGACCCGGGCCGATGCGGAGGCCCTCAACCTGCGCCGCGAGCCGCTGGACCTGGCTGAGGTAGCACGGGCGATCGCCCGGCGGATGGCGCCTCGGGCGGAGGCGCACGAGGTCACGCTCACCGTCGAGGCGGCGCCGCGCCTGCCGCTCGTGTGGGCGGACCGCGACCGCGTGGCCCAGGTGCTGATCAACCTGCTGGACAACGCCATCAAGTACTCCCATCCTGGGGGAAGCGTCCGCGTCCGGTTAGCGCCGGACGGTGAGACGGATGGGGCAATCGTAGCGGTCCAGGATCAAGGCATCGGCATTCCGACCGAGGATCTTCCTCACATCGGCGAACGCTTCTACCGCGCGGACAAGGCCCGTACACGAGCGCGTGTCCGGGAAGGGGAGGCTCAGAGCGGAAGCGGGTTGGGACTGTCCATCGCCGAGGCGCTCGTGGAGGCCCACGGGGGGCGCCTGTGGGTCGAGAGCGAGGAGGGGGCCGGTACGACGGTCAGGTTCAC
>CAZPJP010000227.1:0-5248 GCA_964586915.1 uncultured Anaerolineales bacterium
GCCACACTACGGCCCGAGCGCGCCACACTACGGCCCGAGCGCGGTTCGGACCACCACGACACGTTACACCGTCATCTCGAACGGCCTCCACGCAGTGGGAGCGCGAGGGATCTCGCGTCTCGCAGCACGGCCTCATCGTGGCTGGCGGAAAGCGTGTCATAAGCAATCGCTGGCTCCTCGGCATGCCCCTGGCCTCCTTGGCAGTGGCACGCCGCCTGCTTCCCATTATACTTAGGGCCGACGAGGACGCCTGTACTATTATTCACTGACGAGGAGTTATCCATATGACCAAGATCGTGATCATCGGCGCCGGGAGCGGCTTTGGCAGCCGCCTCTCCGTCGACATTATGTCCCGCGAGCCTCTGCAGGACGCGCAGATTGGGCTTTGCGACATCCACCCGGGCCGGCTGAAGCAGGTGACCGGCTACGTCCAACGCACGATCGATAGATACGATCTGCCCACACAGGTCGTCGCATCCACCGATCGGACGGAGCTGCTGCCCGGCGCCGACTTCGTCATCACTTCGGTCGCCGTGGGCGGCGGCGCCTATTGGGGCGAGCCCTACAGGTCCGAGATCGAGATCCCGCGCAAGTATGGCGTCCCTCAGACCGTTGCCGACACCGTTGGCGTGGGCGGCATCTTTCGCTTCCTGCGCACCGGCCCGGTGCAGCAGCAGTTCTTCCGCGATATGGAGGTGCTCTGCCCCGATGCCTACGTCCTGAACCATACCAACCCGATGGCGATGCTCACCTGGCTCCACTCGGTCGACAGCACGGTGCGCAACGTCGGCCTCTGCCACAGCGTGCAGGGCACCACCCAGAAGCTCGCGCGCATCGCCGGGGTCGACTACGATGAGGTCTCCCACTGGGTCGCCGGGATCAACCACCAGGCCTGGGTGCTGGAGCTCGAGCGCGGTCAGGAGGACCTCTACCCGCGGATCCGGGCGGCGATGGAGGATCCTGAGGTCGTCGCCGAGGACCCGGTGCGCTTCGAGATGATGCGCCACTTCGGTTACTTCGTCACCGAGAGCAGCCGTCATAACGCGGAGTACCTGCCCTACTTCATGCGCACGCCCGAGCTCCGGGCGCGCTTTGACCTTCCCGACCGTGAGGTCTCGATGGCGCCGCGCCGTGTCCGCGAGTGGCAGAGCGACGGGATGGGAGAGGCGCCGGTCGGGGAGCTGCACCGCTCTCAGGAGTACACCACCGGCATTATGGAGGCGATGCTTACCAACGAGCCCTTCCGCTTCAACGGCAATGTGATGAACACAGGCCTGATCACCAACTTGCCCGATGGCTGCTGTGTCGAGGTTCCCTGCATGGTCGACGCCCGCGGGGTGCACCCCTGTTACGTCGGCGCCCTGCCGGCCCAGCTGGCCGCGCTCAACCGCTCCAACGTGAATGTGCACGAGTTGGCGGTCCAGGCGGTGCTGGAGAAGGACAAGGAGGCCGCCTTCCACGCCTGTGCCGTCGATCCTTTGACGGCGTCGATCCTGCCCCTCGACCAGATCCGCGAGATGTTCGAGGAGCTGTGGGAGGCGGAGGAGGAACACCTCCGTTGGTTCGACCCCAACCATGCAGGCCCGCTGCCGGAGATTGCGGCGCCGTGACGACGACGCGCGCGGTCGGCAGCCTGACCCTATCCCTTATTCCTTAGCATCTTCACACTCAAGGAGGTAACCCAATGATCCACCTAGGCACCCAGTACTACCGTCCCCCATTTCCCAACGAACGCTATTGGGAGGACGATATCAAGAAGATGGCCGATTCGGGTCTCAACACGCTCCAGCTCTGGGTTGTGTGGGCCTGGGTCGAGGCGAAGCCCGGTGAGTTCCACTTCGACGATTACGATCGGCTGGTCGCGCTTGCCAACAAGCACGATCTCGAGGTCGTGCTGAGCACCATCGCGGCAATCCACCCCTATTGGATCCATCGCGTCGTGCCCGGCAGCCGTATGGTCGACAACTTCGGTCACGAGGTCATCTCGTCGAACCGCGGCGAGTGCCACTACGGCCTGACACCCGGCGGCTGCATCGACCATCCTGGCGTCTGGGAGCGGATGAAGCGGTTCCTCGAGGCCACCGCCGAGCACTACTACCGCGCCCCCAACCTCTTTGGGTGGGACGCTTGGAACGAGCTGCGCTGGAACGTCCAGGCCGACGGGCTAGTCTGTTACTGTGACTACACGCTCAATCGTTTCCGTTCGTGGCTCGACGCCAAGTATGGGGGCCTCGACGGCCTCAACCGCGCGTGGGAGCGCCGGTATACCTCCTGGGACGACGTGCGGCCCGGCAAGATGCCCAACCGCCCCTATACCGAGATGATGGCCTTCGAGGACTTCGTCAGCTGGCGCGCCGTGCAGCATGCGTATGATCGCTATGAGGTGCTCAAGGCCATCGATCCCCAGCATCCGGTGACGGTGCACGGCGGACAGCCCACGGTCTTGCACGGGAGCGATAGCTATCCGAACGCCACGCCCCTGCACCGCGGGAATGACTGGGCCTTCTCCGACAGGATCGACGGGGTGGGGACCTCCAGCTTCCCTAAGTGGGGCGGGCTGGAGATGGACCGGGCCGAGTTCATCAACCGCATCGACTTCGTCGCCTCCGCCCGGCAGGGCAAGCGGGTCTGGCTCAGCGAGCTTCAGGGCGGTCGGTCGAACATCGGATTCGACGTGGCGCAGAGCGTCGATGCCGCGTCTCAGCAGACCTGGGTCTGGACGGGGCTCTCCGCCGGCGCCGATGCTGTCCTCTTCTGGTGCTGGCGCGACGAGGTCTTCGGTCGCGAGGCCACCGGCTTTGGCCTGGCGGGCAACGATGGCCTCGCCGAGGAGCGGTTGGCGGCGATGCGGAAGACGGGTGACGTTTTGAAGGCGCACGGGGATCTCCTGACCGCCTATGAGCCCGCGCCGACCGAGGTCGGTATCTTTTTCAGCCCCCAGTCCTACTATCTCTACTGGGCGCAGGATGGCACGGCTCGCCGCGGCTTGACGGGAATCCAGGGATACGCCCAGGCGATGGTCCGTCGCAACATCCCCTACCGCATCGTCGAGGAGAACCACCTGGACGAGCTCCGGGGACTGAAGCTGCTCATCCTGCCGCGAACTGTCGTGATGGACGAGCCGGTGGCGGAGGCCCTGGCGGACTTCGTGCGCCGGGGCGGCATGTTGGTCTGTGAGTCGGAGGTGGGCTCCTTCGGCGCCAACGGTCTCTACCGGTATCCGGAGGACCGCTTCTTCGCCGAGCTGACGGGCATCCAGGAGATCGGGCGTCGCCAGCTGCCCTCCGATACGATTCCGCTGACCCTGGGCGAGACTACCTATCAGGTCCCCGCGGCCCAATGGCTGACACCGATGTTCGAGCGAGGCTCGGCGGGCAGCGAGGAGGCCCTGCTCAAGCAGGCGACCCTCGGCAAGGGGCGGATGCTCCTCCTCGGCTCCTACCTGGGCGATGCCTACCTGAGGGCGCGCGGCGAGAAGGCCCGCGCCTTCGAGGACCTCCTGGTGGCGTTGACGTCTGCAGCGGGTGTGGTCCGTCCCGTCACGGTGGCGTCGCCCGCTGCTGGAGGCAATGACTTCGTCCACGTCCGCGTGGGCGCGGCGCCCGCCGCCGATGGATCCAATGGCGTGCGTCCCATCGCTTTCGTCTTCACCGCGGAGCCCACCGCCAAGGTCGAGCTGCGTTTCCAGCCCGGCCTCTTTGAGGGCCCCGTTCACGACCTGCTGACCGGTGAGAAGGTAGCGACGCAGTCTGACGCCGACGGCGTCAAGATCACGCTCGGTCCTACGACGTGGGGCGTGAGCGTGCTGGTCGAGCAGGCGTAGATAGTTGGTCAGCAATCAGCAGTAAGGAGTAAGGAAGTAGGGAGTACCAGACCGCCGCAAGCGGCACATACTTCCCACTTCCTACTCCCTGCTCCGCCGTTATGCTGACAGCTGACAGCTGCTAGCTGTACCGGAGGCCAACCAATGAAAATCACAGCCATCACCCCCATCTTCGTCGACCGTTACCTCTTCGTCCAGGTCGAGACCGACGCCGGGATCACGGGCCTCGGCGAGTCAGGGGCCTGGGGCTATCTGGAGCCCTCAGCCGCTGCCGTCGAGAAGTTCGCCGACTACCTGATCGGTCAGGACCCTCTACGGATTGAGCACCACTGGCAGGTCCTCTACCGGTGGAGCCACTTTCGCGGCGCCGCGATCATGGGCGCCCTGAGCGGCATCGACATCGCGCTCTGGGACATCGCCGGCAAGCACTTCGGCGTCCCCGCCTACCAGCTCCTCGGCGGCAAGACGCGGGACAAAGCGCGCGTCTACTATCACGTCTTCGGTCGCACTCGCGAGGCGCTCGTCCAGGGCTGCGTCGAGGCCAAGGCCCAGGGCTTCACCGCCGTGGGCCACCTGACGCCCTTCCGCGACGAGCCCCGGGACGTGCCTTACTTCAAGACCCACGCCGACAAGATGCGCGACGCCATCGAGACCGTCGCGGCCTACCGCGAGGCCGTGGGCGACGACGTCGACCTCTGCATCGAGATCCACCGGCGGCTCACGCCCACCGAGGCGGTGGTCCTGGCCCGCGGCATCGAGCCCTACCACCCCTACTTCTACGAGGACCCTATCCTGCCCGACAGCTTCGACGAGATGGCGCTGGTGGCCCAGCAGATCCACATCCCCATCGCCACCGGCGAGCGGCTGCACACCATCTGGGAGTTCGAGGCGTTGCTCAGCCGCGGCGCCGTGCAGTACGTTCGTCCTGATGTCTGTATGGTCGGCGGGCTCACCCACGCCAAGAAGATCGCGGCGCTTGCCGAGGCCCACCACGTCCAGGTCGTGCCTCACAACCCGCTCAGCCCGGTCTCCACCGCGGCCTGCCTGCAGCTTGCCGCCTGCATCCCCAACTTCGCCCTCCAGGAGTATCCCAGGGGCGAGCTCGAGCCGCCCAAGTCCGAGATCGTCAAGACCTCGCTGCGCCTAGAGGACGGCTTTCTGATTATTCCCGACGCCCCCGGCATCGGCATAGAGCTCGCCGAGGACGCCGCCGAGCGCCACCCCTACCGCAAGCGCGAGCTTCACACGCGGCTGCACGTGGATGGGTCGGTGGTGGATCAGTGAGGCAGCTGTCAGCTATCAGCTTTCAGCCGTCAGCCAGAAGTAGGGAGTAGGGGAGTAAGGAGTAATCGCGGGGCTGGGCCCCCGTACGGCGAACTGTCTTGTTCGCCCTGCCGCGGTCGAGCAAGACAGCTCGACCTACGT
>CAZPJP010000228.1:0-5244 GCA_964586915.1 uncultured Anaerolineales bacterium
AATAATCGGCTGGGGGCGCGGTTCTGCGTGCGCTGTGGGGCGTCATTGGAGGAGCCGGTTGCCGAGGAACCGCTGGCTTCAAACTGCCCCGTGTGCGGTGCGCTGGTGAGGCCGGGTGCGGGCTTCTGCTCACGCTGCGGTACGGTGCTGGAAACGAGGGAGGAGAGCAAGACGCCGTCGCAGTCTCCGACCCGGATGGCGCCGGCGCAGCCACATGCCGCGTCCCCTTTGCCCGAGGACATCCGCGCTCAGTCACCTTCGGCACCCTCCTGGGATGTGGCGCCATCTGTCGAGGGCGCTCCGCCACCGGACGTTTCAAGGCCAAGTCGAGGGCCGGCCTGGCCTCTGGCCATCGGGTCGGTGGTTCTCTTTGCTTTGTTGTCGTGTTGCTTCGTCGCCGCTCTAGCCGTTGTCCCTGCTTTTGGGGCGTCGCTACCCGCACCTCCCGAGATTGACCCCGCTCGGCCCGACCTCACTATTCTCGTGGAGGAGGCCTATATCAGCGACATGCTGGACGAGGCACTCCCGAATGGGATTAGCGGTGAGGCAGAGTTGGATGTCCGCCCCGGCAATGAGCTGGTCGTGATAGCGAGCTTCGATCTCCTTCTCTTCAGGCTGGAGGTGATCGTCAATGCGGGGATCGCCGTTGAGTCCGGTCAGGTGGAGGTCTGGGTGAAGAGCGTCGAGACCGGGGGACGCGACATCCTGGAGTTGATCAACGTCGATCAGGTCACCTTAGGTCGTGACTTCACCGGCGCGATACAGCGGGGCCTCGAGAACGAGCTGGGGCCCGGGTCGCGACTTCTGTCGATCACGACGACGGACGAGCAGGTCATCCTGGCGGCGAGGTGGGAGTGATATGAAGACGAATCCGTTGCGCAACCGGCTGGTGCTGACGGCGGTGGGTGCGTTGGTGGGGTTCCTACTGGGCCTCGTGGTGAGCATCGCCTTGTTGCTCGTTTTCCGAGGAGGCGCGCTGGAGCTGGCGGAAGCGTCACAGCCGGCGGTCTACGACATTGAGGCCGTGGTCGAGGAGGACTACATCAACCGTATCATGGTCACGAGTGCCAACGAGATGTCCGGGCCCGTCTCGTTAACGGCCGGCCGGATGGACCTACGTCCCGGTGGGGTGGCTGACTTCATCGCGAAGCTGAAACTCGGTCCATTGCAGCCGGCGGTGGAGGGCCAGGTCGGCTTCCGGGCGACCGAGGATCACAGCAGCATTGAGGTACTTCTCCTCGACGCGCGACTCGGTCGTCTGCAGCTCAATAAGCTCGTCCCTGACACCGCGCTGGACCCTATTAACGCGGACATCAAACGGCTTCTGATCGACAAGGTTGGATCGCAGGGGCTCTTCGTTCTGCATGTCGGGAGTGATGAGACCACGCTGAGGCTCTACTTGGGGAGAAACCCTGGCGAATAAGGAGAGGCCATGAGCGCAAATCGTTGCGCTGCCTGTGGCGCTGACAACCGTCCGGGTGCGCGCTTCTGTACGAAATGCGGGGCAGCCCTGCCCGGGGCTGAGCCTGAGAGCCGAGCTGTCTGTCCTCGTTGTGGGGTTCCCACGCGCCCGGGAGCACGTTTCTGTCCAGGCTGTGGTGTCGCGCTGATGGGGGAGAGCTCTGCGTCGCAACAAGAGGTCGCTGAGGAACGAAGGGTCGTCGTCCGCTGGCCCGGCGGGCAAACGGATGAGCAGCCGCTCGTGCGGCCCGTCGTCACGGTGGGACGGGCGCCCGATAATGAGATCGTCCTGAGCTTTCCCACGGTGTCGGGGCATCACTTGCGACTGGATGTCGCGCCTGACGAGGTGTTGATCACGGATCTCAACAGCACAAACGGCACTATGCTCAAAGGGCGGCTCGTCGCGCCGGGCGTGCCCCAGCTCTGGCGACCTGGGGAGATTGTGCGGGTCGGGGACCTCCGCGGCAACTCGATCAGCATGGTCCTTCAAGGGACTGAAGTCCCTACCCTTCACACCTACCCGCTGGGTATGCATCGGTTGGCTCGCTACACACGCATCATCATCGGGCGGGATCCGTCCAGCCAGATCACCCTCGATCATCCCACGGTCTCGCGGCACCACGCAGAGGTGGTGCGCCAGCAAGGCGAGCGCCAGGAAGGCGAGCGCCAGGAAGGCGAGCGCCAGGAAGGCGTGCGCCAAGATGGCGTGCGCCAGGACAGTGGTCATGCAATTCGGGATCTGGGAAGCGTCAACGGGACCTTCGTGAACGGAGAGCGGGTCACCGATTGGACGCCACTCCGGATGGGGGATGTCATCCAACTTGGTCCGTACAGAATGGTCTACGACGGTCAGGCCGAGCGGCTTTCGACGTCGGTGAGCCGGGGCCATCGACTGGATGCGATGGGGCTGGGCGTCGAGGTCGCCGGTGGCAAGATGATCCTGCAGGACGTTTCCCTTTCGGTGCAGGGCAGCGAGTTCGCGGCGCTGGTGGGCGGCAGCGGCGCCGGCAAGAGCACGTTGATCAAGGCGATGAACGGTTTTCGCCCGGCTACACACGGGCGCATGCTGATCGACGGCGAGCCGCTCTACCCCAATCTAGCCACTTACCGCACGCTGATGGGCTACGTGCCGCAGGACGACATCATCCACAAGACGCTGCCCGTGCGCACGGCGCTCTGGTATTCGGCGCGGCTCCGGCTTCCGGATGCGACAGCAGTTGAGATCAACGCGCGGATTGATGACGTGCTGGAGATGGTGGAATTGACTGCACATCAGAACAAGCCGGTTAGCGTGCTCAGCGGTGGGCAGAGAAAGCGGGTCAGCATTGCTGTCGAGCTGCTGGCCGAACCGGCTCTGCTCTTCCTGGACGAGCCCACCTCGGGGTTGGATCCCGGCCTCGAGAAAAAGATGATGTATGATTTGAACCGGCTAGCCGATCAGGGGCGTACGGTTGTCCTTGTCACCCATGCCACGGCCAATATCGAGCAATGCGACCACGTGGGGTTTCTCGAGCGCGGGAACCTGGCATACTATGGCCCTCCCAAGGACGCGATTCCGTTCTTCCAGGCGCAAGATTTCGCCGACATCTATCTCAAGCTCTCCGAAGAGGTGGAGGCCGATGGTTCGAGCCTGCCAGCCGATCTGAAGCCATATCATGCAGCGGTCAAGGCGCGTATGGCGCCGGAGGACCGTTCGTCAGCGCCGTTCTCCGCTGGGGTGTTGTGGGCCGAGCACTACCGCACATCGGAGATCTACAAGCAGTACGTGGGCGATCGCCAGGCGAGCGTGGATCTTGAGGATCAACCGTCCCAGTCCGTGCAGCCGGCAAGACCTAAACAGGTGCGGGACTCGATCTTCAGGCAGCTCTTCATACTTGCCCGCCGTCAGTTTGACCTGATACGCAACGACGTGCGCACCCTCTTCATCCTGCTTCTGATGATGCCGCTCATCGGCATGCTCTTTATGCTTGTCAGCGAGCCGAATGCACTGGTGGGGCGACGCCTGTTGACTTCACAGGCCGAATCGGGTGAGGCTCTCGAGACTGCTATGACCGCAGAGCTTCTTTCCAGCCTTGGGCTGAGTGATGAGGAGGAGCTCAGAGGCGTGCACGTGGACGAGATGGTCAGCTATGTGCCCCTGGCGGACGCCTCTAACTTGGTGGTGATGCTGGGCCTTGCGCTGACGCAGGCCGGCACATTTGGCGCGGCGTATGAGATCGTCAAGGAACGGGCCATCTTCAGGCGTGAGAAATCGGTAAATCTGATGGTGGGCGCCTATGTTCTCTCGAAAGCGCTGGTGCTGGGTGCGTTCGCTGTGGTTCAGGTGGCCAGTGTGCTGATCCTGCTAAGTCTCAAGCTTGATCTGGGCTTCGACCCGATCTTCGATATCTTTCCCAACGGCGGCGTCGAGCTCTTCGCCACCCTTTTGATCGCAGTCTTCGCGAGCATTATGTTCGGTCTCTTCATCTCGGCGGTCGTGCCCAGCCAGGATGTGGTCCTCTATGTGATCCTAGTCCAGCTCTTCGCCCAGATCATTCTCTCGGGCACTATGTTTCCTCTGGATGCAAACCCGGCGCAGAAGCTCGTGATCTCCTATTGGACGATGGACGCGATGGGCGCGACGGTCGACCTCAACAAGATGAATGAGGACGCGCTAATCTGCCGGGTGTGGGAGCAGGAGGTGCCTGTCCCTTCGGGTCAACAGGTTACCCAGGAGGTGCAGCGCGGTATTGGGTGCGAGACCCCGACGCTGCAGGACCTTGGCTTGCCCTACGAGCATTCCAAGACACACCTCGGGATGGTGTGGGGCGTGCTGGCGATCCAGGCGCTGGTCTGGGGCACTGCTACGATGGTGGTCCAGTCAAATGTGAAAGGCGACTGAGGGAGGTGCTGATGGTGGTCAGGACTTGCGGGTTCTGGGCCCGCACACTTCGCGCGGCGCGCCAACTCCGTATGCTGACGCTCTTGGTGGGGCTGGGTGGTATTCTGTTCAGCGCCGGCTGCGGTGTGGAGGCCACGGTTGCCCCAACCGCGACACCGGCGCCAACCGCGACAATCACGCCCACGCACACCGCCACGCCGGTGCCCACACCGACTCCAACCTCGAATCCGACGACGACGGTTCGGCCGACCTCGACGCTGCAGCCGACCTCCACGGCTACTGCAACCTTCACGCCGAGGCCGCGTCCGACCGCGCCGTCGGCGGAGGAGTTGGCTGCGCAATACCCTGAGCTGGCGCCGATCTTGAATAACCCAGAGGTCAGCAGCGTCTACAAAGAGCTTGTGGTGGCCTATGAGGAAGGTGGTCAGCAGGCTGCAGCAGCGAAGGCTCGCGAAAGAGGGCTTGTGTCGCCGGAAGGCGATGTGCGGGCCACGCTGATACTGGATACGACGGATATCGCCTCTACGGTGACTCAGCTGCAGTCGATGGGGATCGAGGTGCTTGAGACCGACGCTCAGCAAGTGCAGATTGCGGTGCCACCGGAGCTTATGATGGCGGGTGCGAACGAGCCCGGTCCTTTTCTGAACCGGCTTGCCGGTCTCGAGCACGTGACCGGCGTTCGCCCACCCTACTGATCCACGGCGACATCCGGTGATTGGGGCTGTGTACGCCCCTTCGGGACGGCTTCGGGCCGATCAGCATAATATGGGTGTTGGGGGACGCGATAGGGGGAGTCGGATGGCTTTACAGTCGGGTCAGACGCTTCAGCAGAGATATCGAATTGTCTCACGTTTGGGCCAGGGCGGGATGGGGGCCGTCTACCGCGCTTGGGACACGCGACT
>CAZPJP010000229.1:0-5215 GCA_964586915.1 uncultured Anaerolineales bacterium
TGCGCCCTACGGATGTGCGGCGGTCTCGCTGGGGCCCGTAGGTCGAGCTGTCTTGCTCGACCAGGCGCAGTACCACTGCGCCCTACGAGGCGGAGGGGGTGATTGCCTATGAGTGATGCGACGTACAACGTTCGGGACTACGGCGCTGCGGGCGACGGGGAGACGCTGGACACCGCCGCGATCCAGGCGGCGATTGAGGCGTGCGGCGGCGCGGGCGGCGGGACGGTGACGGTGCCCGCGGGCACCTATCTCACCGGCTCGCTGACGCTACGGAGCTACGTCACGCTCCATCTGGAAGGAGGCGCGACGCTGTTGGGCAGCCACGACGCCGCCGACTATCCCATCGTCGAGAGCCGCTGGGAGGGCGCCAGCCGACCGACCCACGCGCCGCTGGTCGGCGGCTCGGACCTCGAGACCGTGGCCATCGCGGGCCGGGGCACCATCGACGGGCGCGGCAGTCCCTGGTGGGCGCGCAAGCGCGCCGGGACGCTCGATGCACCCCGTCCCCGGCTGATCTCCTTCAGCCGCTGCACCAACCTGCTTATCGAAGGGGTGACGCTCACGCGCTCGCCGAGCTGGACCCTCCACCCCTACGACTGTGAGAACGTCACCGTCCACAAGGTGACGATCAAGAACCCGGCGAACTCGCCCAACACCGACGGGATCAACCCCGAGTCGTGCCGTAACGTCCACATCGCGAACTGCCACATCGACGTCGGCGATGACTGCGTCACAATCAAGGCCGGCACCGAGGATGACCCCGACGCCCTCAAGCCCTGCGAGAACCTCACCATCACCAACTGCACGATGGTGCATGGCCACGGCGGCGTGGTGATCGGCAGCGAGATGAGCGGCGACGTCCGCAACGTCGTCATCAGCAACTGCGTCTTTATGGGCACCGACCGCGGCATCCGCCTCAAATCGCGCCGCGGGCGCGGCGGCGTGGTCGAGGACATCCGGGTGACCAACGTCGTGATGCGCGACGTGCTCTGCCCCTTCATTATGAACCTCTTCTACGGTCCGGGGGCGTGGGGCGCCGAGCGGATCGCTGATCACACGCCCTGGCCCGTCGACGCCGGGACGCCGCACCTCCGCCGGATCGCGTTTGCCCATATCACGGCACGCGACGTCCAGCACGCCGCCGGCTTCCTCTTCGGGCTGCCGGAGATGGCGATTGAGGACGTCAGCTTCACCGACATCGACATCTCGATGGCGCTGGAGGCGGAGGCCGGCCGACCGGCGATGGCGCCGGAGATCGCGTCGATGAGGCGGGCCGGGGTTTACGCGCGCAACGTGCGGGGGCTGCGCCTGCGTGACGTTCGAATCGGAGAGCAGCTCGGGCCTGCCCTGACGCTTGTCGACGCGGAGGACGTGGAGATCGACGCCCTGACGACGCCGACGCCCGATCCCGCCGCGCCCGTCGTGCTGCTCCGGAACGTGGGCGAGGCCGTCGTCCGCGGGTGCCGGGCGCGCCCCGGCACCGAGCGGTTCCTGCAGCTCGACGGCCCGGTCACGACGGGCGTGCGCCTCGTCGGGAACGTGTTGGACGCAGCCGAGCGGCCTATCGACGTGACAAACGAGGCCGAACCGCCGGAAACCGTGAGCTAGCGGTCTAGGCTTGTGGGAATGGAGGGCGACTTGGACGTAACGACACTCGAACGGCAAGCCGGTGAGATCCGCAAGCGGAACCTGCGGATGATCTTCGAGGCGCATCACGGGCATACCGGCGGCGACCTGTCGGCGGCCGATATCCTGACGGCGCTCTACTTTGGCGGCGTGCTGAATATCGATCCGGCGGCGCCCCGTGCGCCTGACCGCGACCGCTTCTTTATGAGCAAGGGCCACAGCTCGGGCTTGCTCTACACGACGCTGGCCTTCGCGGGCTTCTTCCCCAGGGATGAGCTGAGCACCTATATGCAGCCGCTCTCACGCCTGAGCGGGCATCCCAGCACCCACGTGCCCGGCGTCGAGGCCAACACGGGCGCGCTGGGCCACGGACTGCCGATCGCTGTTGGCGCCGCGCTCGCTGCGAGGCTCGACGGCGCCGCCGGGCACGCGTCGTGGCGCGCCTTCGCCCTGACCGGCGACGGTGAGCTCCAGGAGGGTAGTAACTGGGAGGCCGCGCTGATTGGGGCGCAGCACCGGCTCGATAACCTCGTCTGCATCGTCGACCGCAACCGCATCCAGATGATGGATCGCACCGAGCGCATCACCGGGCTGGAGCCGCTAAGCGACAAGTGGCGCGCCTTCGGCTGGGCGGTCCGTGAGGTCGACGGGCACGACATCGCGGCGCTGCTCCCGACCTTCGAGGCGCTGCCTTTTGACCCAGGCCGACCGAATTGTATCATCGCCAACACCTGTAAGGGCCGCGGCGTCTCCTTTATCGAGGACCGCGTCGAGTGGCACCACCGCGTGCCGACGGAGGCGGAGCTTGAGGCGGCGTTGGCGGAGCTGTCAGCTGAGGGCTGTCAGGGGTCAGGGGTCAGCAAGTGACGGGAGTAGGAAGTAGGGGAGTATGGAGTAGCCGCTCGCGCGTGGTGGGGTGCACCTGCGGTTGGTGCGCCCCACCTGGTCTAGAGGAGCCTTACCATGACTGTCACACCTGAGCTCTTTGACTGCCGCGTCGCCTTCGCCGAGGCGCTGGAGGACCTGGCCGAGCGCGATCCACGGATCGTGGTGCTCTGCAACGACTCCGTCAGCTCCTCCAAGCTGGTGGGCTTTGTCCAGCGTTTCCCCGAGCGTCTCTTCAACGTCGGCATCGCAGAGCAGGCGATGGTGGGGATGGCGGCGGGGCTGGCGAACGGCGGCAGGATTCCGTTCGTCGCCGGCGCCGCCTGCTTCCTGACGGCGCGGGCGCTGGAGCAGATCAAGAACGATCTGGCTTACACCCACAGCAACGTCAAGCTCTGTGGCGTGAGCACCGGCTTGGCCTATGGCCCGCTGGGCGCGACGCACCACTCGATCGAGGACATCGCCTGGCTCCGGGCCATCGCCGAGATGATCGTCATCGTGCCCGCTGACCCCGTCGAGACGCGGCAGGCGGTCGAGGCTGCGGCGGCGATGGACGGCCCGGTCTACCTGCGCCTGAGCCGGATGGGCGTGCCCGTGGTCCACGACGCGGACTATCGCTTTCGGATCGGGACGGCGTCGCGGCTGCGCGAGGGGCGCGACGTGACGGTGATCGCCTGTGGCACCATGGTGGTCCGCGCTCTGGCGGCGGCGGAGACGCTCGCCGAGGAGGGCATTGCGGCGCGGGTCCTGAACCTGAGCACGATCCGGCCCATCGACCGAGACGCCATTGTCGCTGCCGCCGCGGAGACGGGCGCTATCGTCACGGTTGAGGAGCACACGATCTACGGCGGATTGGGCAGCGCCGTTGCGGAGGTGGTCGCGACCGCGTGCCCGGTCCCGATGCGCATCTTGGGCGTGCCCGGCGTCTTCGCGCCGACGGGCTCCGCCGAGTTCCTGCTGGCGCACTTTGGCCTCACCGCCGAGGGCATCGCGAGGGCGGCGCGGGAGTTGGTAGGGGGGTGAATAGGCTGTCAGCTGTCAGCTATCAGCTGTCAGCCGTCAGCGAAGGACGGGAGTAGGAAGTAGGGGAGTATGGAGTAACCGCTCGTGCGCGGTGGGGTCCACCTGCGGTTGGTGCGCCCCACCTGGCCGTCGCCGCGCAACGACATCAAGGGCGGACGGTGGCGCGATGGCGGGGGGGCGAGGCCGCGCGATCGGTCTCGTTCAGGTGCACCCCACCAACAGCAGGTGCCTGTACACACCACAGGTGGGGCGCACCGCTCGTGCACTGGTGGCGCTCGCTTGATGCGGTTGAGGTGTGGCGGGAAGGTGAAGGCTATGAGCGACACGATACTCGCCATCGATCAGGGCACGACTAACACGAAGGCGCTGTTGGTCGACGTTGAGGGCGCCGTGCTGGCGCGGGGAGCGGTGCCGACGGGGGTGCAACACCCGCGCCCCGGGTGGGTCGAGCAGGATCCTGAGGAGATCTGGCGCTGCACGCGGGCGGCGATCGCGGCCTGCCTGAGTCAGGCCGACGTGCGAAGCGTGGCGGCTCTCGCCATCTCGAATCAACGCGAGACCGCCCTGATCTGGGAGCTCGTGACGGGCCGACCCGTGGGGCCTGCGGTTGTTTGGCAGTGCCGGCGCTCCGCGCCCCTCTGCAAGCGGCTGCGGGAGGAGGGCTTCGAGTCGCTCCTGCAGGCGCGGACGGGGCTGCAGATCGACCCGATGTTCTCCGGAAGCAAGATCCGCTGGCTGCTGGATCACGCTGAGGACGGGTTGGCCCGCGCGGAGGCGGGTGAGCTCTGCGCCGGGACCGTCGACGCCTGGTTGCTGTGGAAGCTGACGGGCGGCGCCGGCGGCGGGGCTCACGGCACCGACGTGACCAATGCCTCGCGCACGCAGTTGATGAGCCTGGAGACCCTCTCCTGGGACCCTGAGGTGCTGGAGGTCTTTGGCCTTCCCGCAGCGCTGCTGCCCGAGATACGGCCCTCGAGTGGGATATTCGGCGAGACGGTGCCGGTGACCCTTCCCAGCGAGCAGAAACTTCCCGGTGGCATCCCTATCGCCGCGATGATTGGTGACTCCCACGCCTCGCTCTACGGCCTGGGTGGGTTCCGTCCGGGCACGATCAAGGCGACCTACGGCACCGGCACGTCGCTGATGACCCCAACGGAGGTGCCCGTCCCCTCCAAGCACGGGCTCTCGACCACCGTGGCCTGGGCTGTCGGGGAAGGCGACGAAGTCACCGGGGCTACCTACGCCCTGGAGGGCAATATCTATACGACTGGCGGCGCCGTGCAGTGGCTTGGAGAGCTTCTGGGCCTGGACGGCCCCGGCCCGGAGGTCGAGGCGCTGGCCCGCTCCGTCGACGACGCGGGTGGCGTTGCCTTCGTGCCCGCGTTGGTCGGTCTCGGGGCGCCGCATTGGGACCCGGCGGCCCAGGGCGCCATCACGGGCCTCACGCTGGGCGTCGGCCCGGCGCACCTGGCCCGCGCCACCCTTGACGCCATCGCCCTCCAGGTCCGCGACGTCTTCGACGTCATGCAGGCCGAGGCCGGGACGGAGCTGCAGACGCTGCTGGCAGACGGTGGGGCCAGCCGCAACGACCTGCTCATGCAGATTCAGGCCGACGTGATAGGCTGCCCCGTGGCCCGCAGCCGCTCCGCCGAGGTCTCGCCGCTGGGCGCCGCGTATCTTG
>CAZPJP010000230.1:0-5189 GCA_964586915.1 uncultured Anaerolineales bacterium
GTGGCACTGGGCAAGGACTTCCACACCCGCGGTGAGCGCCAGGCAGAGCAGGTTGTGTTGCTCCGCAAGCTCTGGACCGAGCGGCTGATCGACTTCGATGGTGAGTTCCACCGCGTGCCCGACGGCGGCATCAACCCGCTTCCGAGCCAGCAGCCAATCCCCATCTGGTTCGGCGGCGGTTCTGAGGCGACGTTGCGGCGCATGGCCCAGCTCGGCGACGGATGGATGCCAAACACGTCCTCGCCGGAGGAGCTGGGGAGCGCGTTGGGCAAGCTGCGCGGCTACATCGAGGACGCCGGGCGGGATCCGGCGCGCTTCGGTGTCGACGTGCGCCTGGACCTGCGACGGGCGGGGGAGGAGGCCCTAGCCGCGCGAATCTCGCGGTTGCAGGAGCTGGGCGCCACCCATATCTGCATCAATACGATGGGGATGGGCTACAGCCTCGACGCGCACATCGACGCGATCGCGCGCTTCAAGGCCCTGTGGGCCCGGCAGGTAGGATGACTCACGGATTTGGGCTGGATCCAAAGTGCAACGCACCTGGCTATGGCAGACGTCGCCTGATGTCAGAAGCTCCATTCACGGTCAAGCTTAGGTGCGTTGCACGTGCACAGCTACGGAGGTCTTATGAACTTCGCTAAACGGGTTCGCCGGCTCGCTCCGGAGGGGGCCTATCATATGCTGGCCCGCGCGCAGGCGTTGGAGGCTGAGGGGCGCGACATCGTCCATCTAGAGATTGGCCAGCCTGACGTGCCGACCTTTGAGAACGTCGCGGAAGCCGGGATCGAGGCGATTCGAGAGGGACGCACGCGCTATAATCCCCCGGCAGGCGTTGCCGAACTGCGGCAGACCATCGCCGAGGACGCCGGAGGACGTCGAGGCATCGAGATTGCCCCGTCCGAGGTGATTGTCGGTCCCGGCGCGAAACCGATGCTCTTTTTCCCGACGCTGGCGCTCGTCGAGGCTGGCGACGAGGTGATCTATCCCGATCCGGGCTTTCCGACCTATGCCGATATGATCTGGGTCGCCGGTGGTACGCCGGTGCCCGTGCCGTTGCGCGAGGAGCGCAACTTCGCCTTCGAGCTGGATGCGTTCGACGAGCGGATCAGCGATCGCACCCGCCTGATCGTCATCAACTCGCCCAGCAATCCGACCGGCGGCGTGCTCTCCATGCCGGTGCTGGAGCACATTGCCGCGGCCGCGCGGCGAAACGACGCCTGGGTGCTTTCTGACGAGATCTACAGCCGGCTGGTTTTCGACGGCGTCGCGGCCCCGTCCATCGCGGCGTTGCCGGGGATGCGTGAGCGGACTGTCATCTGCGACGGCTTCTCCAAGACCTACGCGATGACCGGCTGGAGGCTGGGCTATGGCATTATGCCTGAGGCCCTGGCCGAGCGGGTCGCGCTTCTGCTGACCCACGCCGTGGGCTGCACGGCGACCTTCACGCAGTATGCTGGCATCGAGGCGCTCACCGGGCCGCAGGATCAGGTCGAAGCGGTGGTCGCCCAGTACCAGGCGCGCCGCGACGTGCTGGTGGCCGGGCTCAATGCCATTGACGGCGTGAGCTGTCAGACGCCAGAGGGCGCCTTTTACACCTTCCCGAACGTCACGGCGTTCGGGAAGACGTCGGCCTGGCTGGCCGACTACATTCTGGCGGAGGCAGGCGTGGCCGTCCTCCCCGGCACGGCTTTTGGCGCCGGGGGCGAGGGTTACCTGCGGCTCTGCTTCGCCAACTCGATCGATAGGATCAAGCTGGCGCTGGACCGGATGGCGGAGGCGCTCTCTCGCCTCGACACCGCCTGAAACGACGCGCCCCTTGTGTTAGTTCCTCCCCCTCTGGGGCCTGTCCCCGTCTCTCCTATTCACCGAGGGGAGAGGTTAGGAGGGGGCGCTGGCGGACGACGGCGCACTGTGCACAGCGCCCCCCCTTTGTATTTCCCCCGGAGGGGGAAAACGGCTGCAGCGAATCTGAAGCTCCTCCCCCCGCCGGCGTCTTTTGCCGGTGGGGGGAGGTTGGGAGGGGGGCTCAGTCGTCGCGCGGCGGCGTGCTGCGACCGGCCTCGCGGAATCCCGTGAGGACCTGGCTGAGCTGCTTGACGATGTCAGGGCGTTCGTTCCAGAGGTTGTGCTGCTCGCGCCAATCGTCGACCATGTCGTAGAGCTGTCCTTTGGGTGCGTCGGAGAAGGGCGAGTAGCCCTCGCGCGGCTCAGAGAAGCCGCCGGAGCCGAGGCCCAGGATCAGCTTCCACCGCCCCTGGCGGATCGAGAACATCCCGGCGAGGGAGTGGTGGACCACAGGGCCCCGGCTGCTATCGTCAGCCTCGCGCGCCTGGAGATACGGCAGCAGGCTGAAACTATCTTCAGCGGCGTGGGGCAGCAGGTCAGCGTCAACGATATCGGCGACGGTGGCGATGAAGTCGCCGAGGCAGACCGGCTTGTCAGAGACGGAGCCGGGCGCGATGACGCCGGGCCAGCGCACGAGGAAGGGCTCGCGATGGCCGCCATCCCAGATGTCGCCCTTGTAGCCGCGGAGGTCGCCGCAGGACTTGTGGTCGTGCATCAGCCCATCGACGTCGCAGGGGCGCGCCCCGTTGTCGCTGGTGACGATAACCAGCGTGTCGTCGGCGCACCCGAGACGCTTCAGGGTCTCCATCACCTGCCCCACCATCCAATCCACCAGCCAGACCATATCGCCGCGCGGGCCCGCCTGGCTCTTGCCCTTGGCGAAGTCGGGCGGCATACAGGGGCGGTGCGGCGCGGCGGGGGTGAGGTAGAGGAAGAAGGGGCGGTCCGGGTCCTCCTCGACGCTGCGCTCGATGAAGCCGACGGCCTTCTCCAGGAAGGTAGGGTCGCACGTCTCGTCGCGCCAGCCCGGCGTCATGAGGCCTTTCCGTTGCTGGGGGTTGTAGGGTGACTTTTCGAGGGTCGGGATACCGACGGCGCGATCGTCCTCAATGAAACAGTAGGGCGGCATGTCCAGCGAACCGGCGATGCCGAAAAAGTAGTCAAAGCCCAGGTCCAGCGGTCCGCCGATGATGGGTTTGGTGTAGTCGACGACGCCCTGATCCTCCCAGTTCTCACGATCGAAGTCCTTGCCGTTTTTCGTCTGCCACTCCAGGCCCACGTGCCACTTGCCCACGGCGGCGGTCGTGTAGCCGCGCGCCTTGAGCAGCGAGGCGACGGTCGTGCGGGCCGGATCGATGAGGGGCAGCGAGAAGCCGCCATTGACGCCGTGCTTGAGCCGCGTCCGCCAGCAGTAGCGCCCCGTCAGCACGCTATAGCGACTTGGGGTGCAGACCGAGGAGGATGAGTGCGCGTCGGTGAAGCGCATCCCCTCGTCGGCGAGCTGGTCCATATTCGGCGTGGGAATCTTCGACTCGGGGTTGTAGCATCCGACGTCGCCGTAGCCCATATCGTCGGCCATGATGAAGATGATATTGGGTCTGTCGCTCATCGTGGTCATGCTCCTTTGGTGTCGTTGTTTGAGGCTAGTGTACTCTCGGTCAGCATCACAGCAAGGCCCCCACAACGCCGCAGTGGTCCTGTTCGTCGTTTGACGGCCGTCGCTTGACGGTCACGGTGCTTGACCTACGATATCGCTATCATAGTAAAGGAGGCGTACGATGCGACGTTTCGACGAGAAGGGCAGACCGACGGAGGAGGCGCGGGCCGACGAGGCGCGGCTTCAGGCGCAGTTCAGCGGTTACCGCGGCGTGGACGAGGCGTATGTCCACGCGGGCACGGAGGCGCTCGAGCGCTGGTGGGATTGGAAGTTCGGCATCCGCATCCACTGGAGCGCTTACTCCGTGACGGGCACGGGGCCGGAGTCTTGGCCCTTGACCTCGCGACGGGGCGGGGATCCGCTCTTCCGCGAACAGTACGAGCAGATCGCCCGGTGGTGGAATCCGATGGATTTTGACGCCGACGCGTGGTGCGATCTCTTTGCGCGGGCCGGCCTGAAGTACTTTACTTTCACCTCAAAGCACCACGACGGCTTTAGCATGTTTGACACCAAGACGCGCGTGAAGCGCCGTGTCCTTCACGCGGGGCCTAGGGCTGGGGAGATCATCGAGTGCGATCTGGCCTATAGCGTCACCGAGGGCCCTTTTGGGCGGGACGTCGTGGGCGAGCTCATCTCGGCGGCACGCGCGCGCGATCTCGGCGTTGGCCTCTACTTCTCCCACATCGACTGGTTCGATAGCGACTTTCGCATCGATGAGTGGAACTACCAGGTACAGGACGCGCTTTACGCCGGTAACTTCCCCTACACGCGGGAGACGGATCCGGAGGGCTTTGCCCGCATGATCGCGCGGCACCGGGAGCAGCTGAGGGAGCTGGCGACGAACTACGGCAAGCTCGATCTACTCTCGCTCGATATGTCGTTCCCCGACAACGGACGGGTGCACGGGATCCGTGAGGACCTGCTGGAGACGATCCGGATGGTTCGCCGGTTGCAGCCGGGGGTGCTGATGCGCCACCGCGGCATCGACGTCTACGGCGACTACAAGACGCCGGAGCGTACCTTCAATCAATCCGCCGTGCCCGACGCGCCTATCGACAAGCCCTGGCAGGTCATCTATCCCGGCAGCACGCACTTCTCCCACGTCTGGCACGACGCCTATCATCCGGTCTCGTGGCTGATCACCAACCTGATCGACACGGTCTCCCGCGGCGGCAACTTCCAGGTGGGCTACGGCCCGATGCCCGACGGCACGTGGGCGCCGGAGGTGGTGCGCCGGCTGGAGGCGATGGGCGCCTGGATGGCGACGCACGGCGAGGCAATCTACGACACGCGACCCAACCAGCCCTACGCCGAGGGGGACGTGGTGCGGTACACGCGATCAAGGGATGGGCGCACGGTTTACGCCTTCCTGATGGACATCCCCGACAGGCCCTGGGTGTCCGGCGCGCTCGATCTGCCCGGGATCCACGCAAAGGCAGACTCGCCGATTCGCCTGCTGGGCTCTGATGCAACGTTCGCCTACACGCAGGACGAGCGGGGGGTGCGCATCCAGTTGCCCGAGTGGTTCGCCAATCCCGAGAAGCGCCCGAGCGAGATCGCCTGTGCGCTGGAGATTCGGGCCGCGTAGGGAACGTGCAACGCACCTACGCGTGGTCTCGTTGAGCGGGCGCCCCTATAGCTGTGGCGGCGCCTGCTAGAGGAGATCCTCTGTAGGTGCGTTGCACGT
>CAZPJP010000231.1:0-5164 GCA_964586915.1 uncultured Anaerolineales bacterium
TGGGGAAAGACCCGCATGATGGACGACTGGCCCGTGGTCACGCCGATGAAAAATAACGTGGGTTGTGATCTCTCCTCGATTTGATGTGCAGTCATCGGAGACTCCTTTTACCAGCTTGCCTCTGCCACCTCGGATTCGCCATCACGACCGGCTTCCCCTCGCGTTCCACAACCAGCTTATGAAACCCACGCTCTTCGATCGTTCCGTAATCGTGCCCGGCGTGGGCCGGATACACGAACAGCGTGACCAGGTCCTGGTCCGGGCTGACGTTGACCGAACGATGCGCCCAACGTGGCGGCACGTAGAGCACACGACCCGGCAGCAGCGCCTCGACGGCGCTCTCGCCCTCGGGCGTCTCCATGACCATCCGGCCCTCTCCCTGCAGGCAGAAGTAGACCTCTGCCGTCTCCAGCTCCTCGTGGAAATGCCCTTTGGTCATAAAGTACTCATCGCCCACCTTGCCGGGGTGAACCACCGAGATACCGTGCCGCAACTCCCCGTCGATCTCGGGTCTCACGATCTCATAGACCTCGTAAAGGATAACGTCGCCCTCAGCCAGCATAGCCGCATACGCACTCTCGTCAGCATATTGCCCTTCCATCTCGGACAGCATGCGCACGATGTGATTGTCGTAGTGCGTCGGCACGCCGCCGGGCAGAAAGACGTCGAACGTCTCAGGCATAGAACTCGACATCGAGAAACCTCCCTTCACGCCCCAGCATCCGTAGAATGACGCCTCTCACACTCACGGTTCCACGACGACCTTGAGCGAAGCCCGGTCTTCCGCTGCAGCGATCGCCTCCCCTATCTGCGCCAACGGGTAGCGAGACGTGATCAGCGGCGTCAGATCGATGCGTCCCGCGTCGACAATGGCCGCAGCTCGCCAGCAATCGGCCGTGCTGCAGGCCGTCGTACCGGTGACCACCAGCTCCTTGTAGTGAACCAGGTTCGAGTCGAAGGTGATCGTCGGCCGATTTTTGGGCAGGCCTCCGAAGAAGTTGATCCGTCCTCCAGTTGCCGCCAGCGCCAGCGCGTCCTCCTGTGCCCGATGCGCCGGCGCCGCCACGATGATGACGTCCGGGCCCAGCCCGCCGGTCTCTTCATCAAGGACCTCGGCCAAGTCCTCATCCTGAGGATTGACGGTCCGGTCGGCGCCCGCTCTCTCGGCCAGCGCCAGCCGGTCGACGACCAGGTCGCTGACGATCACCCGGATGGTCCCGCTGTGCCGCGCCAGGAGCGTGTGCATCACGCCAATCGGCCCGGCGCCCACGATCAGCACCGTATCATCAGGGAGGATGTCGACGGCGCGCTGCCCGCGCAGCACACAGGCGAAGGGCTCCAGCAGCGCCGCCCCTGCCGGATCCCGCTTCCGGGAAATGGGGATGAGATTGCCCTGCCGAATCGCCGCCGCCGGGACGCGCATGTACTCGGCGAATGCGCCATCGATCGTGACGCCCAGGGCCTCGTAATTGGCGCACCGGTTGTTGTTACCGCTCACACACTGACGACAATGTCCGCACCCCACGTTGGGGGCGACAAACACGCGCTGGCCCACCGATAGGCCCAAAACCTCCGACCCGACCTCGGCAATATCACCGACGACCTCGTGCCCGGGAATGCGGACCGTTCCCGGCGGATACTTGCGGTGTGCACCATGCACGATCCGCAGATCCGTCCCGCAGATGCCAGCGCTGACGACCCTGACCAGCGCTTCATCCGGGCCGATCTCCGGCCTGGCCACGCGCTCCAGGCGTATATCGCTCGGGCCACGATAGACAGCCGCCAGCATCGAGTTCTCACTCACCGGTTCGCGCCTCCTCCAGAATCTCGCTCAGGTAGACCGGACGGGCCTCCTGGAAGGATCTCGTCCCTGCCAGAACCCCAGCCACGGCCCAGCGTCCGTCGGCGCCACCCACACGCGGCTCTGCCCCAATCCCGACACACTCGATGAAGTGCTCCATCTCGTGGATATAGCCCCACCTGAACCGCTCGGGCCAGGTCCGGTAGATGGGCGTCACCAGCCCCTGATCGCGGTCGCTGCAGACGATCACGGCCTGTCCCTGCATCTCCCCAATCTGCATGATGCCCTTTTCGCCGATGATCTCCACCCGTGCGTCGTACCCGTAGTCGCAGGGACACACACCGGAGATCGATCCCAATCCACCTCCCTCAAAGCGAATATCGACCATCAATGTGTCGTAGAAGTCGGGATCCTCCACACCACGGGCCGCGCCCTTGAAGTTGGCCACCTCGACGTAGACGCGCTCCGGGTCGGCGCCCATCAGCCACCGGACGCAGTCCCAATCGTGGCTGTTGACCTCGGCGAGCATGCCGTTCGACTTCTCGAGGTCCCGCGCCCAGGCCGGAGGGAGGCCGGGGCCGTGGGTGAGGGACTTGATGAGCATCGGTCGCCCAATCTCCCCCGCCTGGATGCGCTCGTAGGCCGCGACAAACTCGGGATCGAAGCGGCGCATAAAGCCGACCTGGAGCACGACGCCGGTGTGCGCAGCAGCCTCGATGATCGTGTCGCATTCCTCCAACGTCAGCGCTATCGGCTTCTCCAGAAAGACGTGCTTCCCCTCCTGAGCGGCCTGGGCGGCCAACGCCGCGTGGGTAAAGGTGGGCGTCGTGATCACGACAGCATCGAAAGCGCCCCAATCAAGGGCCTCCTCGAAAGACGCGAACCGGGCATCGATCTCGAAAGCGTCCCCCATCGCGTTCAAAGCCTCGGGGACGGGGTCGACGATGCCGACCAGTTGACCAGCGGGAACGTAACGCGTCAATGACTTTGCGTGGACGTGTCCCACCCTGCCAGCGCCCACCAGACAGACCCGACCTGTATCAGACATAGTTCACTCCTCTTCTTGTGCGCGTCCGGGCATCAACTCACGCACATCGCCACCCCGGCCTATGCTGCCTAATCGCCAGACAACCGGTCGCTATGCCGCCGGAACGTCTCCGCGAGCACCGTCTCCCAATCAATGTAATCCTGGATCAGAGGTCGGTACGCTGCGTGAACCTCCGGGCGTGGCCGAACCGGCGCGCCGCGCCGCTCTGTGGTCCCTGCCGCTACGTCAGCCAGGTTATCAAAGAGGCCCACCGCGTGTCCGGCGACCAGAGCGCTCCCCCAGGTCGCGAACTCGGAGCGCTTCAGCCTCTGGTAGGGCACCCCCAGCACGTCCGCCTTGATCTGGTTCCAGACGTGACTCCTGGCCCCACCGCCGATCACCACCGCCTCGATCAAGCTGAGGTCAGAAACCAGGCCGCGGAGGATCTGCAGGTAGTAAGCATACTCAAAGGCCACCCCCTCCAGGATCGCCCGGATAAAGTGCGCCCGGGTATGTCCCCACGAGAATCCCGTCCACGCCCCGCGCATCGCCGGATTAGCGGGGCAGACCCGCCCTCCCAGATGGGGCGAGAAGAAGAGCCCCTCGGCCCCCGGCGGCACCTCACCAGCCTCTTGCGCCATCACGTCATAGGGATTCCCATCCATACCACCGTCCGGCCGATAGAACTCGTCCCGGAACCAGCGTAGCGCCTGCCCACCCCCGGCGATGTAGGCGAGGGGGTGCCAGAGGCCGGGAATCACCGACCGCATCGTCAGCAGGGCGCGCTGCTCCTCATCGGCCACGAACTGGTCGGTGCAGCTGGCCAGCACCGACGCTGTGCCCGCGGTGTCGAAGAGCATGCCCGGCCGCACGATGCCGGCCCCCAACGCCCCTGCCGCCGTGTCGCCACAGCCTGCCGCGATGGGCGTGCCGGGCGCCAGGCCGAAGTCCGCTGCCGCCGCCTCCGTGACCTCCCCGATCACCTCCGAGGGGGGCACGATTCTGGGCAGTTTGCGCTCGTCGACCCCCAGGCGGTCGCACAACGCCTTCGACCACGTGCCAGCCCGGGCGTCGCTCAGGGCGGAGAAATGGATAAAGGTGGTGTCGATGAACGCCTCGTCGCTTTGCAGTCCGGCCATAGAACCGGCAACGTAGCCCGCGGGCGTCACGAACTTAGCGATCCGCGCATACGCCTCGGGGCGCTCGCGCTGCCACCACAGCATCTTCGCGCCATGGTTGCAGGTCGGCGGGCAGCCGGTCAGGCGGGTGACCACGTCCCCGTGGTGCTCGTCGATCCAGTCGATATAGGGCTGGCAGCGCATATCGAGCCACGAATCGAAGCGGGTCGCCGGTTCGAAATCCGCGGTCACCGACCCAATGCCCGCCATCTGGCTGTCGAAGGCGATGGCGGCGACCTCGCGTGAGTCGATGCCGCTCGCCTGGAGGCAGACCCGCACCGTCCGGGCTGCCGAGCGGTAGAAATCCTCGTTCTTCTGCTCGACCACGCCGGGACGAGGATGGTAGAGCGGCACCTCGACGCTGGCCTCGGCCACCAACGTCCCATCCACCTGATACAGAGCCGCCTTGGTCGCACTGGTGCCCAGGTCGACGCCGATCAGGTAGGTCTTTCTCATCGCCTCACGCCCCTAGATCCGGTCTACCTGCAGGCCAAAGACCGGCGCGATCATCTCGATGTCGGATAGATGATGGCCTGTCATCAACAGGTAGTGGTGCGAGACGAGCTTATCCATCAGCCCAGGGCCATCCGATACCCTGATGACGCCACCGTTCAGGCAGTCGGACCCAGGGTACTGCACGTACCCCTCCAGGTAACCTTCCACCACCGAGAGCCGCTCCAGTGCCGGACCCAGCTTCGCCAGCGTGACCTCCCCCGTCGGCAGCCGTCCGTCGAGGGCCGTGGCGTTGTCGTCGACGATAGCCAGTACCTTTGGCCTCAGGCACCAGGACGTGCAGAAAGAGCGCGGCACGACGCCCAGGTAGCCGCAGTGCGCCACGAGGACGTGGTCCTCCGGATCCTCCACATCGGGGAACCTGGGGATGTTCTCGTGCTTCAGCGCGGCCTGCCCCATCAGAAAGGGATAGAGATTGGTCATCATAATCGGCACGTCGAGCGATTCGTGCAGGATGACCTGGGTCAGCATCGCCATCGTGTCCGCCTCACATCCCCAGATCAGGCCGCTCTCCTCATAGAGCATGCTCCACGCCAGGCAGGGCGTCGTATCCGAGAAGTAGGACTCGTTGAGGCAGTTCTCCCCGGCAGCGACAATGGCCTCGTCCGCCTGGATCTCCCGCTTGAGCGCGATGTAGTGCTTCAC
>CAZPJP010000232.1:0-5099 GCA_964586915.1 uncultured Anaerolineales bacterium
GCGTAGGCCATATCGGCCACGCCGATGCCGCGGCTGTTCTCCGCGTAGCCGTGGGTCAAGGGGACCTCGTGCCACTCGGTGTCGCCGGGTCGCCGAATGCGCACGGGACCGCCGAAACCGTTGGGGTCGGGGACGGACAGGGTGCCCTGGGTGCCGTAGACCTCGATGCGCGGCAGTTGGTGCGCCCAGACGTCGAAGCTGGTGATGATAGTGCCCACAGCACCGCTGGCGAACTGCAGCGTGCTGGCGATATGCGTGGGCGTCTCGACCTCGATGGTGGTGCCATAGAGCGGTTGACTGGTAATTGTCCGCTCCGGGAAGGTGATCGCCGCCTCTCCGGAGACCCGGCGGATCGGCCCCATCAGATTGATCAGGGCCGTCAGGTAGTAGGGACCCATGTCGAACATAGGCCCGCCGCCCACCTGATAGTAGAAGACCGGGCTCGGGTGCCAGCTTTCGTGACCGTGTCCCAGCATAAAGGCGGTGGCAGCGATGGGCTCACCGATCCAACCGTCGTCAATGAGCTTTCTGCACGTCTGGTGTCCACCCCCGAGGAAGGTGTCCGGCGCCCCGCCGATGCGCACGCCCTGCTTTGCGGCAGCTTCGAGTAACTGCTGCCCTTCCTCTCGCGTGAGCGCGAGGGGTTTCTCGTTGTGGACGGATTTGCCGGCCTCGATGGCCTGCATCGCCACGGTGAAGTGCGCTTGGGGGGTCGTCAGATTGATCACGATCTCGATGTCAGGATCGTCCAGCAGCTCCTCAACAGTGCAGGCACAGGGCACACCGTAGCTCTCGGCTTGCTGCTGGGCACGCTCAGGGATGAGATCAGCGCAGGCCGCGACCTCAAGGATCTCAAAGGTCTCCTGGCTGTTCTTCAGATAGATCCCGCTGATGTTGCCGCAACCGATGATGCCAACTTTGGTCGTTTCCATTGTGAGATCTCCGTCGCTTCCCTACGTGCTGGCCCAGAGAAGGCCGCGCTTGACGATCTCCAAGGCCTCGGGCACCTCGAAGTCCTTGGCGACGTGGCCGAGCGAGGTGTAGAAGACCCGGCCCTGGCCGTACATTCGCTTCCAGATCACGGGCATCACGGTGCCCGCAATCCAGTAGGCGTGGTCCCCGGAGAAGGTGGTGGTCGCCAACACCTCGTTGGAGGGGTCCACATGCATATAGTATTGCTCGGAGTGCATCGCGAAGTCGCTAAGGCCCTCGACAATCGGGTCGTCGGGTTGGGTGATGTTGACCTCATAGTCGATCACGCCGCCGGGATGCGCGACCCACTGTCCGCCGACCATAAACTGATACTCGACGTTGTTACGGAATGAGTCGCCCATGCCGCCGTGCCAGCCGCCGATGCCGACGCCGCTCTTGACTACCTCGAGCAGGCCGCTCTCCTGTTCCTGGGTGATCGTACCCATCGTCCAAACCGGGACGATGAGGTCTAGGGACATCATCAGATCCCGGTTGAGATAGATGTTGAGGGTGTCGGAGATGGTCACATCGTAGCCTTGGGACTCTAAGTAGGGCGCGAAGACGTCCACGCATAGATCGGGCTCGTGGCCCATCCAACCGCCCCAGACTATCAAAGCTTTCTTCTTGCTGTCTTTCTCTGCCATCTGTTCTCTCCTTAAAGGGACTATAGTGGAACTAATCACAGGGTACGGGTTGACCTTTGCGGGCCGCCGAGGCCTTGATCGCGTCATAGAGACGGGCCATCCGCAAGCCGACTTCAGGTGGGCTGGGATTCTCGAACTCGCCGTTGCGCACCGACAGGAACTGCTCCCACGCGCCCAGGGACGGCGGCAGCTCGATCGGCGTGAAGTCGGGCTCACCCTGGCGTTGGATCTCCAGCCAGCGTCCCCAGGCCCCGGTCCGCAGGATCGCGTCCGAGCAGAAGACCCGGATGTCGGAGCGGCAGGTCCTGATCGTCTCGCCGCACCCGTGGAAGGTGACCAGCGCGCCCGACGCCAGGCGCGCGATCACCGCGGCCAGGGTCTCGACGGGGCGGCCGTAGTTGTCGGTCCAGGCTGCGACCTCGACGAACTCCTCTCCCGCGAGATCGGCGACGGTGTTGAGCATGTGCGCACCCGTATCGAACATAAAGCCGCCGCCCGAGATCGCGGGATCCTGGCGCCACTTGCCCGTCGTCCCTGGACCCCAACTTTGCCATACGGTGGCGCTGATGCTGAGCAGTTTGCCCAGCGCGCCGGAGCGCAGGAGCCGCACGGACTCGCGAATCTCCGGTGAGAGGCTGCCGTTGAAGGCAACGACCAGCAGATTGCCGGTGCGGTCGCGAACATCGATCAGGCTGCGGGCTTCCTCGGCGTTCATCACCATCGGCTTCTCGAGGAGGACGTCCAGACCTGCTTCGAGACACATCCTGGCCTGATCGTAGTGCAGCGCGTGAGGCGTGATGATGAACGCGGCATCGAGGTCGTAGTTGGTGAGTAGCCTTGCCAAGTTGGGCTCGTTCGGAGGTATCTCCTGCTCAGCCGTGACAAAGACCTTGGCCGTCTCCGCCAGCGCCGCGGGCGAGGGCTCGCAGAGGGCTACAATCTCCGTCGTATCGGTCTGTTTCAGGATATTGCGCAGGTGGTGGCGGGCCATGCCACCGCAGCCGATCATTGCCATACGAACACGTTCCGTCATAATCAATCTCCTTAGGGTGTGTGGGATTTGCCTCACGGGCGCTGGCGTCGCAGCCCGCTCGAAGGTCGCGAGCTAAAGAAAACGGGTGAGGGCAACGCGCAGACCTGCTGAGGGATATCCATCATGATCAGCGGTAGGATACTTCAGCTTCCGCTGTTGGCCAGTTGGGGCTGACACGGCTGATGGGACCTGTGTAGTGCTCTGTCAAGATGCTGCCTTTTCTGGTTCGACGAAGTAGAGGGGATCGCGTCGCAGGGCTGCCAGCGCTGCTTTCCAGAGGGCGTGGGCGTCGATGATGTACGATTCTGCCTCAAGCACGTGCCCTGCAACGAGGGCCGGGCTTGCGAGCAACCCGGCGATGCGGTCGTAGCGTTGGATCCACCCGCGGAAGCTGTGCCTGGTGTAGGTTCTCTCGTGGGAGTTGCCGTGTCGGTCGATCAGCACATAGGTCAGCGGCAGGCCGAAGAGGTAGGGTGGCACCACACGCTCCTCAATGGCGTGGAACGAGGTGTTGGGCCGCAGCCCGCACCCCAGCATCAGGATCCGGCCCTCCAGCTGCGGCAGCTTGCGAAAGGGGGAGTGGTCGCCGCAAGGCGTCCGATCCTTCGCGTGGTCGCTGAGGAGCTCGGTCGTTCGCGGTCCGACGGCGCAGACCGAGTGGGTCGGATGCAGACTGCGCTGGGTCCCAGGGCGTCGCCGGAAGTGCTCCGCGATGGCCCCGACGTTCGACGGGGTGTGGCGCAGGTCGAAGATGGGCTGCTTCGACGTCACGTGCTCATAGCTGAGCGCCGGCATCAACAGCGTGCCGGACGCTCCCAGAGCGTCCAGTAGGCCGCGGACGACCGTCTCCGGCCCTCCAACGACGTGGCCCATCGAGCTGAGGGAGCTGTGGACCAGGAGGGCGTCGCCTTCCCGGACGCCCAGCTCCCGCAGGTCGGCAGCGATCTGCGCCGCCGTGCGGCGCTCCTCCGCTCCCGGCGGCGGGTCGGTCATAGGTGGGGGCGCTGGGCAATAGCTCATTCGCGTGCGGAGAGGGCGCTGAACTCCTGCCAGCAGCGATAGAGGGCGCGGGGCACGTGAAAGCAGCCCTTCCACTTCCCGCCCTTGAGCGGCATCAGAACCTCTCCATGGCGGGTCAGATAACCGTACCACTCTCCATAATCCTGGTCCGGGAAGCGGGTCCAGGCGTAGTCGTGTACTCGCTGATACCATTCCCAGCATGCGTCCCGTTCGGTCGCACGGTAGGCCATCACCAGTGCGACCAGCGCCTCGAGGTGCACCCACCAGAGCTTCTGGCTCCACTCCAGCTGTTGGGGTGGGTGGCCGTGGGCGTCCAAGAAGTAGTAGATGCCCTCGTGCTCTCGATCCCACGCGTAGCGCAGGATACTGAGAGTCGCATCGGTGGCTCCTTCGATGAGAGCTTGGTCGCCCCGGCGTCGCGCGATATCGATGATGAACCACATTGCCTCGATACCGTGACCGGGATTGAGAAGACGTCCGTCGAAGCTATCGACATGCTGTCCGTCGGGCGCGACGTTCTCGAAGACCAACAAGCGCTCCGGGTCTAGGAAGACGTCCATCACCTCGCGGACGCAGGTATCGATCGTCTCCTCCACCTCTGCCGGAGCCAGTAGGGGTTCGAGCTCGAGCGTAAGGTTGCAAAGGATCATCGGCAAGGCGAATCCCTTGAGGGGGCGTGTCGCGGGAACCCGTTTCTCGTATTGTCCTTTGGGATTGTCCTGGCGACGCAGGATGTTCCGGTAGGTCTCGACCGCGATATCCTCAGCTTGGGGATCGCCCGTGGCGACGGCAAGCTGGCTGAAGGCCATCGCAGCGAAGCAATCGGCGAAGATGTTGTAGGGCTGCACCAGGGGCTTTCCGTCCCGAGTCAGGGAGAAATACCAGTTTCCTTCCGCGTCACGGCCATGCTTTCGAAGGAAGTCGGCGCCCTGCCGCGCCACGGCGAGCCAATCAGGGCGGGGTTCCACCTGATTGTAGAGCATGGCAAAGGTCCAGACCTGGCGGCCCTGCAGCCAGACGAACTTGTCGGTGTCGTAGACGTGACCTTGGCGATTCAGACAGGTGAAGAAGCCTCCGTGCAGCACGTCGATGGAGTGCTGCTCCCAGAATGGGATGACGTCGTCCAGCAGCGCGGCGCGGTACTGCTCGGCATATACGGCGAATTTCGTCTCCATAGTCTCGGTCTCCTCAACTCCCGATCGGCAGCCGGCTGGCATCTGGAAAGACGGTGATGCGCAGCTTGGCGCTGCCATAGGGCACCAGCGTCACGAGCTCCTTCTCGTCGGTGAGGCTGGAAGCGAGGGTATCGGGATCGGGCAGCTGGGGCGTGAAGACGAAGTCGCCCTCCACCTCACGCCGCACCAGGCCGCCAGGCGCCCATCCCTCGGTGTCGAAGGGGAAGCCGGCGACCTCGAGATGGCCGGTGAGAC
>CAZPJP010000233.1:0-5014 GCA_964586915.1 uncultured Anaerolineales bacterium
TGTGTCTGGTGAGATAACCTCAGGCATCCGCCCAGGCAATCTCCAACTCCTGAAGCTTAGTAGGGGTGGGCTTACCGGTCTGCGGATCCCACCCCATCATCGTGTAGAACTGCGTGAGGGTCTCGTCCAACTCCTCAGGCGACACCGGCTTCTCCGAGACCGAACCGCTGACGTGAGACTGGGACAAGCGCTCGGGGAGCGTATCATCGTCTCTGGTCCAGCCGTTACGCATGTTGAAGAGGCGCATCATGGTCAGTTGCCGCTCGGACGCCTTTAGCAGCTCGAAGAGATTGGTCTCCCAGCCGGTGATGGCGCGGATCAGCTCAACCTTCTGATCGTTTGTCCAGGGGATGAACATGCACATGCCGAAGGCGTTATCAAGCCACTGCACCTTGGCGGTGACGGTGTACGCTGCCACCTTCGTCGTCGGCAGCTCGGTGGCCGGGACCGAGGTGTAGACGCCCAGGGACTTCCAGCCCTCGCCGAGAGGATCCGCCGCAAGCCCTTCATCCCACATATTGTGCATGTGATCGGCCCCGGTGGGCGACACCGCATAGCCTAAGGCTTGACCGTGACGGGAACGGGCCTCGTGCATAGGCAGCGGCTGACTGTGTGTGTTGATGGCATATTGCTCTGCGCCGTTGCCGATCTTGGCTGCAGCGACATCTGTACCTTCGGCCAAGAGAGCGCCCAGCCCCTCGCGATCAGCGATCTGCTGTGTCAGCGCGACCATAGCCTCGCCGTTGCCAAAGCGGAGCTCCAATCCACCCGTATCATGCACCGAAAGAAGCTCATTCTCGAAGCACTCCATGGCAAAAGAGACGGCCATACCCGTGGAGATCGTATCAAGGCCATAGGCATTGCAGATCTCATGAGCCTTCGAGATAGCCCGCAGATCATCGACGCCACAGTTTGAGCCGAAGGCGCCGATGGTCTCATACTCAGGGCCGCCGTAGATGGGGTCTACCTGGTAGTCCTCGTCATCGACCTCGACCACGCGTTTGCAGCGGATCGGACATGCGAAGCACCCACCGCGATCGATGAGCACGGTATCGCGCATCGCTTCGCCCCCAATCTTCTCGGCGCCCTCGAACTGACCGTCCTGGAAGTTCCGGGTCGGCAGCTTGCCCTGCTTATGCAAGCCGGTCAACCCGCCCGGCGTCCCCAGCTCGTGCATCGACCATGCCTTATCCTTCCAGTTGGTGGCCATATAGCGCGCAAGGTCCTGGACGCCCTCCTGATCGGCAACCGGGACCGCAGTCCGTCCCCGGGCAACCACAGCCTTGAGCTTCTTGGACCCCATGACCGCCCCCATTCCGGTGCGTCCCGCCGCATGCTTCAGGTCGTTAATAACACACGCATAATGGACCATTCTCTCGCCAGCGGGGCCGATCAGGGCAAACCGGGCTGCCTTCTCTCCCAGCTCCTCCTGGATCGCCTCCTGACACGCTGCCGTCGTCATACCCCAGAGGTGATCGGCGGGCCGGATCTCCACCTCACCGTCGTTGATCCAGAGATAGACCGGGCTTTCGGCCTGACCGCGCACCACGACAGCGTCGTAGCCGGCGCGGCGCAGCTCAGCGCCAAAGAACCCACCGACATCTGCCTCACCGTAGCCGCCGGTGAGCGGCGACTTGCCGCCCACGGCGCTGCGGCCCGAGCCCGCCACAGGCACGCCGGTGATGGCACCGCCGGCGAAGATCAGCAGGTTGTCGGGGCCCAATGGATCCACCTCCGGGCCCACTTCTTTGAGCAGATAGTACGCAATGAGACCGGAGCCCCCCAAATAGCGCCGGTAAAAGAGCTCGTCGGGTTCCTCTGCCTCGATAGATTGGTTGGCCAAATCCACGTGAAGTATCTTACCAGTATATCCCTTCATCTTCCTCTCCCCAAAGACTATGCTTATCAGGACTATGCTTATCAGGACTATGCTTATCAGGACTATGCTTGCCAGGACTGTGCTCGTCAGGATTATGCTTGTCAGGACGATGCTTGTCAAGACGATGCCGATCAAGCCTATCAACAGTGTGCCTGCCAAAATCGCGACGGTCAGGGTTACGGCGGTCAACGTCCCATTCGGACCCCAGGCAAGGACCACCCGAGCTAAAGAGCGCACGAGCGTACACCATGGTTATTCTACACATTCTGGCGCTGCGTCAACTACTCCAATGTGCAACATCACACCATCATCGACAATATCGGAGGGCGTGCTATCATCCGAGGCAAGAGAGTTCCAAGGTAACTCGGCGGATTGGCACGGCGTTGGCAGTCTGTTGGGGCTCAGCCCAGCACGCATCGCCCTCACACATCCGGCGGTCCGATCCGACGTTCGGCTGTGCAACTACATCACCAAGGGTGCTGCCAACGAATGCAGCAGGTATGTTGCCGGACCAGGAAGACGCGCCGGCGAAAACCAACCACATAGTGAGGGTAGCCATGTCTGACAGAAAGATACGGTCAACACGCAGACGGCGCGGCGATTCGTCGCAGCCAGAAGACAGAGAGCGCGCGAGCACCCCAAGTCGGGGACGACGTGAGGATTCCGAAGGGCCGGCGAGCTCTTCCAGCCAGCGTCCTCAAAGCCAAGCATACACAACCCGTCCCACCACAGGCCAAACCGGCGGAGCACCTCAGATCCCGATACAGGGGCTGCTCAATCTACTGAGGGGAGGCAAGATCCCGCCTCTCATCCTTATCGGCCTCCTTATCCTGGTCGTCATCTGTGCCTGTGTGCTCATCGCGACGTTCCTATCGTCAGGATCGGGCGGCAGCTTACTCCCCGCGATCCCGACCCAGTCGGATGGGCTGGCCCAGCCGACGCTGGCACCCGCAGCTACCAGGACCCCCAGGCCCTTCACGCCACCGGCGGCGGTCTCGGGCGACGGTCAGACCTGGCTGGTGATGCTCTATCAGGACGCCGATGACAAGGTGCTGGAGCATGATATCTTACTAGACCTGAATGAGGCGGAACGCGTTGGGTCCAGCGAGCGACTACACATCGTGTCTCAGATCGACCGCTACGCGGGCGGTTACACCGGGGACGGCAACTGGTCCTCGACCAAGCGCTTCTATGTGAACCTGGACAATGACCTAGGACGCATAGGCTCGCAGGAGATTGCCGACCTCGGTGAGCTCAATATGGCCGACGGTGAGACGTTAGTGGACTTTGCTGCGTGGGCCATCGAGACCTTCCCAGCCGACAAGTACGTGCTCATCCTCTCGGACCACGGTCTGGGTTGGCCCGGCGGATGGTCTGATCCAGCGCCTGGTGGCAGGGGCAGCCATAATATCGCGCTTGCGGAGATGGGCGATCAGTTGTTCCTGATGGAGTTGGATGAAGCCCTCCAGGAGATCCGCGACGGCACCGGCGTCGATCAGTTCGAGTTGATCGGGCTCGATGCCTGCTTGATGGGCCACCTTGAGGTCTTTACCGCGCTGGCACCCCACGCCCGCTATGCTGTGATGTCGCAGGAGACGGAACCGGCCCTGGGCTGGGCCTATACCAGCTTCCTCAGCGCCCTGAAGGCGAATCCCAATATCGACGGCGCGGAGCTGGGACGCCTCATTGTGGAAAGCTATATCGAAGACGACCAGCGCATTGTCGACGATCAGGCCCGAGCAGAGTTTCTGTCGCGCGGTTCGCCGCTGGGCGGGACCTTCGGGCTTCCCAGTGCCGAGCAGATCACGCAACAGCTTGAGGGCGGCATCACACTGGCGGCGATCGACCTGAGCGCCATTGCGACGGTGAACAGCAGCTTTAACGAGCTCGCCTACGCGCTGCAGGACGCCAACCAGAACCAAGTCGCCAAAGCACGCTCCTACGCACAATCATTCACCAGCATCTTTGGGCAACAGGTGCCTCCCTCTTACCTGGATCTCGGTCATTTCACCCAACTACTGCGCTCCGAGAGCGGCAGCCAGAGCGTGGCGGGGTTGGCTGAAGAGGTGTTGGCCGCACTGGATCAGGCCGTCATCGCCGAGAGACACGGGCGCAAGAAGCCAGGCGCTACCGGACTATCGATCTATTTCCCGAACTCGCAGATATTCCAAACCCGAGTTGCAGGGCCCGAATCTTATACAACGGTGGCCCAGCGATTCGCCTCGGAGTCGCTCTGGGATGACTATCTCACGTATCACTACACGGGAAAGCGCTTCGAACGGGCAACCGGCGTGCTCGGTCTGCCAGATCGCGGCGCGACGATTGAGGGGCCGGGGGCGGGCACGATCGCCGTCTCATCTCTGAGTCTGTCAGCTGATGTCGCTGCTCCCGGACGGCCGGTCCTCTGGAGCGCCAACATCACCGGCGAGAATATCGGCTACGTCTACCTCTTTGTCGGCTTCTACGACCAAAACGCAAACTCGATCTTCGTGATCGACAAGGACTATCTGGAGGGGCAAGAGACGCGGGAGATTGACGGCGTCTACTACCCCGATTGGGGAGACGGTGACTTCACGATGGAGTTCGAGTGGGAGCCTATCGTCTTCGCCATCAGCGACGGCGTCGACTCCGTGGTCGCGCTCTTCAAGCCCGAAACCTACGGCGCCACGTTCGACGATGCCGTCTACAGCGTCGACGGCATCTATACGTACGCGGCCGATGGTGAGACGCGCTATGCTCGGCTCTATTTCAGCAATGGTGTCTTGCGACAGGTCTTTGGTTTCACCGGCGAGGGCGGCGTCGGGGCACCGCGCGAGATCATTCCCAACACCGGGGACACCTTCACGGTCCTCGACACGTGGTGGGATCTGGACGGCAACGGAAACTTGGCGGAGACGACGACGCTAGAGGGAGGTATGTTAACCTTTGGCGACGAGATGTTTGCGTGGGAAGAGCTGGATGCAGCCGCCGGGGTCTACGTCGTCGGCTTCGTCGTCGAGGATCTAGACGGCAATACATCTGAGTCCTTCGACGTTATCACGGTGGAATGAGGTAGCGCGTTGGGACAGCGTGGGCCACGAAGCGTGGGCCGCGAAGCGGGGGTGCGTATTGACATACTCTCCATATGTCTCTATC
>CAZPJP010000234.1:0-1586 GCA_964586915.1 uncultured Anaerolineales bacterium
GGTTCTGCCACCGCCTCGGAAGGCGAGCCTTCTGAGGCGCCGGAACGACTGAAGTCGTTACTACGAACCTCAAACATCAGCTTAACTGAGCACTAGAGCGTCACCGGGACCAAACAGGAGGAGACATATGGAGGACCTTTACTGGCCTGAACCCCGAGGCACTTACGAGGAGCGTAGACAGCAGTACCTGGAGTTCTGCGCGGCCCAGAACCCTGGAGGACGTATCGGTTTCTTCAGTCAGATTGCGCGCCTGGAACTGGGGCAAGCGGTGGACGAGGCGCCCATCCGGGAAGGCATCGCGTTCGTCGATTCGCGGCACGACTGCTGTGATTTCGCCGTCGGCGGCCTGCTGCGCATTCTCTACGCCTATCACGACAGCCCGGGCATCTCGCCCGAGCTCATCACCGACATCGATGTATGTCTGCTCCGGTTCAAGTACTGGTGGGACGAGCCAAAGGGCGACAACCGGCGCTGTTACCATACCGAGAACCACCAGATCATCTTCCACTCCGACGAGCTGTTGGCCGGTCAGCTCTTCAAGGAGCGCACCTTCGAGAATGACGGCAAGGATGGGCGCTACCATATGGAGCATGCGCTGCACTTCATCCGCCGGTGGCTCGATTTCCGCGCGCGCTTCGGCTTCAGCGAATGGCTGTCCAACTGCTACTTCGAGGAGGATCTGCTGGCGCTGGTCAACCTCCACGACTTCGCCGAGGATGCCGAGATCCGCCGGCAGGCCGGGCTGTTCATCGACCTGCTCCTCTTCGAGATGGCGCTGCACACCTATCGCGGCGTCTTCGGCTGCACCCACGGGCGGACCTATGCCCGCTTGATCAAGGGCGGGCGGCGGGAGGGCTCGGCCTCGACGGCGAAGTTGATGTTTGGCATGGGCCTCTACAACAGCCCCAACGCCCTCGGCACCGTTCCGCTCGCGACGAGCTCGTATCGCTGCCCGGAGATGATCGCCGATATCGCAGCCGACTTGGACGGACCCCAGCTCTTCCAGGAGCGACACAGCCTCGATATGGACGACGCACCCAAGTTCGGGCTCTCCTACGACAGCCTGGAGGATGGACACCTCTTCTGGAGCATTCAGGACTACACACACCCGAGCATCTTCGACCTTGCCCAGGAGACCCGACAGCTGCGCGACATCATGCTGTACGAGGACTACCAGCCGCTCTACGACAAGCTCCTCCAGTGGCAGGTTGAGGCATTCGGTGAGGTCGTGGACCGGGATCTCGATTGCCATGCCATGACCGAGGTTCACATCCAGACCACCCGAACCCCGGACTACCTCCTGAGCTGCGCGCAGGACTATCGTCCCGGCAAGCCCGGCTATCAACAGCACATCTGGCAGGCGACGCTGGGCATCGACGCCGTCGTCTTCACCAACCATCCCGGCGCGGACGACGAGACCTCCCGGCCCAACTACTGGGCCGGCAACGGGATCATGCCCCGGGCGGCCCAGCACCGGAACGTGCTCGTCTGCGTTTATCGCATCCCAGATGTCGTCGATTTCCCCTTCACCCACGCCTACTTCCCACAGGCAGCCTTCGATGAGGTCGTCGAGCGCGGCAATTGGG
>CAZPJP010000234.1:1686-4861 GCA_964586915.1 uncultured Anaerolineales bacterium
ATCGCGCTGCACTCCCAGCACCCCACTCATTGGCTGCCCGACGGCGACACGCCAGACGTCGAGTTGCGAGCCGACGGACGCGAGAACGTGTGGCTCTGCGAGATGGGCCGACAAGAAGATTGGGGTGACTTTGAGAGCTTCGTCGAAGCGGTGACGGAGAGCCTACTGACGCACGAGGGGATGGAGGTACGGTATACCTCGCCGTCACTGGGCCGCGTCCGCTTCGGCTGGGAGGGGCCGTTGACCGTCGAAGGAGAGGAGATCGCGCTCCACACCTATCCCCGCTTTGATAACCATTACTGTCAGGTTCCCTTCGCCCAAACCAGCTTTATCGTCCAGCGCGGAGATCAGAGGCTGGAGTTCGAGTTCTAGAGATCAGGATGTCGTAGCACTTGCTCATCACCCTATATCTTTCCCATTTCAGGAGGTAGCATCCCATGTCAGCAGTCAAAGTCACCATCATCGGCGCCGGCAGTGTCGTCTTCTCCCTCGGCCTGGTCAAAGACCTCTGTCTGACCGAGGGATTGGAGGGCAGTCAAGTTCACTTTATGGACATCAACGAGGAGCGTCTGGACGTCGTCTATCGGCTGGCACAGCGCTATGCCGAGGACCTGGGCGCCGATCTCAGCTTCGCCCGCACCCTGGATCGCGCAGAGGCGCTGGAGGACGCCGACTTCGTCATCAACACCGCGACGGTGACGCACAATGAGTACTTTATGAAGCGCCGTCGAGAGCTCACTGCTAAGCTCGGCTACTTCTACGGCCACACCGGGATGCCAGAGTACCATAACCTGCAGTTGATGCTCGACGTCGCGCGGGATGTGGAGGCAATCTGTCCCGACGCCTGGATCCTGCTCGCGGGAAATCCCGTCTTCGACGGGACCACATTAATGGGCCGTGAGACCAATGTCAGGGTCTGTGGCCTCTGTCACGGTCACTATGGCTACCGCCGCGTCGCCAGCTTGATCGGCCTCGATCCCGACCGGGTCACCTGGCAAGCACCGGGACTGAACCACAATATCTGGCTGACCGATTTCTACTACGAGGACGAGGAGACCGGCGAGGTCGTGGATGCGTATCCCATCCTGGATCGCTGGATCGAGGAGAACATCGAGCAGTATTGGGAGGATCACAAGGAGTCCGGCGTGCCGGCTCAGTGGTCGCGGGCGGCGATCCATCAGTACAAGATGTACGGCCTCTTCCCCATCGGCGATACTCCGCGGAGTGGCGGATGGTGGTATCACACCGATCTCGAGACACGCGCCCAGTGGTACGGCGCGGGCGGGGGTGGGGACACGCCGGAAGGACGCGATCGAATCCTTAAGCGCAAGGAGGAGAAATACGCCCGCATGAAAGAGGCCGCCTACGACCCCGCGGTGCGCCCCGTCACCCTCTTCGGCGACGAAAAGACCTCAGAGCAGCACGTGCCCATCATCGACGCGCTGACCAACAACAATGAGTACCGGGCGCAGGTCAACGTGCTCAACTATGGCGCGCTGCCCGGCGTCCCCGACGATGTCGCCGTGGAGGTTCCGGCAATCGTCAACGCGAAGGGCATCCAGCCCATCCGCGTGGAGCCCCTGCCCAACAAAGTGATGCTGGAGTGCATCTACCCTCGCTGGTTGAGCATGGAGCGGACGCTCGAAGCCCTGCTCACCGGCGACACATCGATGCTGCTGTATGGCGTTCTGGAGAGCCATCAGACGCGCAGCTACGAACAGGCTGTGGAGACGCTGGAGGCGCTGTTTGACATCGAGCCCAACGAGCCGATGGCCTACATCGAGGACATTCACGATCACTATGAGTGGCCCGACACCTGGGATTTGTAGGAAACTCAACGCAGAGCCCGGGAGACGCAGAGGATCTACCTGGGTGCGTGGATGTGGTGGTCAACCGTACGCTGTGTTACAGAAAGGGGTAAATGGCAATGGCAAACAAGTTTGCAGTTGCAGGGCCGGGATCGAAGTTTCGGAAGCCTGAAGCAGCGTCCGCCGGTTTCTGGGCAGGGCTCTGGCATGGGATGATCATGCCGATCACATTCTTTATCAGCCTCTTCAACCCAGACGTGCGGATCTATGAGACGCACAACACGGGCAAAGCGTACGACTTCGGATTCGTACTCGGGGCCTCGATCGCCTTCGGGAGTGGGAAGAAGGGCGTCCACGTTGAGGTGAACGACAAGGACAAGGAATCAGAGGACGAAAGCTAACCTATGGCCGATACACCGCTCCCCCTACCTCCCGATTTCAACCCAGATACCTACTTGATCAGCAAGGTCACCGAAAACGGCGTCTTCCACGAGTCGCGCAAGGGCGCGCGGCTCGCCGCCGACCTGGTCGCCAACGGCACACCGGAGGATCTCGAGCTCGCTCATGAGGTCCTGGACGCCGTCCTAGCCTGCCAGGAACGCCGAGAGTCCGATCCGCACTGCGGGAACTTCCTGTGGATGGCGGAGGACGAGGTCGTCCAGGACCTCAACGCCGTCGAGTTCAACCTCGAGCATCTCATCCCGATGATGTTGGCGCACCGGGATCGCCTCTCGCCGGAGATGCGAACGCGCGTGCTGGAGGCGATTCGGCTCGGCCTGGACGAAATTCGGCGCCTGGACGTCCTGGTCGCCTACACCAACATCGCGATGCTCGACATCCTCAACACCTGCCTGGGCGGCGAGTTGCTCCAGGCGTGTGGCGCTCACCGCCATGATGCCGAGATCACGCAGCGAGGCTACCAGAAGCTCGTGGCGTGGATGGCATTCACCGATCAGCACGGTCATCCCTTCGAGTACAACAGCCCGACCTATACCGCGGTGACGATCCGGGCTTTGGCCCGACTGGCCCGGTGGGTTCGCCACGAGGCTACGCGAATCCGTGCTCGCACCGCACTAGCCAGACTCGGGCTCAGCGCGGCCTTACACATTCACGCTGGGACCGGGCGCTGGGCTGGGCCTCACAGCCGCGCCTACCAGCCCAGCGTGGTCTGTGAGACAGCGCCGGAGATCGGGATGCTCCGCGACTGGATCGCCGAGGGCACGCTGCCACCGTGGGTGGCCGATGTCCTGGATCATCGTCCGGACCACTTCCAGGTGGTCGAGACGGCCCTTCCTGAGCGAGACCTCGGGCTGACCACCTACCAGAGCCCCGAGTTCGACCTGGGCGTCTCCGTGAAGGAGGCAGGG
>CAZPJP010000235.1:0-4856 GCA_964586915.1 uncultured Anaerolineales bacterium
ATACAGGGGAGGTGGTATAATGGCCACGTCTATACAACCCAGCAAGCTCGACGTTGGAGACCTCATACGTACCGCCACCATCGGCATCCGGTCGCGCAAAAGGCGCTCGGCGCTGTCGGCGCTGGGGATCATGATCGGCATCGCGGCCATGGTCGCGGTGCTGGGCCTCTCGCAATCGTCCAAGTCGGAGCTGCTGGCCCAGCTTGAGCGCCTGGGCACCAACTTGCTCACCGTTGAACCCAGTGAAGGGCTGGGGATGGGGTCGGGCACGCTCCCGGAAACGGCCACCGATATGATCGCCCGCATCGGCCCGGTCGAATCCACCAGCATGCTCAGCGCCGTCCCGGCCTACGTCTACCGGAGCGAACTCGTCCCCACGGCGCAGACGGGCGGCATCTCGATTCAGGCTGTCGACCGAGACCTGTTAGACGTGTTGAGCGGCTCGCTGGCCGACGGGGTCTGGCTCGAGGACCCGGCCAAGGCCGCGTATCCCAACGTCGTCTTGGGTGCGGTCGCCGCGGAGCGTCTGGGGGTGCGCACGGTCAGCGGCACCCAGCAGGTGTGGCTGGGCGACCGATGGTTCACCGCCATCGGCATCCTGAACCTGTTCGAACTGGCCCCCGACCTCGACCGGTCGGTCTTCATCGGCCACAGCGCGGCGGAGACCTATCTCGACCACGAGAACCTGCCCTCGCGGGTGTTGGTACGGGTCGATCCAAGAAAGGTCGACCAGGTGATGACCGTGCTGGCGGCCACCGCCAACCCGCAATTCCCCGAAGAGGTCACGGTCGACAAGCCCTCGGACGCGCTGGAAGCACAGGAGGCCGCCGATGACGCGCTTACGACGCTCTTGCTGGGCCTGGGGGCGGTGTCGCTCCTGGTCGGCGGGGTCGGCATCGCCAACGTCATGGTGATCTCCGTGCTCGAGCGTCGCGGTGAGATCGGGCTGCGGCGCGCCCTGGGCGCCACTAGGCTCCACGTTGCCGGTCAGTTTCTCGGTGAGGCCCTCTTGCTGAGCGCCATCGGCGGTGCTGGGGGCATCGGCCTGGGCGTCCTCGTGACGGCGATCTACGCTACCATCAGGGGCTGGGCCACCGTCGTGCCGCCAGCGGCCCTGCTTGGTGGTTTCGCCGCCGCGTTGCTCATCGGGAGCATCGCGGGGCTGCAACCGGCCATCAAGGCAGCGAATCTGTCGCCAACAGAGGCGTTAAGGACGACATAATCGAAAGAGTGAGAGAAATGAAGGGAATTCTGGCAAGTGTGATTGTACTAGTGCTGTTGATCTCTGCCTGCGGCAGCGTCAAGAACGGCCAGAGGCCGACGGTAGCGACAACACCAGAGGCTCAGGTTGAGACGACCCATACGCCCTATCCCGCACACACCCAGGCGGTTCGACTGGGCTCACCGCAGGCGCCCACGGACGCCCCGACGCCGACGGCAACACCCATAACCGAACCGACAGCCACTAGCCGCGCGACCGAGACGCCTCAGAAGCCGACCTCGACGATGACTCCTACAGCGCCCCCCGCCCCACGGGACCCAGCCCCAGCGACGCGTGTCCCTCAGGCGCCCGCGGGGCAGGCGGTGGAACTGACGCGCGTCCCGGACACCGATCCTGGCCCGCCGCTTGCCATCTTGGTCAGCGCCGTCCGCATCAAGGAGAATGGTTTCTACGAGGTGACGGGAAGGATACGGAATGATGGCGATGAGGTCTATGGAGGCGTGGGCGTCGTGGCTACGTTCTTCACGGAAGTAACGTATAGTAGACGGTACGTTCCAGATGATGGGGGAGAAAGGAAAGGGAAGAAGGGAGAAGGGGAGGGGGGCGGGTCGGTGAAACGGGTGCGCGACCCGAACTGGCACCGCACGGGCAAGGTGTACGCCGCGTGCCAGCTCCTTGCGCCGGGTGCGACATGCCCTTTCAGCCTGGAGATCTACCCCAGGGACTACGTTTCGTACCATCTGCACCCCGATGCCAGCCCTGTCGAGTATCGCCAGCCGGTGCCCCTCCACTTGCGCAACGTGCGGGTGCGCAGCGACGGTGTTGGCCACGTGCGCATCACGGGCACGGTGAGCAACGAGAACCCGTTTGCGGTCAGGGACGCCAACATCGCCGGGACGCTGATCGATGCCCACGGGCAGATCGCGAGCGTGGGCTGGACCCTCGTGCCCGGCGAGATCGCGCCAGGGGCTAGCGTAGATTTCGACTTGCGCATCGACCACGCGCACTATGCTCGCTATGAGCTGCATGCGGAGGCTACGCAGAACTGACCACCATTGGAATGCACTTGCCCATTCGTCAACTACAGTGGAGAATACGGGCCAATGACTCAACGTGATACGCCTGACGGCCGAATCCTTGTCGTGGACGACGACCACAAGCTCGTGCGCTTGCTGCGTGCCAGCCTGAAGCAGGCGGGCTACCAGGTAATGGTCGCCTACGACGGCGAAACCGCATTGCACGCGCTGCGCCGCGTGCGCCCCGACCTGGTGGTGCTCGACTTGATGCTGCCCGACCGCGACGGGTGGGACGTGACCCGCGTGATACGAAACGACGCTGCCCTGGCCCACACGCCGATCATCATGCTCACCGCCCGTGTCGAGCCCCACGACAGAATTGCCGGCCTGGAACTAGGCGCCGATGATTATGTGACCAAGCCTTTCCATCCGGGCGAGCTACTCGCGCGCATCCGAGCCGTGCTGCGCCGCGCCCAGGGCGGGCTGGCCATGGCGAACGTCATCCGCGCCGGAGGGCTGCTGATGGACGTTGACGCCCACCGGGTAGAGGTGCAGGGCCATGAGGTGCACCTGACCCCCACCGAGTTCGGCCTCTTGCAGGCCCTGGCCGAACGTCCCGGTCACGCGCTAACCCGCTCGGAGATGATCGAATACGGCCTGGGGTACAGCTACGAGGGCGTGGAGCGCACCGTGGACAGCCACGTCCGCAATCTGCGCCGTAAACTGGAGGAAGCAGGCGCGCCGGCAGACCTCATCGAGACCGTGTTCGGCGTCGGCTACCGCCTGACGGGAGGTGGCGTATGAGACGGCTCTGGGTGCAACAGACACTGGCCTTCAGTGTCGTCATCATCGTCGTCATGAGCACCGTCGCCATCCTGATCAATAGGAGCGCCGGCCAGGAGTTCCGCCAGTACATCACCTTGCGCGATATGCGAGGGGGGATAGGCAGCGGGCGAGAGGAATTGGTGGCTTACTACCAGCAGCGCGGCACTTGGGAAGGCGTGCAAAGCATGCTGGCGGAGGGCGTCTACTTCAACGCTAACCGGACCGGCATACTCCTGGGTGCGACGTCGGACGATATTGGATCGGAAGAGAGAGAGAAGGAGGCGGACGTCCTGCTTGCTGATGCGGACGGACGTGTCGTCTTTGACAGCGATGGAGAGCTTCAGGGCCAGCAGCTGAGCCGCCGCGAGCTAGCCACCGCGTGGCCCATCGTGGCGACGGATGACGCAGACGTAGACGGCACCAACGAGCCTATCGGCTATCTCCTGCTGTTCTTCTCCGTAACAAAGCCTGTGGGCGACCTGGAACAGCAGTTTCTCGACCGTGTGGAGCAGGTGCTCTTCGCTGGCACGGCGTTGGCTGTGGTCTCAATACTGGTTGTGGGCGCTCTCCTGAACCGCCGCCTCAACGCGCCCTTACAGCGATTGGCAGCCGCGGCCCGCGCGGTCGCCGCCGGAGACCTGGGCCAGCGGGTCGAGACCGGCGGCAGCATTGAGGTTGCCCAGGTGGGCCGGGCCTTCAACGAGATGACGGCCGCTCTGGAGGAAGCGGAGGTTCTACGGCAGAACATGGTGGCCGATGTGGCCCACGAGCTGCGCACCCCGCTAAGCGTGCTGCAGGGCAACCTGTGGGCGATTCTGAACGACGCCTACCCGCTGGAGAAGGCCGAGGTCGCGCGCCTGTACGACGAGACTCGTCTGTTGAGCCGCCTGGTAGAGGATCTCCGCGAGCTGGCTCTGGCTGACGCCGGACAGTTGGACTTGGACTTGCGGCCTACGGACGTAGCGCAGGTCATTCGTCACACGGTGGACAACTTCGCGCTGGCCGCCGAGGCGCAGGACGTCAAGCTCTCTGCGCAGCTCCCAGAGGATCTGCCACAGGCTCAGGCCGATCCCGACCGGGTGGCGCAGGTGTTGCGCAACCTGCTGGTGAACGCCCTGCGTCACACACCGCCCGACGGTTCGGTCGCCGTTACGGGTACTTGCGTAGGAAGAGCACTGGAGATCGCCGTAGCCGACACCGGCGAGGGCATCGCCCAGGACGATCTGCCCCACGTCTTCGAGCGCTTCTGGCGCGCGGACCCCGCACGCTCCAGGGGCGATGGCAAAGCGCCGCTCGGCAGCAGCACGGGCCTCGGCCTGGCGGTCGCCCAGAGCCTGGTAGAGGCACACGGCGGTCGGATCTGGGCGGAAAGCACACCGGGCGAGGGCTCGGTCTTCCGGTTCACACTGCCCCTTGCGCAACCGGCTTGTTGAACGAGCGCGAGGACTGCTCAGACATGGTGTCTATCGCCCCTGCCCAGCGGTGCCACCCTTCACTGGCATCTTGACGACTAGGCCGGGCCCGCGGGCACTGTCGGGCAGTCCCACGCAGGAACGTCTCTAGAACCAAGCCCATCCTCCGCTGGGACGACGAGACACGAGACTGACGTTCCGAATCTGCTGCCGTGGTCGGTGGCTCCTGATCGGCCTAAGGCTGATGAGCACAAGAAGCCAGACTCCCTCAATCCTCTTTCCAGAGGACCGGAGGGTGCTCAGGTTCCGTCGCCCCGCCCCAGTTGTCTAGTACCCTCGACAGGACTTGAACCTGTAACCTTCTGGTCCGCAACCAGACGC
>CAZPJP010000236.1:0-4829 GCA_964586915.1 uncultured Anaerolineales bacterium
CGATGAAAGAAGGTCCCCGCATAACTATCCGGTCGAGCAGCTGCTCGACATCTCCTGGCGGCTGAGCCACCGCATCATTGAGATGACCACGCGGGCGGGCTCCGGTCATCCCTCAAGCTCGCTCTCGGCCATCGACATCCTGACCGCCCTCTACCTTGGAGGCATCATGGTCTATCGGCCCGAGGAGCCAGACTGGCCCGACCGGGATCGCTTCATCATGTCCAAGGGCCACGGCTGTCCTGGGCAGTACGCCGTGCTGGCGGAGGCGGGTTTCTTCGAGCCTGCCTTGCTCCATACCCTCCGCGAGATCGAGAGCCCGCTGGAGGGCCATCCCAACAAGCGGGTCGTCCCCGGCATCGAGGCCTCCACCGGATCCCTGGGTCAGGGCCTCTCCATCGGGCTGGGCCATGCACTGGCGGCCCGCGTTGACGACCGTCCGTATCGTGTCTACGTGATGATCGGCGACGGTGAGGCCGACGAGGGCCAGATCTGGGAGGCCGCGATGGGCGCGGCCAAGTACAGGGTCGACAACCTGACGGCGATCCTGGACTACAACAAGTTCCAGCAGACCGGCGCGGTGGAGGACGTGATGCCCGCCCTGAAGCCCTTGACAGCCAAGTGGGAGGCCTTCGGCTGGCACGTGAGCGAGATCAACGGACACAATATGGGTGAGGTCGTGGCGGCGCTTCGGGACGCCAGCAACGTGGAGGGCCAGCCCCAGATGATCATCGCTCACACGCTCAAGGGCCGCGGGCTGTCGCCCTTCGAGAGGGACGAGGTCAATCGCAAGCACGGCGTGCCACTAACGCCTGAGGAGGCCAAGCAGGCGTTCGAGGAGCTCGCCGAGATGAAAGAGACCGGCGTCTACGCCATGGTCGAGGGCTAGAAGGGAGAGGCGTGATATGGATATCGGAAAGAGCATCGGACTTGAGTATGGCCTGCCCATTCGCAACGCCTTTGGGGAAACCCTGCGCGAGATCGGGCACGAGAATGCCAACCTCGTCGTCGTTGACGGTGACGTGGGGAACTCCACGCGAACAAACTATTTCCGCGACGACTTCCCCGATCGCTTCTTCAACTTCGGCATCGCCGAGAGCAACCTGGTCGGCGTCGCCAGCGGTCTGGCGGCGTCGGGCAAGGACGTGCTGGCTGCCAGCTTCGCCTGTTTCCTCCTCTGCAACGCCTACGACCAGATCCGGATGTCTATCGCCTTCCCCCAGGAGAACGTGAAGCTGGTGGGCTCCCACAGCGGCATCAGCATCGGCGAGGACGGCCCCAGTCAGATGGCCATCGAGGACATCGCCCTGGCCGCGTCGCTGCCCACCTTTGCCGTCGTCGCCCCGGCTGACGAGCCGTCGATGCGCGCCGCGACCCGCGCGATCTTCGCCCACGAGGGGCCGGTCTACCTGCGCAGTGGGCGACCGGCGGTGCCGATTGTCTACCCCGACGACTTCGAGTTCACGCTGGGCAAAGCGAATCAACTGCGCGACGGCGAGGACGTCACGATCATCGCCTTCGGCCTGCTGGTCACTGTGGCCCTGGAGGCCGCCGCCGAGCTGGCCGAGGCCGGTATCGAGGCCCGCGTCCTCGACATGCACACCATCAAGCCCATCGACGCCGACGCCATCGAGCAAGCGGCCCGCGAGACGGGGGGCATCGTGACCGCCGAGGAGCACGTCCTCAACGGCGGCTTGGGCGCTGAGGTGGCCCGCGTCGTCACGGGGCGACACCCGGTCCCGATGGCCTTCGTGGGTATCGACAACGCTTATGCCGAGTCCGGCGAACCGGAGGCACTTCTATCGAAGTACGGCCTGATGCCCAGCGACGTCAAGGCAGCCGTCAACGATGTGCTGACCCGGAAGTGAGACCCGTTAACCCGCACCTGCAGCCTGGAACTTACCTCATCTCCCACGGTCTCTAGGTCTCCAGGCCCCATTCAGTTAAAAATGGTGAGAACGCGCAGCTTGACATCCTGCCCTCACCTGTACTATACTGGGATTGAGTGGGGCCCGATCCTTAATCAGGGCAGCTAGCTCCACGTCCCGGCTTATCCTACGACACGCGCTCTCCCTGCCCAGTGACGCGTCCTTGACCCTATCCCATCGCTTTGATCTCGCCCCTCACTCGAGTCCGCTTCATCTATCTTGGAGCGCACCGTAGCGCAAACAGCTCCACGTTTGCCCGCGCATCTGCGTGAAGGGAGGTCTCTATGCCGCGTATCGGCTGACGTCGCGCATCTCCTATCCAGACCACTAACCACAGGAGGGCATAAAGATGGAGACCAAAGTGGTGCACATCGAGATCAGATTCACGCGGATGACGGTTGCAGTTCTGCTCGGCGCTCTGGTGCTGGGCGGACTGCTGATCGCCGGACGTGCCGGGGCGCAGGCGTCGGAGTCTGACGCCGAGGCGTTGTCCGCCCCTATGGAGGGCCAAGGCACGGTGATGATGGCGACGGACGTGGTTACATCCGCCATTAGCTACCAGGGCGTCTTAAGGGAGGAAGGCACGCCGGTGACCGGGGATCGGGATATGGCTTTCACGCTCCTCGACGGCGCCGGCTGTGCCGGCTCTATTCAGCTGGGACACATCGAGAAGCCTGCCGTGCCGGTCGCCGACGGTCTCTTCTCGGTGAGCCTGGGCTTCGACCATGATAGCTTCAAAGGGCAACCCGTCTCGCTGAGGATCGCGGTGGAGGGCACCGAGATCGACTGTCAGGATATCCTTGCCACGCCCTACGCGCTGAGCCTACGACCAGGCGCAGTGATCAGCGATACCACGAGCTATGCATCTCTGAACCGCCATTGGGAGTTCGGGTATCCAATCCCGCTGAGTTACAGTGCCGCCGTCTACGGCAGAACCACAGGCACCAGTGGCCTAAACTACGGCGTATACGGGGCAGGCACTAGCGGTACCGGTGTCTACGGCACGAGCGGCAGCGGCTTCGGCGTCTATGGCGGCAGCGCCACCGGCACCGCCATCTACGGCGATGGAGACGTCCGGCAGTCGCTGAACGGTAACGGCCTCGTCAAGGCCGCCGCCTACATGCTATGTGATGAAGATCCGAGCGCTCAAGTCGAGCGGTCATTCAACAACGTCAACGACAATGACATAGTGATCACCGGAAATGGCATCGGAGACTGCACGATTGACTTCGGCTTCAACCTGAGCGAGCGCTACTGGGTGGCGATGCCTACCAGCAGTGGCGCTAACCCTGCTTTCGTGTCCTGCTATATCCCCGTCAATGCCACTACTGAGCTTCGATGCAACATCTGGGATGAAGCGGGTGACCATTACAGCCGCCGTATGATGGTGACGATCTACTAAAGGAGATACAGCAATGAAGATCGCAAAAGCGTACGTGGTCGTTGCTGTTCTCCTCTGTGGCGTCCTCCTCATCGCCGGCAGCACGCTCGCCGCGGATGAAGCGCCCTGGCACGTCATCGCCGGAGGCGGGGGCGTCAGCACCGTCGGGGGAACCACCCTGGGCGGCACGATCGGCCAGGCCATCGCGGGTCGGGCACCGCCGGACACCTACGAGCTCTGTTCCGGCTTCTGGTGCGGCGCCTTTCAGCCGGTGAGCGCGAGCTTTACGCCCGTGCCGGGCTCCGGTGTAGCTCCGTTGGAGGTCACCTTCACCAACACGTCCACCGGTGACTACACCACCAGCGCGTGGGACTTCGGCGACGGGGAGTCCAGCATGGAGACGAGCCCCACCCACACCTACACGGAGCCCGGCACCTACACGGTTAGACTCAACGTCACCGGCCCGGGCGGGAGTGACACGGACACAGTCGACGTCGTCGTAGAAGCCCCGGGTAACGAGCTGTACTTACCGCTGGTTCGGCGCGATTAGGCGGTCGAGGCGTCGCCCCCTGCAGACTATCGCAGGTAGCACGCTTGTGAGGAAGGAGCCGAGGATCGCGCACCGCGCTCGAGTTCGGCCGCGCCCCTTAGATGCGCATCCAAGGGGCGCGGCCTTTTGCGCTCGCCTCTCGGTCACCCACTTGCGTCGCCGGGTTCACGCCATATAGTAGAAGTATCTCTGGCCTCTCCAGAGACAAGGGAGGGTACCGATGAAACGCGTGCTAGGGTCGCTGCTGGCAGTGCTGATGGCCGGCCAGCTTGGCATAGGCTTTGTAGCTCCCCGAAAGGTGACGGGGGACGCCCCCGCGGCACGCGTCACATCGCGCGCCCAAGACATCCAGATCACCGTCGATCAGGTCGTGGCGTCGGGGTTCACGCATCCTGTGCAGGTCACCCACGCCGGCGACAGCTCAGGACGCCTCTTCGTCGTCGAGCAGCCAGGCACGATCCGCATCATCGCGGACGGCGCCGTCCTGTCGACGCCCTTCCTCGACATCACCGGCCTCACCAACGACAACGGCGAGCAAGGGCTACTCGGCCTCGCGTTCCACCCCAACTACCCCAACAATGGCTACGTCTACGTCGACTACACCCGCGCGAGCGACGGCGCGACGGTCGTCGCCCGCTACACGCGCTCAGGCACCGATCCCAATACACTGGACCCAGCCAGCGCGAAGACGATCCTGACGGTGGACCAGCCCTACGGCAACCACAACGGTGGGCAGGTCCTCTTCGGGCCCGACGGTTACCTCTATATCGGCCTGGGCGATGGTGGCAGCGGCGGCGATCCCGAGGAGAACGGGCAGGATCCCACGACCCTGCTCGGCGCGATCCTGCGCCTCGACATCGATGGAGGCGACCCCTACGCCATCCCGCCCGATAACCCCTTCGTCGGCGAGACAGGCGCCGACCAGATTTGGGCCATCGGGCTGCGCAACCCGTGGCGCTTCTCCTTCGACCGC
>CAZPJP010000237.1:0-4827 GCA_964586915.1 uncultured Anaerolineales bacterium
CCTCACTATGCAAATCGGGAAATCCATGCATCATGGGGGAAGGAGGCATTATGACCAAATCTATACTCATTACGGTGATAGCGGTCATCACGCAGCTCCTGAGCCTGTGCACGACGCGGGCGCAGGCGCCGGCGGCCGCAGCTAGCTTTCCCGACGCGGAGAGCGCCATCGCGGCGCGCCTGGAGGCGCTGTCGGCCGAGTACGAGGTCGCCTTCACCCTCATCGACGGCGTCCGCCAGGTTGGGGCGTATGCGGTCGCGACGGCGGCGCCACTGGCGCCCGATGGAACGTTGGAACCGTTGGAGCCCCTGCTGATCCTGGCCCACGGCACCGATGCCAATTGGCGCGCGCTGGCCCCGAGCCTCGATGTCGCCGCTGAGTACAACGCCTGGCTGGACGCCTTGAGCTCGGAGCTCGTCCCCGACGACGAGAAGGGGTACTTCCGGCTGGCCGAGCCCTCACCGCCGGCCGCCAGCGCCGCGGATCTCGCCGTGACCGGCTACCGACTGCCGTTCGCGGGCGGGTGGAGCGCGCGAGTCTCGCAGGGCCCCTACGGGTCCTTCTCACACTCGTCGTACTGGGCCGTCGACTTCGTGCTGCCCCACACGAGCACGCGGATCGATGCCCTGGTCGCCGCGAAGGATGGCGTGGTCTGGTACGTCAAGGACGTCAGCGACACCGGCGGCGTGGGCAGCAGCTACAACGGTTACTCTAACGGTATTGTCATCAAGCATGCCCCTGATGAGTACAGCTGGTATTGGCACCTGGCCCAGGGGAGCGTCCCGAACGATATCCAGCCCGGCGTACAGGTCGAGGCCGGACGCTTCATCGGGCTGCAGGGGACGACGGGCTACTCGACAGGCGATCATCTACACTTTATGGTCACGAAGGACTTCCCCTCTTGGTGGCAAGGCTGCGACGCCGACGGCTGTGACGGTCGGGAGATGCGCGTCGACAAGGCCCCATGGTCCTCCAACACCCACGCCGTCGACTTTAGCGAGGTCGACGAGAGCCCCTGGTACCATTGCTCCGGGTCCTGGAACTGCAACGCGTCACCGGTCTCCGAGAACTACCTCGATGCCGCCAACGGCGTCGTCCTGTACTTCGATCCGGACTACGAGGGCGCGGCCTGGAAACAGATCGATGCCTTCGGCGGTGACGTCCCGTCCTGGTTGGACAACCACGCGTCCTCGCTGCGCATTCCCGAGGGCTGGTGGACGAGGCTCTACCGCGAACCGGCGCTCGGCGGCTCTAGCCAGACGCTGTCGGCTTCTCTGAACAACCTCGCCGACATCGACATCGACAACGCCGTCTCCTCGGTCGAGATCGACGCGTCGCTGTGGCTCACCAAAGCCGTCCACAACCCCTGGCCGTGGCCACAAAAGGTCCAGATCGGCACCGACGATCCGCGGATCACCGACGCGACGCTGAATGACGTGCCCCTCCTCGAGGATGAGGCGTGCCCCTGGGCCATCCGCTGGCTTGAGCCCGGCGCGCACACCCTGGCCTTCCGCACCGAGACGCGCCCCTATCTGGGATCCGATAGGGCAACCGTGGAGATCCAACACTGGCCCTACACGAAGGCGGACTGCGCCGACGACGAAGGCCCAACGCCACCGGCCATCCATCCCACCGGCGTCGACGCGGCCGAACTCGTCGACGAGACGACGATCCCGGTCAGCGGACTCGTGAACGCTGGCGAGACAGTGACGCAGACCTGGGCGCTTCGCAACATCGGCGCGTCGACCTGGGGTCCCGAGACCGATTTGGTGAGCGTCGGCGGGGATCCCTTTGGCACGGAAGATGCCGACGGCGTGGCACTTTCACTCCCAACCACGGCACCGGAGGAGACGGCAGAGCTCCAGCTTGCGCTTCAGGCGCCCGACGGGCCCGGCGATGCCACGGGCACCTGGCGCCTCCGAAACGGCCTAGGCACATTCTTCGGCCCCTTGTTGTCCGCGAGCGTGCGCGTCCCAGAGACGCACGCCGGAATCACATTGGAGGTCGACCCGGCTCCATCGGCCGACGCGTCGATGGTGATGATTCGCGCCACGGTCGAGGACGCGCCGCAGCCCCTGCGCGCTATGCGTCTGCTGATCGACGGGGAGGTCGTGCACGAGGTCAACGAGCCGGCACTTACCTACCCATGGAACACCGCGAGCTACGGCGCCGGCGATCACACCCTCGTGGTGGAAGCGGCCGATCTCACGGACGTAGCCTGGTCGCGTCCGGCCCGGCAGCTCCTGACCTACCGCCTGCTCGGCACGGCGGGGCCGGTCAACCACGCCCCTTACGCGCCAGCCCCGGTCAGCCCGGACGATCGTCGGGCCATCTACAGCGTGACGGCGGTCCAGCTCTGCGCGCAAGCCCAAGGTGACCCCGACGGCGACACGGTGAGCCGGTATTATTTCGAGATCTTCGACAGTCCCGAGACCTGGAACAGCGGCTGGGTCTCCGAGCGCTGCGTCAACACCGGGCCGCTGGCGCCCTATCGCTACCAGTGGCGGGTCAAGGTCCGCGACGACCACGGCGCCGACAGCCCGTGGAGCGCCTCACGCACCTTCACGCTGGTCGACCCAGCGTTGACGATCACACAGCTGGCGTGCGCCCCGCTGGACCAGAGCAGCGAGACAGTTGCCATACGCGCCTGCACCGACGCGCCGCAGGATGCCGGCGTCACGATCTGGCTTGACGTCAATGACGCCAACGACGGCTCGCTGGGCGGGGACTGGCACCAGATCGCCGAGCTGACCGGTCCGTGCTTCAGCGATGACGACGCCCCGGTTTGGTCGACGTTGCCCTTTGCGGACGGAGTTCACCGGGTGCGCGCCGAAGCGCAATCCGTTGACCCCGCCTGGGACGGTGTGACGCTCCGCGAGATCGCGTGCTGGCTGCCCCACCGCCGGCCCGCCCCAGCGCAGCTCCTCGCTCCGGTGCATCCAGACGGGATGGAAACACCCCTCTACACCGATGACCGTACCGTGACATTCAAATGGACGCCACCACTGCGCGCGACGAACACGATCCTGCACGTGACGGCGGGGCCCAGCGCAGCCACGGTATTGAGCCGAACCGTCGCGCCCCCCGTGGGACAGCTGACCCACACCTTCGGCAGCGACCACGAAGCGCTCACGTGGCGCATTATCGCGGCCAACGACGAGGGCACGACAACCTCAGTCGAATCTGAGCTCGGTATCGACAGAACGGCGCCCTCATGCACCGTCGTCCCGCTGCCGAAAACCAGAAGCGGGACGACGCTACGGGTCACCTGGCAGGGAACGGATGATCTCGCCGGTGTTCGCACATACGACGTACAGGTTCAGGACTCAGAACGGGGCCTGTGGCGCGATTGGATCACGGGTGTGCCGGCATCACAGACCGGCGAGACGTTTGAGGGCAGGCCGGGGCATATCTACGGATTCCGCTGCCGCGCGACCGACCACGCAGACAATGTCGGTGCCTTCCCGACGGCAGCCGACGCCGAGACCTTGGTCGACCTCACGACCGCTCGGGTCGCGGATCTGACGGTCAGCGGGCTGGACACGTTCCCCAACCCCGCTGGTGGGCTGGTGGCGCAAGCCGTGGTGGAGAATCGGGGGAGTGCCTGGGAGGCCAACGAGATCTACACCGACCTCTATCTTGACCGGACGCCCAGCGGCCCAGGCGACTTCGAGGGCAGTATCTGGACGTGGCTTAGCGCTCCGATCGGCGCCAGCGGGACAATGACGCTCAGCGCTCTGCTCGATACAAGCATGGCGCCATCAGCCGCGCTGCAAACCCCCTACCGCGAGGTGCAGGGCACGCTGGCAGCCCTCGCCGACTCGCTCGATGGCGTGGCTGAGACGAACGAGCTGAACAACCTCCGCGTGAGCAGCGACGCGATCTGCATCGCGTCGGAGGATACCTTCGAGGACGACGACGCACCCGGCACCGCATCAAGTTTGCTCCCGGGCCAGGTTCAGGTACACAACTTTCACAAGCCCGGGGATCAAGACTGGCTGCGCCTGAGCGTTGTCCCGGACACGACCTACACCATCACCACCGAGGGTCTCGGCCCAGCCGCCGACACCTACCTCAAGCTCTTCGACACCGACGGCGCGACCCTTCTCGCCGCGAACGATGACGTTGTGGTGGAGCCGGCGTCATTCGGAGGCGCCTCCCAGCTCGTGTGGACCGCGCCCGAGGACGGGGCAGGCCCCTACTACATTCAGGTCAGACACTGGGATCCCGGCGTAAGCGGCTGCGGGACGGGCTACACGATCACCGTCGAGGGTCTCGGCACCCTCGATTCGCACATCTACCTACCGGCGATCATGAAATCAGCCGCCCCCTGAGAGGATATCGTACTTCGCCCAACAGGGAGTGATCTGCGACCACACAGGGGCCAGCTGTGTGGTAAGATAAGGGTATGAGCACCCTGACGATGGCGTATATCGACAACGAGGCGGCGGCGCGCGCGGTCTACGAACACATCCGCGACTTGCAGCCCCCAATCCGACATCTCAGGCTGCGCCCCTACGACTACCGGAACCGCGCGTTCACCGACTGGTGGCTGGTTCCGTCGCCGCGCTGGCCGGTCTACCGCTATGGCAAGTATTACTTTCGGCGCGTGCCCCGCTCTCAGAGCCGCGACCATCCGGGTGTGATGAGCACAGGCTTCTACTTGGAGCGCGGCTTTGGACATCAAGTCGCCGACATGGTCGACCCCGAGCTGATCACCCAGCCGAACTGGTTCTGGTATCGCTTCCTCAACGAGAGTCTTGGCGGGGTGTACGACGCGCCATTGCGCGAAGTCCTACGAGGGGCAGGCCAGCCGCTGACCGTCTC
>CAZPJP010000238.1:0-4813 GCA_964586915.1 uncultured Anaerolineales bacterium
CCATGGTTGGTCCTGCGCCTACTGAATATATCATATTTCTATTTGCACATTCTTCGGCAAATTTCAAGGCCCCTTCTTTGTAAATATAATGGTACTGATATAATAACTCCGGTAACTTATATAATTCTTGTTCTAATTCTTTTGGTATTTGATTGCCTACTGCTTTTCCAATAGCAAAAAGAACAATCAGAAGAATAAGAATTTTTAATTCTGATATATTACCTCCATCAGGATATTCGATATGCAAATCAACAAGCTGAGCAAGTTTTGAATCTTTACTACTTGAAATACCTATTAGTTTAGCTCCCTGAGATTGAGCTTTTTCAAGAGAATAGCATACCTCAGTAGTGTTTCCTGAATGAGACATGCCAAGTACTAGGCTTTTATCTGTTATCCGATTAGGCACTTTTATATCGAGCTCCCCGGCATGATAGAGATAACAATTAATGTTTTCTAGTATATCATCATAAATATATTTTATTGTCTTCATCTGAGAATAGTTGGCACCACACCCTGCAAAAATTATGTTCTTGAGGTCTTTTGGTATTATCCTTTCTACTTTTGCTGTAGTGGTCTGATAATCTTCAAGAATTGCTTCCAAGATTTTTTTATAATTTACATCTAATGTTCGCATTACACCATCCACTTCCTATAAATATTTTAGTCTATTTTAATTTTATAGTCTTTTTCTGCACTTTCTCTCGAAATTTTACCTTCAACAATATCCCTAATAACAGCCTCCCTTTCTCTTTCTCTGGGATCACCATAGCCACCAGAACCCGGGGTTTGAACGCTAATAATATCTCCTTTATTAAGTTTTACATCTGAGATTTTGGAACCTAATTTTATGCTTTCTTCCGGAGTAATGCGATAATAAGCTCCACCCCTACCAGGCTTCCCTTTTTTTAATCCCCATGGTGCAATTTCTTGTCTATCGGCTAAGGAAGAAAAAGTAATATTCTCAGCCAATGTTCTTATGTTTCTTCTAATGCCAAGGCCTCCACGATGTTTCCCTGCCCCTCCAGAATCTTTTATAAGGGAATACCTTTCAACCATTAAAGGGTACTCTATCTCTAGTGCTTCTATCGGTAAATTTGAAGTATTGGTAAGATGAACCTGGACACCATTTACCCCGTCTAAATCTCTGCTAGCTCCTAACCCACCACCTATTGTCTCTAGATAGACAAAAAATTCATTTGTCCTAGGGTCAATTCCGGAAAAAGTTGCAGTTGTACAAGAACTGTTACAAGCAGCAATAACCCGATGAGGAATGGCTTCTGCCATGGCCCCCATAATAACATCTACTACCCTCATACCGGTATCTATTCTTTCACCTACAGGTGCCGGAGTTACCGAATTTAAAATCAAACCCTTGGGTGCAATAATATCAAATACCTTGTAAATACCAAAATTCGATGGAATATCCGGGTCAATAAGCGCCTTCAGTGAAAAAAATACTGTCGCTAAAAGTCCATTCATTGTTAAATTTATAGGACCATCCACCTGTTTGCTGCTCTTGGAAAAATCAAAGCTAATATGGTCATTTTTTACAATAATCGATACTTCTATTGGTATTCTTTTGTTAGCAACACCATCATCATCCATATAATCTTTAAAATTATACACACCATTTTTTACTTTTTTTACACCGGCTTTTAAACGTTTTTCTGTATAATTCAATAATCCATCCATATATATCTCAAAATTGTCCCCATACTTTTTATATGCACCCAGTAGTCTCCTTATTCCCGCCTTGTTAGCAGCTACTTGGGCATTTAAGTCTCCAGTTCTTTCCCAGGGGGTACGGCAATTAATCAAAATAATATCCCTTATTTCTTTAATTATAATCCCCTCTTCACAAAACTTAACTGGGGGTATCCTAATGCCTTCCTGAAAAATACTGACAGCGTCTCCGGAAGTACTACCCGGCACTTTGCCTCCCACATCTGAGTGGTGGGCAATATTTGCAACCCAAGCAATCAGTTTATTTCCAGAAAATACCGGCGCTGCTACAGTAATATCCGGAAGGTGAGTACCTCCCCCTGTATAAGGATCATTAGCAATAAACATATCGCCCTTTTTTAATGTATCTTTAGGATATTTTTTAAATACCTCTTCAATAATTGTAAGCATTGAACCTAAATGCATTGGTATGTGTTCAGCCTGTGCAACCATTTTACCTTCAGAATCAAAAACAGCTGTTGAACAATCCCTCCTTTCTTTTATATTACTTGAATATGCACTTCTGATCAGGACAAATCCCATCTCTTCAGCAATCGACTGGAACAAATTGCCAACAATTTCTATTATTACTGGGTCAATATTGATCAAATTTTCCCTCTTCATCTTTCAGTCCCTCCATATGTGAGTTCGATATTTAGATATTCATCAATTTCAGCCTTCCAATCAAAGTCTATAAATATTGTGGTATCCATCTGTTCTACTACAGCTGGTCCTATTATTTTATGACCGGCGAAAAGATCATCCCTTAAGTAAACAGGACAGTCAATAAAACCTTTGGTTGCATTAAAGTAAACTTGACGATTAGACTCTGGAGCAGGAGATGGGGATAACTTATTGATTTCATATTTAGGTATCTTAGGCTTAGGAGTTCTACCAATTGCATTAACCCTGTAACTTATTAATTCAATAGGTTGTTCTTCGTCATAATACCCATAATTTTTTAGATGCTCCTGGTGAAATTGATTTATTATGCTTCTTAAAACTTTCTCATTTAACCTATTTTCTGGAAGCGCAATCTGCAACTCATGATTTTGCCTTTTATATCTTGCGTCTATTTTAAGCAAATATTCTCTATCTCCTTCCGGAATCCCTTCTTTGTCCAACATTTTTTGCCCCTCATCTATCATATCATCAAATATAAGATTGATTTCACCAATATTATCCTCTTCTGCTAACATAATCTTGGATTTAACATAATCATATTTTATATCAGCAACCAGAAGTCCTACAGAACAAAAAATCCCAGCTGAAAAAGGTATTATTATTTTCTTAATTCCCAGTTCCTGTGCCACAGCACAGGCATGTAAAGAACCTGCTCCCCCAAAAGATAGAACTGCAAATTCTCGTGGATCAAGTCCACTCTCAACAGAAATAGCCCTTATTGCTCTTACCATATTAGAATTAACAACAGCAATAATACCCGCGGCAGCCTCTATTAAGCTCATTTTAGAAAAAGATGATATTTTATCTTCTATAGCTTTTTCTGCTATATCAGCTCTAATTTCCATTCTGCCTCCCAATATATAATTAGGATTAATCCTCGCTAGTACTACATTAGCGTCTGTTACAGTAGGCTCTTCACCCCCATTACCATAACAAGCTGGCCCTGGTTGTGCACCCGCACTCCTGGGACCAACCTTAAGAGCATCGCCATCATCCAACCAAGCAATGCTTCCCCCGCCTGCTCCCACAGTTTTAATGTCAATCATAGGAATTTTAACGGGAAACCCATTGATATACCGATTTGTTGAAAGAATATGTTCACCAACCTCTATTAAGCTTACATCTGTGCTGGTACCTCCCATATCAAAAGTAATAATATTTTTTACATTACATAAATCAGCAATATAATTGGCCGCTACAACCCCAGCACTGGGTCCTGATAGCGCCGTACGAATTGGACTATTAATAGTTTCTGAAATAGAGATAATACTACCATTTGACTGGGTAACAAACGGCTCTACTTTGATACCCATAGCTCTAATAGACTTGTTAAAATTATTAATGTATTTCCACATTACAGGACCAAGATATGCATTTAAAACTGTTGTGCTCATCCTAGGGTATTCTCTGAACTCCGAAAGCAATTTATGTGAAACCGTTACATAAGCTTCAGGAAATATTTCATGGATAATCTTTTCTATTTTTTCTTCATGGACAGGATTAATAAAAGAAAAAAGTGTACAAACTGCTATAGCCTCAGCACCCTTGTCTTTTAACATTTCTACTATCCTTGCTACTTCTTTTTCATCAAGAGGAATGCTAATATCTCCGTTATAATATAGTCTTTCGTTTACCTCACATCTCCAACCACTGGGCATAAGCATCTTCGGTTTTTGTTTAAAATAGTTATATAAAGATGGTCTGGTTTGATCGCCTATTTCTAAAATATCTTTAAACCCTTTTGTGGTAATCAAGGCAGTCTTGGCTCCTTTTCTTTCTAATAAAGCATTGGTAGCTATCGTAGTCCCATGGGCAAGGTAAGTTACTTGATTATGGTCTACCTTATTTGCTTTTAGTATTTCTTTTATACCTTCTAATATTGCTTTGGAAGGATCTCCAGCTCTTGAAAAAACTTTTAATGTTACAAATTCTTCTTTTTCTACATTTAGTAAAGCGATATCTACAAAAGTCCCTCCAACATCAACCCCTATCATATACTTCAATTTTTTATTGCCTCCTAAAATCCTAAAATTAGTTTTAAATTTAAATGCAACAGAATCACTAATTAACTTCATGTATGTGCTATGTTATATATTGCAATTGATAATAGCAATTATATATAAACTATTTTTCAAACTCATCTTTATCTGTATATAATGCTTGGCAGCCAGGTTACAATAACCGGGACAAATACAATAAGCACCACAACCAAGATCATGGTTAATATGTAAGACCATACAATACCATATGTTCTTGATAATGGTATCTTTGCTATACCACAGTCTATACATAATAGTAATGACACTGGTGGACTTATAGTGCCAACTAGTGCACTCATTACCAACACAAGGCCTAGATGAATCGGATCTAGACCAACAATAGACCCTATTTTAAAAAAAGGCGTGGC
>CAZPJP010000239.1:0-4698 GCA_964586915.1 uncultured Anaerolineales bacterium
GTCTTTCTCACCTCGGCGACAGCTGCAGCCACGTCGCGGGCAATCTCGTCGGCGGTGTAGCTCGCGCCACGCTCGCGGACCCGGTCCAGGACCTCGAAGCGGGCCTCGCGCTCGGATAGAAGTTGATCGAGCAGCTCAAGCGGCACCATCGCCGCCATAGGCGTGCCGGCCCGCTCGACGATGATCACCTCCCCGCCGTAGCGCACCCGCCCCAGCAGGTCCGCAAAGTTCCTGCGTGCATCTCTGGAACCAATTCGGTCGGCCATGCCTCCGCTCCCTTCTTAATGCGCCAGCGTGTATAAACCATCATAGCACAGGATGTACACCATGACAAGGATACACACGGACCATTACGCGAGATGCGCCTGCGGCACGTGCGGGCGAGACGCCCGCGGTCCACAGTCGCACGCAACCGAGACTCAAGCCTTTGCTTGATGCCCGCCAGCGAAAGGGGCACTCTCCATCGTTGACGCTACGTGGCGGGTCAGCAAGGCTGGCTATGGCGAAGCGTCGCGGACTGGCTCCTCCGACTCGGGCTCACCCAGCGCGATACAGACCTCGATGAGCGTGGGGAGGTTGGGCCCTGCGAAATAGATGCCTGGGGCTGGCTTGCGGTTATGTTTGATGTCGGGCGGTGCGTGCAGGTGATGCGGGAAGGTGCTTGTCAGGACGGGTGACGCTGCGAAATCTCGGCCAGGGCGGCCTCGCGCTTGGCCTTCAGCCTATAGAAGCCAGCCCATTCAGCTTAGTCCTCACGGTGCTGACCATCGTCCAAGCGACCCTGGTTGTAGAGCTTGTAGAAGTCAGCGGAGCTTATCCAGTAACGCTGCTCGTACTTACGCAGCGCCTGATCAGCAGCCCGTAGGTCATCCAGAATGTCACTGAGCACGATCTTGGCCATGGGTTCCTACCTTTCCTGACTGTCCTCATTATACCACCTGCGTCGCAATGACCAAGGGAAACCTGAGCAGATCGAGCCAAACGAGGAGACACAAAGACGTTGGTTCGCGGCTCTACGGCTCTGCGTTCTCACGTCCGGAAATGCGCCCGCGGCGCATGCGGACGGGACGCCCGCGGTCCATCGCCAACGACGATCCGCAGCGCGGAACGGACGAATACGTCATCCAACATCAAACATCAAACATCCAGCTTCCGGCTTCCAGCTTCGGCCTATATCGACAACAACACCATCGCGCCGAGCATGTAGACGGAGGCGTATTTGAAGAGGCCGAAGTTGAGGCGCTCGGTGGGGTGAATGAGGGTGGCGCCGGCGAGGAGGAGGAGGCCCGCCGACATCACGGCGAGGATGTGGACGAGACCCCACTGGACGCCGATCAGGACACTGGCGGCGATGATGGCGAGGCCGGCGAGCACGCTGGAGGCGGCGATGGCGAAGCGCGTCGCGCGGACGCCGTAGACCGCCGGGAAGGTCGGGATCTTGGCGGCCCGGTAGTCAGCGTCGAGTCGCATAGCGAAGGTCAGGATGTGCGTCGGGATCCAGAAGAGGACGGCTAGCGCTAGGAGGACCCCCACCCCATCGATCGCGCCGACGCCGTCAAAGGTGTTCATGCCGTAGGTGCGGCCCGCGAGGATCGGCATCCCGCCGGCGATGCCGCCCCAGACGATGCTCCAGGCCGTGCGGCGCTTGAGCCAGATGGTGTAGACGACGACGTCGAAGAACCACCCGGCGAAGACGATCAGCCCGTAGAGGGGGTCCATCACCACCGCCAGCCCGATGCCCAGGGCGGAGAGCGCCGCCCCAAGGCGCAGGGCCTCGCCGGGGGCGACGCGCCCGCTCGCCAATGGGCGGTGGTGGGTGCGGTTCATCACCGCGTCAATGTCGCGATCGTACCACATGTTGAGGATGGTGCTGCCGGCGATCGCCAGGAAGAGGGTGACGGCTAGGGCGCCCAGCGTCGCGAGGTGCAGCACCGGGCAGCGGGCGGTCATGTACCCCGCCAGGCCGGTCGCGAGCAAGAGCCCCGTCTGCAGCGACTTGGTCAGGGGCCAGTAGAGGCGAACCTTGGTCTTGAGTCTCTGCAACGCTCGGATCATGCTTTCTCCCAAACCTGATCTAGATCTCACGCTAAGGCGCAAAGCCCGCAAAGAAAAGGGCCCTTGGCGTCTTTGCGCCTTAGCGTGAGCCTGTCTTGCCGTCTCGACGTTATGGAATGCGGAGGCAGCGGAAGCCGACGCCCGGGCTGTAATAGGTCGGCGTCGCGTTGTTGCGCACCCAGACGCGCAGATCGGTCTCGTAGGTGTCCTTCGAGCCGCCGCGCATAAAGCGGTAGTGCATGTCCTCGTAGACGTCGCCGGTCCACTGCCAGACGTTGCCCGCCATGTCGTAGAGGCCATAGGGGCTCGCCGAATCGAGGGTCGCGTACCCGTCGTAGATCCGCCCGTTGTAGAACCCGACCGGGCTGGTGCGCGAGCCGAAGGTCCTCATATCCTCGAAAGGATCGCTGCTGGCGTAGAAGTTGGCATTCTCCCGCGCGATCTCGTGGCCCCACGGGTAGGGACGGCCATCGGTGCCCCGCGCCGCCTTCTCCCACTCCAGCTCCGTCGGCAGCCGCCAGCCGTAGTCGTCACAATAGGCGCGCGCCCCAAACCAACTGACGTTGGTCATCGGGTGATCCGCGTAGCCGGGTTTGACGTCGAAAGACTGCCCGTCGAAGGTGAAGCGCGAGGCCGGGTCGTCGGTCGGCACGATCACGTAATCGCCCGCGGCGATCTCCTCCTCATGCTTGGCGCCGTGGAACTCATCGCCGGGATAGAAGCCGACGACCTCGCCCTCGGCGAGGTTGAGCGTGCCGTCAGCCAGCGCGGCGTCCAGGAAGCGGACGTATTGCGCGACCGTGACGTTAGTGACCATGATCTCGTAAGCATCGAGCTCGGCCTCGGCGTCAAACTGTCCCTGCAGGAACTCGCCTGCGGGCACGAGGGCCCAGGCTTCGGTGTCGGCGCCGGTGTCGTAGGTGGGGATGGGCGCGTCCAGGTCGACCGAGGCGCACGCCGTCATCAGGAGGCCGAGCAGCAGGAGCAATGTGATTAGGCGTCTCATGACTTCACCTCCGCCGACAGCTCGTGCCCTGCCTCGGCGGTCCAGCGCCCCCGCTTCTTGAACAGGTCGATCAACCGCCAGACCATCAGGGCCGCCAGGATGATGAGCAGCGCCCCCAGGCCGATGTCCATCAGCAGGATGACGGTGTTGACCAGCGGCTGCTGCGTGGCCTCGGAGACGAAGAGCCGCTTCATCTCAAAGACGGTGACCGCGGCGAAGGCGAGGTCCGAGAAGAGGATGATCCCCCAGCCGTAGAGCTTACGGAGCTTGCCTTTGAGGCCGACGATGTCGCCGTAGTAGAGAAGGATGATGGTGGCGATGATGGCCGAGAGGACGTGCCAATGCCCGACCAGCTCGATGCGCTCCTCGCGCGCGGGCCAGACGCGGAAGATCTCGTCGAGCTTTACGGCCATGAAGATACCGATGCCGCTGACGGTGAAGTTCATGAAGATCATCTGCCACAGCGGGCCGAACTGCAGGGGGTCGCGGACCAGAGCCGCGAGCTTGTCGCCGAGCGTGGGCTTGTCGATATCGGCGACGCCCTCGCGGATGAATTTGTCAAAGCCGTAGATGACGAGCCCCAGCGCCGCCAGCATCGAGGGCGTCGCGCCGACGTAGATGATGGTGTGGGCGATGGGCTGTAGCGGCGTCGGCACGCCCCAGACCCCCAGGTTAAGGACGAGGGTCCCCAGGATCATCAGCGGCATGGCGATCTTGTGGAGGATGCCCTTGAAGTCGAGCCAGCGGCCCACGATGAGCGTGAGCATGATGGCAATGAGGGCCAGCATGATGTGCAGATGGCCGATGACCGAGTACTCGAGCACGCTCTTGTTGGGATAGCGGACGATGTCCTCGGCCAGGACGGTGTGGAAGCCGTTGCCATAATACGCACCGGCTACGGCGCCGAAGAGCGCCGAGATCACGGTGGTGAGCGCCGTCGCGAAGAAGGCCACGCGCTCGATGTCGACGCCTTTCTTGGTTCGCGCATAGGCCGGGTCATCTTGGTAGACCTCCTCGTTCCAGGGCCAGAGCCCGATCACCAGCACCACACCGGCGGCGAAGACGAGGGTCAGCCCGGCGATATAGAGCCCGTGCAGGATCCAGGCGTGGCCCCAGTAGGCAAAGCCCATGCCAAAGATCATGGCCATCAGGTAGCCCGGCGTGATCAGGGCCCGCACCCCCAGCTTGTACCCTTCCTTCATCTTCAGCAGGCTGGTGATCATGTAGGTCTCGATCGCCACGACGGCCATCGCGATGGAGTGGTAGAGGATGATGATACGTCCCTCGCGCTCGGCCGGGACCAGGTCGATGTTGAGGGCATCGACCAGGACGTCGCGCACGCCGAGCTCCGCCATCGGCCCGGAGAGCATGCCGAAGAGCGCGGTCTCGATGGCGATCATGGCAATCGCGACCAGGATCAGGCCCTTGGTGGAGCCGAAAAGGTAGTCCAAGCGGTTTTTGAAGTAGGTCATTCACAGCTCCTTACCGTAGGGCGCACTCTCTTGTGCGTCCCGCCTTGGTCGAACAAGACAGTTCGACCTACGATACTAGCGAGCCCGTCGCGTGCCCGTAGGGCGCACGGTCTTGTGCGTCCCGCCTTGGTCGAACAAGACAGTTCGACCTACGATCGCCAGCGA
>CAZPJP010000240.1:0-4695 GCA_964586915.1 uncultured Anaerolineales bacterium
CGGCATACCTTGCCACGACAGACATAAGCCGTGGGTCGCCCCTCGACTTGGTCGCGGTGGGCCAGTAACAGCGGCGCAGATCCGGTCCCCACGGCGAGCACACGGTGGGGCGCATAGCCCGCCTGAGCCACGTCGACCATAGCGCGCGTCCCTTCGGCTTCCAAGTCGCCGACGACGGCGACCTCCACAGGAGATGCCAGCGCGTCGTCCAATGCCACCAGCCACTGCCCGAAGGCCAACGGGTGTTGAGCCATCAGCTCGAGCATCGCCCCCAAGCTACGCCGGGCGTGCGTATCGTAACGAGGTTCGTTGGCGAAGCGGGCCAACTTCTGCAGAACCGTCGCCGCCATCGCATTGCCGGAGGGCACAGCATTGTCCTGCAGCTCACGGGGACGCACCACCAAGTCCTGGGCATCGTCCGCCGTGTCATAGAAGCCAATGCTCTCATCCTGTCCATTAGGACTGGCGCTGAAATGCACCAACATCGCGTCCACAAGCTCCTGAGCCGCCGCGTACCAGCGCGACTCGAAGGATGTCTGATACAGGGCCAGGAGCCCCTCGATCAAATGCGTGTAGTCCTCCAGGAGGCCCTGCACCGTCGCCTCATCCCCATACCAGACATGCCAGAGACGCCCTTCCGGGGACCGGAGCGACCGCAGCAGAAAGCCAGCGTTCTGCTCGGCGGCCTGCCTATAGGTGTCACTGTCCAACACACGCGCCGCTTCCGCAAACGCCGCCAGCATCAACCCGTTCCAGGACGTGAGCACCTTCTCATCACGCCCCGGACGGGCCCGCCGTTTGCGCGCCTCGAAGAGCTGCCGTCGCGCCCCGGCAATCAGCTGGCGTTCCTCGAAGGTCCCATTGAAGGTCAGGATGTTCTTCCCCTCGAAGTTCCCGTCTTCCGACACACCGTAGAGCTCCAGGACACGCGTCGCCGACCCACCCAACGCCTCACGGATCTCGTCCACCGTCCAGACGTAGAACTTGCCCTCCACGCCCTCGGTGTCCGCGTCCTGGGTGGCGTAGAAGCCACCCTCCGAGGACGTCATCTCGCGCATCACATAGTCGAGGGTTTCCTCGACAATTGCACGGAATAGCGGTTCACCCGTCACCTGCCAGGCGTGCAGGTAGACGCGTGCCAACTGCGCATTGTCGTAGAGCATCTTCTCAAAGTGGGGCGTGAGCCAGTTGGCATCGACGGCGTAGCGGTGGAAGCCACCGCCGAGCTGGTCGTAGATCCCGCCGTGGGCCATCGCCGTCAAGGTGTGCGTGACCATCTCCAGGGCGCGACGATCGTCGGTCGTGTGATGGTAGCGCAGCAGAAACTCCAGCGCCATCGGTTGCGGGAACTTGGGGGCGCTGCCCCAGCCGCCGTGCCGCGCGTCAAACTGCTGGCGCAGCTTCTGGTAGGCGCTCTCCATAGTTCTAGAATCTAGCCCTACCTCCTCTTCCGCCATCAGATCCGTCTGTTGCTTCAAAGAACCAACCAACTTCTCGCCGTTACTCACGAGCTCCTCACGACGGTTAGACCAAGCGTCGGCGATGGCCCGCAGCACCTGCTTGAACGAAGGCATGTTGTAGCGCGGCTCTTTTGGAAAGTAGGTTCCACCGTAGAAAGGCGTGCCATCGGGCGTGATGAAAACCGACATTGGCCAGCCTCCACCGCCGGTCATTGCCTGAACCGCGCCCATGTAAATGCGGTCCAGGTCGGGACGCTCCTCGCGGTCGACCTTGACGCTGACGAAGTGCTCGTTGAGAAGCGCCGCCGTCGCCTCATCCTCGAAGGACTCGTGTGCCATCACGTGGCACCAGTGGCAGGCGGAGTACCCGATGCTGAGGAAGATTGGCTTGTCCTCGCGTCGCGCCTTAGCCAGTGCCGCCTCGCTCCAGGGATACCAGTCCACCGGATTGTCCGCATGCTGCTGCAGATACCGGCTCGATTCGCTAGCCAGATGGTTCGTCATCGCGCTCTCCAATCCCACATATCGGATTTACGGTTATTTTACCAGTGATCTCACTCAGGTCGGTGGCCTCGATGAGCAAAACCACGACGTCGTACGGCTCAGTCACCCCTCCACACCAAGGGCAGGTGTGCGTGATGGAGGTCATCCACAATCAAAACGTGCACCGGCAGGTAGAGTGGGTGCTCCAGCACGATGGGCTCGTTGGCGGTGACGTTGATGGTGGCAGTATAGGCCCCCGCAGCGAGACTGCGTGGATCGACGGTCACGGTGAAGCCCTCCCCGGCGAGGCCCTGCGTGGGCGTAGCAGTCACGCTGAGCTCGGCGGTCTCCACCGTTGCGGTCCAACCGAAAGGCACATCGCCGGTGTCCTGCACCGTGACGGTCTGCGAGACGACGTGAGTCTCGGTGAGGGTCATCATCCAGGTCAGGGATGTCGGCGAAACAGCCATACTCGCGACATCCCAAGACCTTGTTCGCTTCGCCATCTGCGCCAGCGCCGTATAGGCCCGTCGCGGCGCGCCATCGTCCTCAAGGATGGCGAAGCCACGCAGCGGGTCGCACGGCTTATACCACTCCTTCATAATGCGAAAATCCAGGTTAGAGACGATCATAACCTGCATCCAGGGCCAATGCTCGTCAGCATAGCGAAAGGCCTCGCAGAGGTAGTCCGCCTGCTGGTCCGCGGAGACCTGCTGCGCTCCGAAGCCAATTTCCCACCAATAAGCATCACACGTGGGCTCCGCCAGCAGCCAACCGAACTCGGTGCCCCAGACGGGCTTATCGCCGTCGCCGTGGGCGACCATCACCGCATAGATGTCCTCGGCGCGCCGGAAATTGAGGATCGCGCTACCATGGTCTTTGTCCTCGGGCTCGCCGCCAAAGCCGTAGTTGTGAATGCTGATCGCATCGAAGTGCCCCTTGAGCCCAGCGGCGTACATTGCTTCCAGGAACGCGACATCATCCATCGCCCGTCCATCCGGCGTGCCTCCGGTGGGGGCCAGACTTCCCGCAACGACGATGATGCGTGGGTCGGCGGCCTTGGCGCCGCGATAGGCTCGCTTGACCATTTCGGCGTACCGGACGGGGTCCACCAGCTGGCCTCCCCATTGAAAGTCGAGGTTGGGCTCGTTCCAGATCTCAAGCGCGACGCGATAGGGCGTCTCACAGGCCGCACGGCGCTGGGCAATGTACGCCGCAAGGTCCCCGAAGAAGGCCTCCCAAGCGGGCATCTCGGCATCCGCGATAGGCGTCCAGTCCAAGGGATCCCGCTCGACGCGCAGTAGGACGTTCAGACCGTGTTTGCAGGCCTCACTGAGACGCCAATCGACCGTCTCCCAATTATAGTCGCGGTCGTGGTCTCCATCGACGGCATGCCAGTAAACGAAGTGCTTGTACCAGTCGAAGCCGGCGTCACGAACATAGGCGAGATGCTTTGGGGGAAAGGCCACCATCATCCCGTAACCGAGGTGCGGCGGTGACTCGGCACGCGTCGATGTCCGGACGGGTGCCAGCAGTACCGCGATCAACAGCAGACATGCGAGCTTATGCTTCATGGCCTAGCTCCTATGAAAGCGGACAGGTTGAACTCTCCCTTACTGGCGGATCGAAGCCTCTACGCCTGCTTAGGATCAACGGGCGCCAGACGTGCCGCCAGGAGCCGTAGCTGCTTGAAGCTCACCGGCTTGAGCAACACAAGGTGCGACTTATCGTGAAGCAGATCCGCCAGCTGAGGATCGGCCGTCGCGACAACGACACGTGTCGCCTGAAGGCGCTCGTCGGCGCGGATCATCTCAAGAATATCCATCCCAGACACGTGGGGCAGGCGCAGATCCAAGACGATCAGGTCGGGTACCGCCACTGCCAAGCGATCCGTGGCCTTCTGTCCATCCCGGATCACCAGCGTCTCATAGCCTACGGATTGGAGCGCCTCGCCGAAGATATCCGGGACATCCTCCGCGATCTCGACGGTCAGCTTCAAGCCTTTCGCCGCAGCGAGCACCTCCATTGTAGCATAAACACCACCAGATCGGCCAGTCGGAGCGTTTCCTCGCGGATGGTGACCTGCCCGGCCTCGATCCGCGCCTGGTCCAGAAGATCGCGCACCAATTGCAGTAGCGGTCTCGGTCTGCGTCAGTCGCAGGAAGAGCAGCGCCGTCTGGATGCCAGGATGATCCCCGGGAAGCCCGGCTTGGCGCAAAGTATCGAGGATGTGAACATTGGTGCTCGTCGAAGGATTGCTCTCGAGCGGATAACATCGGACATGGTAGGCGGTTTTGTAAGCCAGGACAGCCTCTACATCGAGCTCGTACCCAAGACGGTGCAAGGCTACAAAGACAACGATCAAAGACCTCGGCCGGCCCGACATAAGGAGTAGATCCATTCTCATAGACCACCTGGGAAAGGTAACCGAGTGCCTGCCTGTTGACCTCACAGGCATTGTCGGGCCGCACGTATTTCGCGAAAGAGGCTGTGGCACTGGGCGAGAAGGCGACCGATCCGTTGGGCGCCTGGGGGTTGTCGACATCGAGCAGGTGTAGATGATCCTGGCCCACTGCCTCCGCTGAGAAGCTCGGCGTGAATCTGCGATCGATCTGCTGAACGACCTGGTCGAGGACTCCCCACGCCGCGTAATACGTGCCCTCCCGGCGCTGTCCTGTGATCTCCTCATCATAGTCGGTGATCTCAGCGCCAAACGCAGGGGGCAACATCGTGACACCGGACATCGCAATCG
>CAZPJP010000241.1:0-4640 GCA_964586915.1 uncultured Anaerolineales bacterium
TGCGCCCTACGGACGCGCGACGGACTCGCTAGGGTCGTAGGTCGAACTGTCTTGTTCGACCACGACCGGGCGCCACTCCCCTTTTGACAGCGACCGCCGCCGGGACTATCCTGACGGTGTGCGAGCCGCGCGCTCGCAGCGCTTCGAGTTGATAGCTTAGCCAATGGTGGACCGAGGACCGCAACCGGGCCGGAGGGGAGGCGGATGAAGCACATCATCGTGTACGCGGAGACAGGCAACTACGCCGGATGGCCCGCCAACAACGGGATCTGGCGGTGGGGCGACGAGCTGCTCGTGGGATTCACCGTCGGCGACTACCTCGTGCAGCCGGGGCACAGCATCGCCGAGCCCTACGTTACCACGCTGGCGCGAAGCGTCGATGGCGGGGAGACCTGGTCGGTAGAGATCCCCGACACCTTCGTCCGGAGCCCGTCGAGGTTGCAGCCAGTGGACGCGCCCCTCGACTTCACGGCCCCTGGGTTCGCGATGCGCGTGGTCGGGACCGGCTATCACGGCAGCGGCGAGCCGCGCGGTGGGTTCCTCGTCTCGACCGACCGCGGGCGCCACTGGCGGGGCGGCTATCGTTTCGCCGGCCTCGCCGACCATCCGGCGCTAGGGGGCCTGGAGCTGACCCCGCGCACCGACTACCTGGTGAACGGCGCTCGCGATTGTCAGATTTTCCTGTCAGCCCGTCAGCCTGGTAACTGGGCCAGCGAGAAGGTATTCTGCGCCCGGACGACCGACGGTGGGCTGTCGTTCCGGTTGGCCTCGTGGATCGTCCCGCGGGACGACCCAAATCGCGCGGTGATGCCGGCGACGGTTCGGTGCTCTTCCGCGCGGTTGGTGTCCGCGCTCCGCCGGCGTGACGTCGCGGCGGGTCCTGATGGCAAGTGCTGGATCGACGCGTATCGATCGGACGACGACGGCGAGACCTGGTCCTTCTTGGCGCGCGTGACCGGGACCGGGCCGCGGAACGGTAACCCGCCAGCGCTCGTTCGGCTGCAGGACGGGCGGCTCTGTTGCGTCTACGGGCACCGGGGGCGCCGCACCATCGAGGCGCGCTTCAGCGATGACGACGGCACGTCCTGGGGCGAGGCACAGGTCCTGCGCCACGATTACCATGCGGACCGCCACGGGATGGCGGACCTGGGCTATCCACGGGTCGTGCAACGGTCCGATAGCCGGCTTGTTGCCATCTACTACTGGGCCACGACGGAGCTGCCGCACCAGCATATCGCGGCGACGATCTGGGTGTGGTGAGCTGGGTTTGGGAGAGGGGGGGCGTATGGGGGAAGCCGGCACCAACGCGATGACAGCGCTGATGGGACTGACGGAGGAGATGTTGGCCAAGGTCCCGGAGATTCTTGCTGGCCTGATCATCTTTCTGGTCTTCTGGGCACTCAGCTGGATGGTGCGACGCATTGTGCGTCGGATCTTCGAGCGGCGGAATCTGAATCCGGATGTCGAAGAGCTCATCGAGCAAGGCGCCGCCATCGTGCTGATCGTCATCGGTATGGTGACCGGCTTGGGCACGATGGGGGTGAACATCGGCGGGCTCGTGGCGAGCCTCGGTCTCGTCGGTTTCGCCGTCGGCTTCGCGCTCAGGGATGCGATCTCCAACACGCTTGCCGGCATTCTGCTGCTCCTCTATCGTCCCTTTGAGCGGGGCGACCACGTCCAGGTCTCGGGCACCGAGGGCACCGTGCTGGACATCGACCTGCGCTACACGATCCTGGATACGGAGACGGAGAGGATCCTGGTACCCAACGCCCAGCTCTTCACGAACGTCGTGCGGGTGAGTAAGCGCCGCAGGTCAAGCTAGACGCCCCCGCCTCTACGCCACCGACCGCCCCGCCCCCCTGTAGAGACGCAGCGGTGCTGCGTCTGCGCCGCGAGGACACCCCCGCAGCCAACCACCTGCTGCGCCGATCGATGCTTGCTTTTCGGGCCTGATGTGCTACACTTTTGTTGCAGTGCGACGTAAGATGTGGTTGGAACTTAGAGGGCCGCCCAGGCTTGCGGAGACTGGACGGCTCTCTTGCTTTTGTGAATCTGTGTAATATGGACAGCACGGACTTGTACGACATCTCTAGCATAGGGCAACGTAGGTGGTTCTTAGCTCTCTAAGGAGGGAGGTACGTGACTCAGATGCAAAACAACGCGCATGAGCGCTATACCGGCACTGTCAAATGGTTTGATTCTACCAAGGGGTTTGGGTTCATCGATCGCGACAACATGGACGAGGATATCTTCGTCCATGCGTCCGATATCCTGGGCGCCGGGATCGGTGGGTTCGAGTCGTTGAAAGAGGGGCAGCGAGTCGAGTTTGAGATCGAGCGGACGCCCAGAGGGCTCAAGGCCGTCCTGGTGACGGTCGAGAGCTAGGCGAAGTCTGCGAGCATCCGGGTAGGGTTCAGCCGTGCCGCACAGCCTGCACCGCGCAGGCTGTGCGCTTTTCATGGGGAGATGAGGAGGTGTTGCACGCTGTGATCAGGGTCAGTGATCATCATTTCGTCGATGAGGAGGGGCGGACGTTGCTCCTCCGAGGTGTCAACGTCAGTGGTACCAGCAAGGTCCCGGCGCGACCTGACGGCGGCACCTGGCGGCGCGAGGGGTTCTTCCAGCATCGCGATGTCTCCTTCGTCGGACGTCCGTTTCCGCTGGAGGAGGCGGACGAGCACTTCGCGCGGTTGCGCGAATGGGGGCTCACCTTCGTGCGCTTCTTGGTCACCTGGGAGGCGATCGAGCACGCCGGCCCCGATATCTACGACACCGCCTATCTCAATTACGTGCGGGCGGTGCTGGAGAAGGCCGCTGAGCACGGCATCGATGTCCTGATCGATCCCCACCAGGATGTCTGGAGCCGTTTCTCCGGCGGCGATGGGGCGCCAGGCTGGACCTTCGAGGTCGTCGGGCTGGATATCACCAAGTTCCAGGAGACCGGCGCGGCGATCGTCCACGCCACGCATGGCGATCCGCTCCCGCGGATGATCTGGCCCACCAATCAGGGAAAGCTGGCGAACCTGACGATGTGGACGCTCTTCTTTGGAAGTGAGGACTTTGCGCCGTCGGTGACGGTCGACGGCGTGTCGGCGCAGGCCTATCTCCAGGATCACTATATCGGCGCCGTCAAGGAGGTCGCCAAGCGCGTCCGGGATCTCCCGAACGTCGTTGGATTCGACACCCTCAACGAGCCCTCCGCGGGCCTCATCGGCATGGACGATCTGCGCGCACGTGCGGGTCTGCTCGCCAAGGGGCCCTCGCCGACGGCCCTCCAGGCGATGGTCCTTGGCGCCGGTCTCCCCCAGGAGGTGGGCGTCTGGACCGTCGGGCTGCGCGGCGAGCGACGTATCGGCACGCGGACGCTGAATCCGAACGGCGTCTCGGCCTGGCTGGAGGGGCACGCTCCCGTCTGGCGCGAGGCCGGCGTGTGGGACCTCGGAGGGCGTCGGCGACCGCGGTTGTTGCGGCCCGATCACTTCGCCAAGGTCCGTGGTCGGTGGATCGACTTTCACCGCGACTACCTATGTCCCTTCGCCAACCGCTTTGCGCTGGCAATCCGCGAGGCGATGCCCGAGGCCATCATCTTCATTGAAGGCGCGCCGCGGCGGGGTCACGTGCCGTGGGCGCCGGAGGAGGACTACGACGGCGAGGACGACGACGCCAACGACGCTGACGCACCCAACGTCGTGCACGCGCCCCATTGGTACGACTACTTCACCCTCTTCACGAAGCGTTACCGCCCCTGGGTAACCGTGGACACCTACACTCGGCGCCCGGTGATCGGGCGCCGGCGGGTGCGGCGAGCCTTCAGGCGGCAGCTGGCGCGGGTAAAGCGGGCTGCCCGCGAGCATATGAACCACGTGCCCACGCTGATCGGCGAGGTCGGGATCCCGTTTGACTTGCGGAAGCGACGTGCCTACCGCACCGGCGACTTCTCGGCCCAGGTGGCGGCGATGGACGCCTCACTGCAGGCGCTGGATGCCAATCTCCTCAGCTACACGCTGTGGAACTACACACCCGACAACACCAATGCTCGCGGCGACCAGTGGAATGATGAGGACTTCTCCATCTTCAGCCGCGATCAACGCCGCGATCCGGAGCACGGAGCGCAGGATCTTTACGACGGGGGGCGGGCGCTCGAGGCCGTCGTACGCCCCTACGCGCGCAAGATCGCAGGCAACCCGTTGCATATGGCCTTCGAGATCGAATCGCGCCGGTTTGAGTTCGATTTCGAGCACGATGACGCCATCACCGCGCCGACGGCGCTCTTCATCCCCAGATATCAGTACCCCGACGGTTGCCGGATCACCGTCTCCGACGGGCGCTTCGAGCTCGACGCCGACGCCCAGACCCTCCGCTACTGGCACACCACCGCCCAGCCCGCCCACCACATCGTCGTCGAACCGGCGTAGGTGAGCTGTCAGTCGCAGCTGTCAGCTATCAGCCGTCAGCTGTCAGCCGTCAGAAAATCGACAGGAGTAGGGAGTAGGCAGTAGGGAGTACCCGACTGTGCTGTAGACGGTGGGGTGCACCTGCCGATAGAGGGCATCGCTTGGCAACTGGATCCCACCATCCGCGGTAGCGTCGGGTACTCCCTACTGCCTACTCCCTACTCCTGTCGATTTTCTGACGGCTGA
>CAZPJP010000242.1:0-4576 GCA_964586915.1 uncultured Anaerolineales bacterium
TTCGGTCGATGGCTGGCGCGAGCGCTCGCCCGAGGGCTTCCTCTTCGCCGTGAAAATGAACCGGTATGTGACCCACAGGAAGAATCTGCTCGAACCCGAAGAGCCGGTAGCCCGGTTTTTGGACCGGGTCGGCCGCCTCGACAGGAAACTGGGGCCAATTCTGGTGCAGCTACCGCCCCATTGGCACGTCAACGTAGAGCGGCTGCGCAGCTTCATCACCCTACTGCCCCAGGACCGGCGATACGCCTTCGAGTTCCGCCACCGTAGTTGGTACATCGACGAGGTCTACGAGGCGCTTGAGACGGGGAAGTGTGCCTTCTGCCTTCACGATCACGAGGATGCGCCCTCCCCCACCGAGATCACGGCAGACTTCGTCTATGTGCGCTTCCACGGCACTGAGGGAGGCTATCACGGGGAGTACGCTGAAGAGGCGCTGGCCGAGTGGGCTCAAAAGCTCGCCGGCTGGGAAGACGAGGGCCTCGACGTCTACGCCTACTTCAACAACGATTGGCAGGCCCACGCGGTCGAGAACGGCAAGCAATTACGCCGCCTCCTTGAGACAACCTAGCCTTTCATAGACGCACTCGCTTTCGCCGTCCGTTCGCAGGACCGTGTGTGCGGTCGCTGCGGCATGGTTACGCCGATGACCGGGCCGCAGCGACATAGAGCACGTTCTTGATCGCTTGTCCGGCAAGTCCGATGACTGAATGCCGGCCCGGATGCGCCGAGTGAACAGGCCGAGCGGCCCCAACGTAAGCTTACGTTGGGGCCGCTCGCGAACTGCTGCTCCCCTTGGGCCCTATCGACAGGGCGCCGCCAGAAGCTTATGCCGCAACGCCTACGGGCTCCGGGGCCCGGGAAAAGGTCAAGATCCCTTCGTCCTCATCGTAATCGATGTGGACCGTGTCTCCGGCCCCGAACCGACCCTCTAAGACGGCCATCGAGAGTGGATCCTGCAGCTCGCGCTGGATGGCTCGCTTGAGCGGCCGAGCGCCGTAGACCGGATCGTAGCCCTCGTCTGCCAGGAACCGCTTCGCCGCCTCGGTCAGTCTGATGTCCATCTGCTGCTCCTTCAACAGGCGGCGCAGATAACCGACCTGGATGTCGACAATGGCCTTCAGATCCTCTCGTGTCAGGCTGCGGAAGAGGATGACCTCATCGATACGGTTCAGGAATTCCGGTCGGAACGTTCGATCGAGCTCCTCCATCACCTGCGACCGGGCTTCCTCCGGCCCCATCTGCTTGATCCAGCGGCTGCCGACGTTGCTCGTCATAATCACGATCGTATTGGTGAAATCCACCGTCCGACCGTGCCCATCGGTCATGCGGCCCTCGTCCAGCAACTGGAGCAGGACGTTGAAGACCTCGCTATGGGCCTTCTCGATCTCGTCCAGCAGCAGGACACTGTAGGGGCGCCGCCGCACCGCTTCGGTGAGCTGTCCACCCTCGTCATAACCGATGTAGCCCGGCGGCGCACCAACCAAGCGCGAGACGGTGTGCTTCTCCTGGTACTCACTCATATCGATGCGCACCATCGCCTCCTCAGTGTCGAAGAGGAACACTGCCAGCGCCCGCGCCAACTCGGTCTTCCCCACCCCCGTCGGCCCCAGGAAAAGGAATGTGCCGATCGGACGGTTCGGGTCCTGCAGACCGGCGCGCGCCCGCCGGACGGCGTTCGAGACCGCCGACACGGCCTCGTCCTGTCCCACGACCCGCTTGTGGATCTCGCTCTCCATCCGCATCAACTTCGCGCGCTCCCCCTCCATCAAGCGGGAGACGGGAATGCCGGTCCATCCCGAGACCACGCGGGCAATCTCCTCAGGGCCCACCTCGTAGTTCAGAAGCGGATGGTCGCCCTGGACCTTGCGGAACCCGGCCTCTGCGTCACGCAGTTCTTCCTCCAACTCGCGAGCGCGGCCGTAGCGGAGACGGGCAGCTTCGTTGAAGTCCTGCGCGCTCTCAGCACGCTCGATCTCCTCCTGGAGCTTCTCTATCGCCTTCTGAGTCTCCTGGATTCTCTGGATCTTCTCCTTCTCCTGTTTCCATTGCGCCGTCAGAGCTTGGCTCTGTTCCTTGAGGTCCGCAAGCTCCTGCTCCAACTCCTCGAGGCGCCGCAGACTTGCCTCGTCCTTCTCTTGCTTGAGCGCCGTCCGCTCGATCTCGAGCTGCATGATGCGCCGATCGATCTCGTCCAGCTCTGTCGGCTTCGAGTCGATCTCCAGGCGCAGCCGCGCCGCGGACTCGTCGACCAGGTCGATGGCCTTGTCCGGCATGTTTCGTCCGGTGATATAGCGGTCGGCCAGGGTGGCTGCCGCGATCAGGGCCGCATCCTGGATGCGCACGCCGTGGTGCGTGTCGTAGCGCTCCTTGATGCCGCGCAAGATGCTGATGGTATCGGCAACATCGGGCTCGTCCACGAAGACGGGCTGGAAGCGGCGCTCCAGCGCCGCATCTTTCTCAACATATTGACGGTACTCGTCCAGCGTGGTCGCACCGATGGTGTGAAGCTCGCCCCGCGCCAACATCGGCTTGAGGATATTGCCCGCGTCCATCGCGCCTTCCGCGCGCCCTGCACCGACGACCGTGTGCAACTCATCAATGAAGAGGAGTATCCTTCCCTCCGAGGTCGCGATCTCGTTCAGGACGGCCTTGAGCCGCTCCTCGAACTCGCCGCGATACTTGGCTCCGGCAATCAACGCGCCCATATCTAGCTGGAAGATCTCTTTGTTCTTCAGCCCCTCCGGCACGTCGCCCCGGACAATGCGCTGGGCCAACCCCTCGACGATGGCGGTCTTGCCGACGCCTGCCTCACCCACGAGGACGGGATTGTTCTTGGTGCGCCGTGACAGAATCTGCATAACCCGGCGGATCTCCTCATCACGACCGATCACGGGATCGAGCTTTCGCTGATGCGCGAGCTGCGTCAGGTTGCGCCCATACTTCTCCAGGACATCGTAGGTGCTCTCCGGGGTCTGCGAGGTGACTCGCTGGGACCCGCGGATACCCGACAGCGCCCTAAGCACCGCCTCGCGGTTGACACCGTGGGTAGCCAGGAACCGCGCAATCTCGCCGGCGCTCGAATCGGCCATAGCCAGAAGCAGATGCTCCGTGCTAACGTATTCGTCACGTAGCCCTTCCGCCTCACGCTCGGCTGACTGCAGGATACGGTTCAGGGCGGGCGAGAGCCCAACCTGAGCAGTACCACCGCGCGCTTGCGGCTTCTTGGACAACTGCTGTTCGAGGTCCAGGCGCAGTCGCTGCGGATCGCTCCCCAACTCCAGCACCACACGCGGCACGACCCCGTCGGACTGCTCGAGCAATGCCAGCAGCAGGTGCTCGGGGTCGATCTGTGGGTTCCCACGCTCTGTCGCCAAGCGTTGAGCCCGCATAAGCGCCTGTTGTGTCTTCTCAGTATATCGATTTGGATCCATGAGTCCTACCTCCTACGCAACACGAGCCACGGCGGCTGCCGACGCTGTCTGTCGCCAGTCACATCCGCGGCTCCGCCATTCATGACAGGCCGATCGTCCAAAGGCCTGCTATAAGCTAACGTCTGCTACATGCTAACGCACAGACATTGAAGGAGCATTAGAGCTGCATTAGAGTTACGTTGGAGCAATGAAGGAGTGCTTACGAGTCCCGCAGCCTGCCGGAGCCCGTGATCTCATACCGGTACTGAGAGGCATCAGAGACCGGTCTGGCTACATAGAAGTCAAGTCGGCGTGAGTCTTCGAGTTCCAGGACCATCGGCGATCTCAGCATCGGGATCACACCGGCGCCGACCGGTGATAGCATGCCCTTGACTGCTCTAGCGCCCTGGATCTCCTGAGGCGGGGAGATCCGCCTCACCTCGATGAACTCCTGTGTGACCGTGAGGTCATAGGCCACCTCAGCGACATGGGCTTGCTCAATGTAGACATTGCCGATGCCTTGGAGCTGGTCAACGGGTCTGCGAACGCGCTTTGTCCGAGCCATATCGGCTACCCCCTCCGATGTGAAGAAGCAGGAGACCAATCTTCCCCAGGTTCACCTATCATCCTACTACGTCCCGGGCGTTTATGACGCCGGTCTGCAGCAGGATTCGGTTGGCTCGGTTGGTTAAGTTTGACCTAAGTTGGCGATATCACGCAGAACGTCTCCAGGTTCCGCATCGACGTCACAACTCGACCTTGCGGAAACGCCATACGGCCACGATCGTGAAGATGACGGTCGCCGCGAAGGCAACGATCGCCGGGAGCCACGTGGGTGGAGCCATCCCCAGCATCACAGCTGTCGCGACGGACGACGTGAACGCGTCGTCGATAGGCAGAGCCAGCCCCCAGGGCAGCACCATCGCCAGAGCTGGAAAGGCGCCCACTAGGTATTGCTGCCCGAAGAGAAAACCCAGAGGAATCGCGATCACACCGCCACGCTTCTTGAAGATCGCACCCAACATCACCGTAAGTGCGACGTAGAAAAGCATGTTCAGCACAACGACAAGATAGCCTCCGAGGAAATTCAGGACGGATAGCCGCACACCCGCGATTCTGAGCACAATTGCCCCGACAACCAGCGGGATGAGGAGCATCGCCACCGG
>CAZPJP010000243.1:0-4504 GCA_964586915.1 uncultured Anaerolineales bacterium
CTACGACCCTAGCGAGTCCGTCGCGCGTCCGTAGGGCGCACTGTCTTGTGCGCCCCGCCGTGTATGTCACAGTCCGTCGGGGGAGGAGGTCAACGTGAGGGTGACGGTCAGGCTCCATTCGGTTGTTCCATAGTATCCTTGGTCGCTGCCCCCCACGTTCACGGTGTTCGTCTCCGACGTTCCGTCCCTTAGGGTGTCGAGCGGAATGCGGAGGAGGACGAGGCCATCCTGGATCGCCGTGTGGGTGGAGGTCTCCGCGTCCGGGGGGCGCTCCACATCGATGTCATCCAAAAAGAACGGCAGATCGCCAGTCGCCTGGTGTGCCTCGACCGGATCGGGGTTCTGACAGTCATCGGGGCTCCCGGGGTGCCAGTAGGTGAACTCCCTGGGCGGCGCATAGAGGACGAGCGCCTCGTCGCCATAGGTGGCGATCTCGATCAAGGGCATGGCGCTCCCCCGCCCCGGGTCGTCGAAGGAGAGTTCGCTGGACCATTGTACCGTCCAGTGTGGCACCGAAGGATCCTCTTGTCCCCAGTCATAGTAGCAGTGGATGCGACCACCACCGTGGGCCTCGTCGATTTGGTCGCGGTGCGGCTGCCACCCCAGGGTACTTAACAGGCGGCCCTCCTGTGTGTGCGTCCACGCGCCGGTGCTTGACACGAGTTCGGCACCCTCGATCGTCTCTCGATGGTCGAACTCCACGTCGGCTACGACCTGAATCGGGATACCGCCGATGGGCGCGAGGGGCAGGACATCCTCCGCCTCCCGGAGGAGGGTCGCTAGGTCGGGCAGGAGCGCGCATCCCGATAGCAGCAGGGCCAGCATACTCGTTAGGCACGCACAACGCAGAGAGAAGATCATAATTCCCTGTCCTTTCTTGGTGAAGGGAGGTTGAGTGTCGTCAAGGCCAAGCCGCCTGCTGCGTCGATCGGCGGCTGTCAGCGGGGGGATTCTACCATCAGGAAGGCAGGAGATCAAAGTGGGCGGGGCGTGGCTTGCAGGTTGCTTAACGAAGGGGCGGTGCGTATAATGGAGTCGGGTGCGTGCAGGTCAGCAACGGCTCCACGGCGGCAGCAAGACGGACCGGCCTAGTCCGTAAGGTCCCTAACATCGTCAACAGCTCATCCAGTGGATCATGTTCTATGCGTGCGCGGTCAACACAGACACGGAGTACGGTAACGGGAGCGTCGGCACGCCCCGGTATCAACGAGGAGCAGGAACAAAATGGCGGAAAACCAAGTTAAGAGTTTAGCAGTCCTAACCAGTGGCGGTGACGCACCGGGCATGAACGCAGCCGTCCGGGCCGTCGTCCGCACGGCTCTGCAGCGTGGCGTGGACGTGTACGCGATCTATGAAGGGTACCGCGGCATGGTCGACGGTGGCGATCACATCCGGAAGATGAACTGGGACTCGGTCGGGGGGATCTTGCAGCGGGGCGGGACCGTCATCGGCTCGGCGCGCTGCGCCCGCTTCCGCGAGCGGGAGGGGCGGCGCCAGGCGGCCTACAACCTGGTGACGCACGGGATCTCCGGCCTGGTCGTGGTGGGGGGAGATGGCAGCCTGACCGGCGCGAACGTCTTCCGCCAGGAATGGCCGGAGCTGCTGGCTGAGTTGGTCAAACAGGACGAGATCAGCGCTGAGATGGCCCAGGCGTGCGCAGAGCTGGCCGTTGTCGGACTGGTGGGCTCCATCGACAACGATATGGCCGGGACCGATATGACGATTGGGGCCGATACAGCGTTACACCGCATCACCGAAGCCATCGATGCCATCAGAAGCACGGCCGCCAGCCACCAGCGGGCGTTCGTCGTCGAGGTGATGGGGCGGAACTGCGGCTACCTGGCGCTGATGGGCGCCATTGCCACGGGCGCCGATTGGGTCCTGATCCCCGAGAGCCCACCCGACGTGGAGGATTGGGAAGCGAGCATGGTGGAGGTCTTGAAGGCCGGGCGCCAGGCCGGTAACCGTGACAGCGTCGTGATCGTGGCCGAGGGCGCTAGGGATCGGGACGGGAACCCGATCACCACCGATCACGTCAAGGCTGTGGTGGAAGAGGGCCTGGGCGAGGAGACGCGCATCACTATCCTGGGACACGTCCAGCGGGGCGGCGCACCCAGCGCCTTCGACCGCTGGCACACCACGCTGTTGGGCCACGCGGCCGTCGAGGAGATTTTGTCGGCGTCCGCTGATAGCGAGCCGCAGCTCATCGGGCTGCGCGAGAACCGCGTCGCCCGCGCGCCTTTGATGGCGTGTGTCGAGCGCACCCATGCCATCGCCGACGCGATCGCCGCCCGCGACTACGATCAGGCGATGGAGATGCGCGGCGGGAGCTTCCGCGAGTCGTACCGCACCGCGCGCACGCTGATGCGGGCCATGCCCCACGCGCCAGAGCCCGGCCAGGAACGGCTGCGGTTGGCGGTGCTCAACTGCGGCGCGCCAGCCGCCGGCATGAACACCGCGGTCCGAGCAGCGGTCAGACTGGGCACCGATAGGGGCCATATTATGCTGGGGGGCAGGAATGGTGTTGAGGGCTTGATCGACGGCGAGATTCACGAGATGGACTGGATGAGCGTCGCCGGCTGGGCCACGCGGGGCGGCTCAGAGTTGGGCACCAACCGTGACGTGCCCAGCAAGGCGCATCTGTACCCCGTCGCGCGCACCCTCGAGGAAAACGAGGTGCAGGGTCTCCTGATGATCGGCGGCTGGGCCGGGTACGAGACCGCCTACCAGTTGTACAAGGAGCGCGAGAACTACCCCGCGTTCAACATCCCCATCATCTGCCTGCCCGCTGCCATCGACAACAACCTCCCCGGCTCTGAGCTAAGCATCGGCTCCGATACCGCCCTGAACAACATCGTGGAGGCAGTGGACAAGATCAAGCAATACGCCGTTGCCTCACGGCGCTGTTACGTGGTGGAGGTCATGGGGCGCTGGTGTGGCTACCTCGCCTTGATGAGTGGTATGGGCACCGGCGCCGAGCGGGTCTACATCCACGAGGAGGGGATCACGCTGGCAGATCTCCAGGCGGACCTCGCGCTTCTGAAAGAAGGCTTCCGTAAGGGCAAGCGACTGGGCCTCGTCATCCGCAACGAGAACGCCAACGCGGCCTACACCACCAATTTCATCTGTTCCCTCTTCGGTGAAGAGGGGCGCGACCTCTTCGACGTGCGCCAGAACGTCCTGGGGCACCTGCAGCTGGGCGGCGATCCCACGCCGTTCGATCGCATTCAGGCCACGCGGTTGGCCGCTCGCTGCGTCGAATGGCTGACAGAGGAGGCCGGCAAGCCGGCGCCAGGCGCGGCCTTTATGGGCCTGCAGGGAGGCCGGGTGCAGTTCAACGACCTTGAGGATCTGCATCGCCTGGTGGACGAAGAGTTTCAACGTCCTAAGATGCAGCACTGGCTGGAGTTGCGGCCCGTCGCAAGGATTATGGCGCAGCCGGGGCCCTAGCGGTCAGTTAAGTTGGTTAGTAGTAACCGCCCCACACGGTGGGCGTCATCGGTTCTGCCACCGCCCTTTGAGGCGCGCCCCCTGAGGCACCGGAACGACTGAAGTCGTTACTACGAACCTCAAATATCAGCTTAAGTGAGCATTAGCGCTGAGACCAGCGACGGAGGTGTGGAACTATGACGTTGGGGCACATCTTGCCCAAGCTGCTCCTGTCGATCCTGGCAGGTGGGCTGATCGGCTTCGAGCGTGAGTACCGCGGCAAGACCGCGGGGTTACGGACGATCATATTCATCAGCCTGGGCGCCACGGTCTTCACGATCCTATCGTTGGAGATCGGGCAGAACGGGGACGGGGACCCCGCGCGCATCGCATCCAGCATTGTCAGCGGCGTCGGCTTTCTCGGCGCCGGCGCGATTCTGCGTGGCAAGGGGCAGGTCACGGGGCTGACCACCGCAGCGACCATCTGGCTCGCGGCGGCAGTGGGGATGGGCATCGGCAGCGCGGATTATGCCGTATCAGGTGGGGCCGTTGCCCTGGCGATGGTGATCCTATGGATCGTTCCCCTCTTTGAGAATCGCATGGAACGGGAACGCGATGTACGCCGATACGAGATCAGCGTCAAGCAGACCGACGTGGCACGGCGCACCATCGAGGAGATCTTTCAAGACGCGGGGCTTGACACCCGCATCAGGGAACACGCCAAAGAGGGCGACGGAGCTAGCTGGGTGCTGGAAGCCCAAGGACATCAGGAGATCCACCGCGATCTCCTGCACCGGCTGATCGCCGATGAGCGGGTAACCAGCGTCAGCGTGTCGCCGTGGACCGCGCGCAACAGTGTGGATTGAGAAGCGATGGACGTATTATGTAAACTCTCGCAGTGGCTACACACCCTCTCCACAGGCTGGGTCACGCTCGCAACGCTCAGCGTGTTTGTCGTGTTCACCGCGACGGTGCTGCCAAGCCAGGCTGCCCAGGCCAGGGCGGAGACGGCCGATGCCCCGTCGCCGGACACATCGTTGTTCTACACGCCGGAAGCGCTTTACGCGATGGCGGA
>CAZPJP010000244.1:0-4395 GCA_964586915.1 uncultured Anaerolineales bacterium
GATGAGGACACTACGTTGGCCCCTGGTGGCCCTAACCGGATTGGTGTTGATGGCCGTGCTTGGCGCGTGCAGCTCGCTGACGCCCGCGCCCTCCCTTGCTTCGGGAGAGGCAGCGTTGTTGCGCGGTGGTGGTGTTGCGATTGCAAATGGACAGTATGCCGAAGGCGTGGTCGTCTCCGGCACGGGTATGGCGAGTGCTGAGCCAGAGATGGCACGGGTGGGCTTCGGCATCGACCTTCAGGGACAGAATCCTGACGAACTGGTCTCCGAAGCAGCCGAGAAAATGGACGCTGCGATGGCGGTCGCTCAGGCGTTCGGGATCCTCGAGGACGAGACGCGGACCCAAAGCTACAATCTCTGGATTGAGAATGTTCACGATCCAGAGACGGGACGCCCCACCGGTGAGATTGTCTACCATCTCTCTCACCAGGTCCAGGTCGCCACAGACCAGGTCTCCGCGGTCGGCGGGCTGTTGGCCGACATCGTGAACGCGGGTGCAAACGCGATCTCGGGCGTGGAGTTCACCGTCGAGGAGCCTGCGGCCCTCGTCGAGCAGGCTCGCGAAGCTGCGCTTGCCGACGCTGCAGCCAGCGCCGAGCACATCGCCGAGCAGCTTGGCGTTTCCCTCGGCCGCCCGATTGTGGTCACCGAGGGTGGGGGAAATCACCCGGTCTTCGCCGATCGTGGTATCGGTGGCGACGCTGTGATGACTGAGGCCGCTGCGCCCAACGTGGACCCCGGTTCCTTCTCGGTCTCGGTCACCGTCCAGATCGTCTACGAGATCCGCTAGCGCGTTACCGTGTTCGCTGAAGCGATACTGTGTTCGCTAAAACGATACCGTAGAAGAAGTTCAACCGGCCTGAGGAGCAACCCTCCCCAGGCCGGTTGAGCTATTACGCGGAGTCAGGCTACAATGCAGGGTGTATTAGCCCAAGGAGGTTACCTGTGAAAGTCACGCGCCTAGAAATCGCTGTTCATCGCCGTTCCCTTGCCCCTGACCCGATTCGAGATGCGCTGCAGGCGCTCCCTGGCGCCGGCTCGGTGCGGGTCACGCTCCACACCGATGCCCAAGTGCATGGCGTTGCCGTGACAGGCATCGGCGAGGTGGGGTTTGGACGCATCGCCGGCGGCCCGGATGCACTGGCTGCCCTCATTGAGCACGAGCTGGAGCCCCTGGTCGTCGGCACCGACCCTGCCTACGTGCGCGCAACCCACGAGGCGATGATCCGGGAGACGGAATATCATGGCACTGGCGGGCTGGCGACCTTCGGCATCGCCGCGATCGACACCGCCCTTTGGGACTGTCAGGGCAAGGCCCTCGACGTGCCCTGCTGGCAGCTCTGGGGCGGGGCACGGACGCGGATCCCGGCCTATGCTATGGTGGGGTGGCTCAACTACAGCGCGGGCCAACTCCAAGATATCTGCGCGCAGGCCGTCGACCAGGGCTTCCGCGGGGTGAAGATGAAGGTAGGGGCGCCGACGCTCAAGAAGGACGTCGCACGCATCAAGGTTGTGCGCGCCGTGATCGGGGACGAGGTTGATCTTATGGTCGACGCGAACCAATCGCTGTCGACCGCAGAGGCGATGCGTCGCGGGCGTGCGTTCCAGGATCTGGGCTGTTTCTGGTGGGAGGAGCCGATCCCGGCCGACGACATCGACGGCTATGCGGCGCTGGTGCAGGCGCTCGACATCCCGATCGCGACGGGCGAGAACCTCTATACCCGCGCCGACTTCGCCCGCTTTCTAAGACGCGAGGCCGTGGACATTGTACAGCCCGATCTCCGCCGGGCGGGTGGCCCCACGGCCATGCTCCAGGTCGGCACGATGGCCGCCGCCTTCCGCCGTTCCTACGCCTCGCACGGCGGGGGACCGGTCCAGCTCAACGTGATGGCGTGCTTGCCTAACGCCATCTACCTCGAGACGGGGCTCCTGGGGCCGGACTCACCCTTTGAGCTCGAGGACGGCTGCGCCCCGGTGCCCCAAGGCCCCGGCTTTTCTTATCTGTAAAGAACACACCGCACCCAATGATCCGTCTCTACGGCCAGCCACGGGGGCCGTACCTCGTCACAGATGCCGGGACGGATGTGGGCGCACCGCGGGTGGAAGGGACAACCGCGAGGGATCGCGTAGGCGTTGGGCACGGTGCCGCGGATCGAGGCCAACCGGCGTCCGCGCTGCTTCTGACCCAGCCGGGGGACCGAGCGCAGCAGCGCTTGAGTGTAAGGGTGCAGGGGTCGGTGGAAGATATTGTCCACGGTAGCCTCTTCGACCACCTTGCCCAGATACATCACGATGACGCGCTCGGTCATCTGGGCGATCACACCCAGGTTGTGGGTGATGAACATAATCGCCATGCCGTACCTATGCTGGAGATCCCGCATCAACTGCAGAATCTGAGCTTCCGTCGTCACGTCCAGCGCCGTGGTCGGTTCGTCAGCGATCAGGAGGTCGGGGTAACTGGAGAGCGCCATCGCGATCATCGCGCGCTGGCACATCCCGCCGCTGAGCTCGTGGGGGTAGCGATCGATCGTACGCTGCGGCTCTGGCATTCCGACGTCTTCCAGCATCTGGATGGCCTGCTCGCGGGCTGCAGCGTCTGAGACATCGTGGTGTAGGACGATGGCCTCGGCGATCTGCTCACCGATGTTGTGTACCGGGCTCAGCGAGGACATCGGTTCCTGGAAGACCATCGCGATCTCGAGACCCCGGATGGCGCGCATCTCCAGCCCTCTGGGATCCAGCTCGGTCAGCTCGACGGTCTCGCGCGCATGGCCGACAGCCCGATGGAGCTGGATGGTGCCGCTCACGATACGGCCAGGTGCTGGCACCATCCGCAGGATCGAGCGTGCCATCACCGACTTGCCGCATCCGCTCTCGCCAACGATGCCCAGTGTCTCGCCGGTATGTACGGTGAAAGTGGCGCCGTTGACCGCGTGGACGGTGCCTTCGTCGAGGAAGAAGTAAGTCCTGAGATCCTCGACCTCAAGCAGTGGCAGCCGGCCCTTTGGCATCTGGTCCCTACTTACGCAACCGACCGCCGGTCACCGTCGGGGTCCCGCGGAGATCAACCGCCTCGATGGTCACCTCTCCGTTGTCCCAGACGACGGTGCCGGTGCCCATCGCGCCTGTGTCGTTAGCAGGCCCTGTGGAGTTTACAGGCCCTGTGGAGTTTACAGGCCCTGTGTGGTGGACAGGCCCGATCTCAACCGCGCCGTCAGGGACGGTAAGCCGGAGCGGTGCCGGTTCCAGACCGTGGTAGGCGGCGACGTAGCGCCCGGTCTCGGGGCATGCGTACAGCCAGGCCGCCTCAGGTCCGCACGTGAGGGTCGCGCCGTTCAGGCTGATGTGGCCTGTCCGTGTCTCCTGAGCAATAGACGACGCGAGCATCGGCCAGCCCGGGTCTCCGTCCTGAGTCCAGCGCCGCTTGAGCGCCCATGCCATCAGATCGACCTCGATGCCGAGGCTCTCTCCGTCCCGCTCGTACCCCACATACCACACGCGCTCCCGTTCGCCAGCATAGGTGAAGGGCGGATCTGTCCTGTCGGTGAGGTTGCCTTGCATCACCGTTGTTGCGAACGCGGCGCCATTGGCGTATCGCTCACGGGGCGCGATCTCCAGATAGACGCCGCACTGCGGTTTGCCCTGGTAGAATGCGCCGGGCCACCCCAATTCCCAGAACCCTTTCTCGGGGCCGAGGTAGTTGTAGAGCTCCAGCACCAAGTCGCCGCCGCGTTCGACCAGGCGGACAGGTGCATCTCGCCCCAGGTCGGTTCGTGTGAGGGTCAAAAGCGCGAACCACGCATCGCCGCTGCCGATCACGACGACGTCACCGGAGGGCACGTCGACCGGTAGATCTGCCACCGCATGTGATCCGATCCAGATCTCGTCCCTCTGCACCGATTCCCGCCATCGCGTCCAGATAAGCGTCGCCTTGGCGCTGTGGATGGTCCCGACGCGTCCCAGTGTGTAGAGGCCGATGGCCCGGGGTCCCTGTTGCACGCCGTAGAAGCGCCCTTCCTCGATCAGGTTGCGGGAGCTGGTGCGATCGGTCGCGTGATAGAAGTCGCCGAGCCATTTGTCGTTGGTCAGGTAGCGGGTGTAGAGGACGCCCGGACAGGCCGAGTCGGGCCGGACGTAGTGAGCGATCATCACGTCAGACTGTCCCCCTGCCTCCTTCACGGAGACGCCCAGGTCGAATTCGGGGCTCTGGTACGTGGTCAGCCCGAGGTCCCGCTCAGGAAGGGCCGTCTCGACCACCTGGAAGTGGTCCGGACGGTGATCCAGCACATCGGCCACCCACGCTGGCAGCGTGCCCTCGGCGATCCAGTCGCGGAGCATCCCGATCTCCGGCTCCGTCTCGCAGACGACGCGGGGTTGGTAGGCGCGGCTGTGAGG
>CAZPJP010000245.1:0-4344 GCA_964586915.1 uncultured Anaerolineales bacterium
CAATCAGCGATTTGTTTTTGTGTTTTTTCCATAGTGTCTTAATGGTTGTGTACATAGCAACTCCAATCATTGTTATTTACCTCCCTTAAGTATCTATCATAACCTAAGAGAGGTATTGATTAATAGAAAATGACTCTGGAATTTTCTCCGGCGTTAGCTATGGAATTTATTATAGCTTTGAGGGTTGAAAGCCTTATCCTGCCTGGCTTTTTCTACCCATTCATGCCAATATTGACGCCCTACCATGCTTGTCCTGGGTATGCCTTATTGCCTTAATGAGGTCCATATCGTTTCATATTCTACCTTGCAGTCTTTTGCTATTTGAGAAATGGGAGTTTCCTCAAGACAGTATTTTTGAAATAACCATTCTCTATTCTGATAGGTTTCTCTGGCAATCTTCTGTTTGGCCTCTAGCATGGCCTGGATTTTACGGTCCATGGTTTCTTTGGCGTATGATCCATGCTTGTAGGCCGGGTTATTTTTACCGGTATTTCGCTTGGCTGCTTTCTCTTTCCACTTATAAGTTCTGATATATTTTCCTCTGGTCATGGTTCTCCCTTCGTTTTAGGTAGATTTCCATTCTGTATCCGGATGATTGATTATCCTCTCTCTTCTCTCTGCTTCAGCCAATTTTACCTTTTCCTTAACCGGGCATCTTTCAGTTGATTTTAAGGGACAATCTTCATACACTTTTTCCAATAGGACAATGGTTCTCCCGATGGGTTCTCCGTCTTTGCCGGTAAGCTCCACCTTGTTCCTATGGGCCGGATACATATCTTTGAGTTTCAATATCATATCCAAGTACCTGACCCGGATAGAGAGGTTATCACTTTCCAGGCCCTCTTTGAATTTGTTGACTAAATAAACATCATTGATGCCGATCTGGTCCAGTATCTTCCTTACTTGAATATCAACTTTTGTCAACATGCGATGTCCCAGTTCCCGGGCTGAGGCCTCCTTGCATTTCGGGTTAATGGACAGATAGGCCCAGGTGGCATTGCCGCCGTTTTCGATATAGGATTCTATGAATTTCTGTTCCCTGATTGTCTTCTTTGTTTCGTTTACTGAATCAATCTTCCCTTCCTTATTTTGACATGATGGGGTATTATTTTATTAGGGCAACCGGCTCTTACCATCATCAGAAGCACTAAACTTTTTTATTCAGGCAAAAAAGAGAGGGTAAAAAAGTTCGCTTCCCATTAGCCGGTTGCCTTTTCAGATACAGGAATAATTTACTCTTTAGATCCATAACTATTTTTTTGTACTTCAATGTCAATACCTCTCCCCCTGGCGGTATTCCCGGACCAAGTCTTTGAAATGAATTTTAATATTCCCAGTCTTCGCCATAATAATTACCATATCGAAGCGGATATATCTCTTGTCAAGAATTCATGTTTTTTGCTATTCGGTTTCGTTAGGGTTTGTGTCGCCATTTTTCTCCTCTATTACTTCAGGCTTTTCAATCTGGACATATTCCTTGATCTGCACGATATCCGGGAAGGCATGGTCGTGTTTTTCAGCCGGGTATAAGTCTAGTAGTTTGGCCTCCTCTTTGATTATGTCCAATACCAGTCTCAGGTCCTTCTGCTGGTGGGCCTTGTCCTTGAGATCCCTTAACTGGGCCATATGGTAGCTGAGGCCATCCCCCTGCAATTTCTCGAAATATCTTCGCCACTCCTTCCGGGCCATCCTAATATAATTATCAGCTTGCGCAGTTTTAAGATGCCAATTTTCTCTAATATATCCCAATATAAAAGGTCTTGATTTTCTTCTTAACATCAAGCTTATTTCATATACTCTTTTTTCCTTTTCTGCTTGATCTACTTTAGCGCTCATTCGTATCACCACCTTTGATTTCTGTTTAAGATATTGTTTATGACAACATCAATACTGATAGACTTATCATTAAATACACTCAAATCTTTTGGAGTGTATTTCTCTATCTAAATACTCCTTTCCCTTCTTGAAATGTTGCCTTGCATTTATAACCCGCTCCGTTACTAACCTGTATTTTGTATTTGTCTTTTCTCTTTTCCTGAATTTAAGTTTTAGAGATATTAACAGGAAGTTTTTCGGCTAGAAAAACCTATTGCTTAATTTAACTATTACTTAAAGAGAACTAATACTTTGGGTAACTATTTTGAACGGTCATGGGTAACCAGTTTGAACTCTGATGGGTAACCGTTTTGAACGCTCATTTTTGAGTTGTTCTCAGCTAGTCAAGCCCTTTCTTGTCTTTATCAACTAAAGATTTTTTGCTTATTTATTGATTTTGTAAAACTTTACTTTTCCCAATTTTGCTCCCATCTTCCTAATAACATATTTGTAATTTGATCTACGAAATTGTTTTTTCCATAGTTATCTTTTTTGGTATGGCTTTTGAAATATTGTTCTTTGCTATGCCGGTCAAGGCAATGAATAATAAATCCGGGTAAGTCAGTTATTTTACCTATTGAGTTTTTATTTTTGATCAACCAATTGGTAATATTTCTCACTTTTTTGTTTACATCAAAATTATATCTTGGTTCCATGTCATAAATAAAATCCTCTACATCTCCATAAAGTTCACCATCTTCGTAATCCAGCATTAACCTGTAGGAAGCAAACGATTTTGTGGTTCGAATAATGGTATTAATAGTAATTCCTGGGGTGTTTGTTGTATAATTTAATAGATCATCATCTGAAAATTCAGAAACAGAAATTAATTTCTTATCAACTAAACCATTATAAGCTTTATAAAAACTTGGTTTATTTATACCAGCCCATTTGCAGTATTTCATAACTGGTCTTGCTGTGCCTATGCCGTAACAATTCTCTGGTTTATCTGGATCATTAATCGTTGATTTTAACCCCAGAACTATATAGAGAGATTTCTCAATTGAGCTTAATTCCGCCCACCTGTAATTCAAAACCATTGCCTCTTTATCGATAGGGAAGTATGTTCTGCCAGGTTTCCACCGAGCAAGGTCTGTTAGTTTTAATATATGAGTTTTATAGGCCGGCTGCTTTGTTTTGATAATAATTCCTGCTCTGATAAGGCTTTTTAATCCCGATACAATGGAATTTCTCTTCTTATAACCGGCATATTTCATAATGGTTTTGGATTTACCAAAGAGACTTGCAAAAGTTTCGCCTTCTCTGTTGATAAATGTCCCGATAACCGGCAATATTGCCCTTGCCGGTTTGTTCAGTTCAGCCCATTTATGTTTTGTTATCAGCATTAGTGGCAATCTGTAATGAATGTTTATGTTTTTCATCTCCCTATCTACACCAGGCCCCGAAAGCGATAGGGAGTAAATCCCCCAGAGCCTGGCCTTAGTACGATAGCTATCGTAATTTATCTACCATCTTTAAAAAATCATCAATCCATTCAGCATTAAAATTGATTCCTTTTTTGGTTGCTATATACTCCCCATCTTTGAGATAGTATTGCCGAATATCTATCCTTTCCGATCCCCGATATTCACCTTTTGATAAAACGAGCTTTACATTGTCTTTTGTTTGTAACTCTGCTAATTTTTCCATTTAATTATTCTCCTTTCTATCTTTTTATCTTTGACAACGTGACAACTTGACCACTTGTCAACTTTGCAATTCTTTGCTACAATAAAAAAGCTTAGACCCCACATAGGAGATACCAATGGAGGTTCCCTACTAATAGGGGTAAAATGAATAACGGCTTTTGAAAAAGATCCCCTTCCCCAAAATCGGGATCTTTTTCAATTTATTATATTATAGTCTTAAATCTTGCCTATAGAAACCTATAAAAAAACGCCATTCAAAAGAAAATAATCTTCATTTATCCTCCTTTAAATGGCGTTGTTTTACCAGATTTGATTTTATCGTACTTTCTGGTCCGGATTTACCCGATAACCCGGAACGCTCTACAAAATATTTTATTTTCAATTTCCAATCTTGTCTTATTCCCATAACAATACCATCTTTTATCATCTTATAAAAATTAAAATACAATGTCAAGTTAATTTGGTCTCTTTTTTATCAATTTTTGATAGTCAATGATTTGCTGTGGCTTTAATTTAGCAATAATACTTCTATGATGGCTCGGCTCTTGTAATTGTCACTCTTCTGTATTGATGTCTCTTCCAGCCCAGCAAATGCAGGGTCTTTTTTCGTGGTCAACCGGGATCAGGCTATATCCGTATTTTAAATATTGATTAATGTTACTGTGAATATAATTCAAAACTTTGCCGGGACAGGAAGAAATCACAGGCAAAAACAAAGACCCCAACCAACCCCTTACAGCCTTTCAACTACATTTAATATTACATTCCTGGTATGACGATAAAATACGACTTCAGGACAATATTACAGCATAATAAAACA
>CAZPJP010000246.1:0-4332 GCA_964586915.1 uncultured Anaerolineales bacterium
CGGTTTTTCCCCCCTGTGGGGGTAATACATGGGGGGTCTTCGCTGCACGCCTCCGCTCGATCGCGCGCACCCCCCTCTAACTCCCCCCATAGGGGGGAGAACCCGGAGACTTCGCCCGCACGCTCGGCTTGGCCACGCACGCCCCCCTCTAGCCAACCTTTCCCCCCTCTGGGGGGAATACAAGGGGGGTCTTCGCTACCAGCCTCGGTTCGGTCGCGCGCACCCCCCTCTAGCTCCCCCCATAGGGGGGAGAACCCGGAGACTTCGTCTGCGCCCCGCTCCACCTCCGAGAACCTGAGGGCTTGGAGCGTGTGCAAATAGCCGAGGATCTCGTCGCGGCGGGAGACGAGGAGGTCGCGCAGGCGCTGCTGGACGGGCGTGGCGTCGGGACCCAGGTCGGCGAGGGCTTCGAGAGCGACGACCAACTCCTCCTCGAAGACGATGTCGAAGGACTCGCGAAAAACGACGGGCAGGTCCAGCCGCGACGCGACGCGGTGAAGGCGCCCCACGAGCCCGCCGAGCTCGGCGATGACCGCCGGGGTCATGCCACCGTGGCCGACGACCTCGCCGTCGACGTAGGTCTGGAGGATGACGCGCCAGCTCTCCCAGGTCGTCCAGAGCCGTCCATCGACGGCGGGGATCGGGTAGGTGACGTGCGGCAGGATGCCGGTATCGTGGAGCTGGCGGGCGAGCGGCAAATAGAAGTCGGGCGAGCTGGCCGCGGTGGCCTGTGGCCCAGTCAGCGGCTGGAGCTTGAGGAAATAGCGACCGCTCCGTGTGCGGACCGCATAGCAGGCGGAGATCCATCCGGTGGACACAAAGGCGAAAGCCGCGGGATCTTCACCCGCGGCGGGTTCGATGCCATACGCGTCCTGAAGCACGCTCTTGAGGGCGGATGGGTCGAGATTGGGTTCGATCTTCATGGCGCCTTCTTAGGTTAGAATGCCCTGAGTATAACCGTGGCGCGTGGGCGTGCAAGCGGCGGACTGGACGACCGCTGACGTCAATGGCCTTTCGGTGCATTGTCCGCTATGATGTAGGCAGACCCGCATAGCCTCGAGCATAGGAGGAGAGATGGTCGAAAAGCGGATCGCGACAGCGAACAGAGGAACGCGATGAACCACGAAGACGGCGAGCTCACGATTCTGGTCGTCGAGGACGACCCGGCGATGGAGTCGCTGGTCTCCCTCGGCTTGCAGTACGAGGGCTACACGGTGCTCTCCGCGAGCGATGGTCACGAGGGCCTGCGATTGTGGGAGACGCACAAGCCCGAGCTGGTCATCCTCGACTGGCTGCTCCCCGGTGTGGACGGGATCACGCTGTGCCGCATGATCCGTGCGCAGTCGGACGTCCCCATCATCATGCTCACTGCGAAGGAGGCGGTCGAGGACCGCGTGGTCGGGCTGGAGACCGGCGCGGATGACTACATCGTCAAACCGTTCCATATGGAGGAGCTCGTGGCGCGGGTGCACGCCCGCCTGCGACGGCGGCATCCGCAGGAGACGACGCTCTCCTTCGGCGATCTCACGCTCGACCCGAAGACCCGCGAGGTCTACCGCGGCCGCCGCCTGATGACCCTGACCGACACCGAGTTCCGGTTGCTGACCTACTTCCTGCGCCACGCGCGCCAGGTTCTGTCAAAGGAGCAGATCCTGGAGGACGTCTGGGGTTACGACTTCCAGGGCGACGTCAACATCGTCGAGCAGTATGTGCGATCGCTCCGACAGAAGATGGGACCGCCCTCGCTGATCCAGACGATCCGGGGCGCCGGCTACGCACTGCGCGAGGCCGCAGAATGAGGCGACAGCTCTCGTTTCGGGCGTTGATCATGTTGCTGTTCGTCGGCGGCATGATGCCCCTGCTGATCGCCGTAGGCCTAGTAGTCTACCGGCTCCAGCAGGCGTACCTGGTCAACGAGGCGGAGAACCGGCTGGTGGAGGTCGTGCAGGCTGGGGTCGCCCAACACGCCGGCGACGCCGACCTCACCGTCCTCGCCGTCACGCTTGGAGAGCCGATGCGGGTCTTGGGCGCCGACCTCTTTATCCAGGACGCCAACGGCGCGCCCGTGCCCCCCTCGCTCGGGACGGGGCCGTGGCTCAGCGCCGAGACGCATCAGGCCGTGCGCGACGCCGGCGAGGGTCGCCTGCAGCTGATCGAGCACGACGGCACCTCGCGCCTGGTCTACGTGACGTCGGTGGTCGATCCCGAAGGCACGGTCCTGGGCAGCGTCGAGGGCAGCCTGTCTCTGGAAGGCATCGAGGATCAGCTCGGCGCGCTGCGCCGGTGGCTGATGTTGATGGTGACCGCGGCCATCGGCCTTTCGGTGCTGGCTGCCGTGCCCCTGTCGGGCACCGTCACACGCCCCTTGAAGGACCTACTGGATGCGGTGAAGCGCGTCCGCCAGGGCGATCTCGAGTCCCGCGCGCCGGTGCCCGAGGTCGAGGAGCTGGGTGAGCTCGCCGTCGCGTACAACACCATGCTCGACCGCATCGCCGACGACCTGCGCGCCCGGGCCCAGCGGGCCGAGAGTATGCGGCGGTTTGCCGCCGATGCCTCGCACGAGCTGCGGTCCCCGCTGACGGTCTTCCGCAACAGCGTCGACCTGCTGGAGCAGACAGCCGATGAGGAGAACACGCAGCAATTCAGGGGGATCCTCGCCATGCTGCGGCAAGAGGTCGATACGATGACGCGCCTGGTCGAGTCCCTGCTCCTGCTGGCGCGTCTCGATCAACCCGACACCACCGTCGCGTCCAACCTGCACCCCGAGGAGGTCGCCCCTTACCCCCTGCTGGAGGAGGTCTACGAGCGCTCGCTGCTCCTGGCGAAGGGCCAGGAGGTGGAGCTGGTCTGGCCCAAGGCGGAGATCCCAACGATGTGGGCCGATCGCGAGCTGGTCCGCGAAGCGCTGAACAACGTCGTCGAGAATGCGATCGCCCACACCCCGGCGGGCAAGAGGGTCACGCTCAGAGTTGAGGCACGGGACGCCTACGTCGGCTTTGTGATCGCGGACGAGGGCCGCGGCATCCCCGCGGAGCAGGTGCCGCGGATCTTCGAGCGTTTCTACCGCGGCGATGCGTCGCGCGACCGCCGCCAGCGGGGCACGGGGCTGGGACTCGCGATCGTGCAAGCGATCGTGCGGGCGCACAAGGGCAAGATTGAGGTCGACAGCGAGCCCGGGGAAGGCACGCAGTTCCGTCTCTACTTCCGGCGGCACACGTCGGACGCGTGATCAGACGGCGCTCGCCCGGGGACGGCCATCGCTTAGGCCGTATTCAGCGGAAATTCAGGAAGCGTACAGGCCACGTTCAGTTTGGAGCGCTATCCTACAGGCAGACACAGATAAGCACTCTGCACGAGCACAAGCAGAGAAAGGATAGCGAAGACGATGGTTAAGCGAATTGTGGCACTTCTGTTGGCAGCGACGCTGATCAGCACGGGGCTCCTCTATTTCGGGATTGAGCTGATGACCAACTACGGCCCGGCCCTGGCCTCATCCGCCGATGCGTTAGTGGCACGCGGCGCGATGGAGGAGGACGCCGATCGTACGGCGGCGGCGACCGATCCGCAGGCCGCGGAGACCGGCAAGGAGAAGGGCACCAGCGAGCGGAGTTCGTTGCCCGCGCCCGAGGGTGTGACGTCCACGGCGTCGGAGCAACGCCTGAAGGTGACGGTCAATGCGGCAGCCGGTGAGGCGCCGCCCCCGGTGACGGTCGCCGAGGTGGTGCAGAATGCGGACCAGTATGAGGATCAGGTCTTCACCCTATCGGGTATCGTCACCGCGCTGGGCGATGATAAGTTCCTACTTAACGACGGGACGGGACAGATCCTGATTGAGGTGGATGACGACGAGTTGGCGTCGCTCGATGTGGACGGTCAGCACATCACGGTGACGGGCGAACTCGATGACGACTTCGAGCTGGAGGCCTGCACGCTGACGTATCGCGGCGGCACCGTCTTGATCGATGATTGCAAGGAAGGCGCTCGCGAGTGGGACGACGACGACTACGATGAGGTCGAGTTCAGCGGTATGGTCGAGGCCGTCAACGACGACGGCTCCTACGTGATCGACAGCTGGACCGTCCACACCGACCACAACACCGAGTTCGACCCCCACAGGGATGCGGTCATGGTCGACATGAGGGTCTACGTCGAGGCCTACCGCCAGCCCGGCGGCACCCTCCTCGCCACCGAGATCGAGGTCGATGAGGACGACGACTTCGACGACGACTACGATGAGGTCGAGTTCAGCGGTATGGTCGAGGCCGTCAACGACGACGGCTCCTACGTGATCGACAGCTGGACCGTCCACACCGACCACAACACCGAGTTCGA
>CAZPJP010000247.1:0-4305 GCA_964586915.1 uncultured Anaerolineales bacterium
CAGCGCCTCAGGACCTCGGCGCGGACCAGGAGCGCCCAGGGGTCGAGCTGCCGGGCAGGATCGCAGCGCCGCCCGAAGTCGACGCCATCACAGGGGACCAGGAGGACGCCCGCGCCGCCGAGCGCGTCGCCAGTGAGCCGGCGTCCGATCGCCCGCCGCTGGAGGCCGTGTGGCAGGTAGAACGGGTCCCCGGACCGCGCATCACGCCGCCAGAGAGACTGTCGGAAAAAGCAAAGCCGAGAGCAGAGCCGACTGCAAGACCAGAGGAGCGTCAGAGCCCCTCGGCAACCGCAGCGTCCGTCGCCCAGGTATTGGATCGGGTCGCCGCGGGGAGGCCGACCCAGTCCTCCATAGAGACCCTCCCACCGGGGCGACCGCGACCGCCCACGCGGTCGCCAGCTCAGCGAGCGGAAGTGGAGGAGCCCGGCATAGCTAAGACGATGCGCCCTTTGGGCGAGCCCGAGACCGAGGTCGAGCCGGCGGCGGTCAGGACCGAGATCGGCCCGCTGCCCGCCGATCTATGGGACCTCATCGAAGAGCCGGTGCCGGAGGGCCACCCCGCAGCGCGGCGCCCGGACACGTCACGAGAGTCAGCCGGGCGGCGCGAGCCCGCTACACTGGAGCAGCTACCGGCGACAGCGTCATTGCAGGCAGAGACGGTGGGCAAGGCCGAGCCCATTGCTCCGCGCCCTTCACCGCGTCCTACGCCGGACACAGGGGCGGTCGTTCAACGTGTCGCGGCCCCCGGACTCGGCGTCTGGGCCTCACAGGCCGAAGCTACGGCGCGCGGGTCCACGGACCACGCGCTATCATCTGACGAAGCGGAGGACGTCGACGGCCTCTCCGGGCTTGACCTGGAGGAGTTAGCTCGACGCGTCTACGCAGACTTGAAACGGCGGTTGGCGATCGAGGCGGAGCGGCTTCGCCGTCGCTGAGCTTAGCCAATGGAAGAGGGATAGGAGTCCTAAATGCCGAACACACGCAGCAGCCTGCAGGCGGCCCGAATCTACGAGGTTGATGAATCGGGAGAGGAAAAGTCCGGCGGCATCTCTGTCGGCTGTATGTTCAACCCCTACGAGTACACGGTCACCAAGACCAACACCTACCGCGAGGAGCGGCAGAACCGCTCGGACGTCCCCAGCTTCGAGTTCGAAAAATCGGGTCCTCAGACACTGAAGCTCAGCCTTGTCTTCGACACCTACGAAAGGGACGAGGACGTCAGCCTCACCACAAACCAGCTTTGGAAACTTATGGAGTCGAAGACCCGTCGTACGGGCAACCGGAACCGGAAGACCCCGCCGCCGGAGGTCGCGTTCGAATGGGGCATCTTCCGCTTCGTCGCCGTTATCACCAATATGACGCAGAAGTTCACGCTCTTCAAGATCGACGGCACGCCGGTGCGGGCGACGGTCGAGGTCACCTTCACTCAACACAAGGACCTCAACGACTACCCCAACCAGAACCCCACATCGGGCGGTGGGGAGGACATCGAGCGCGTCCAGCGTATCGTCGCCGGGGACCGGATTGACACGATCGCTCACGAGGTCTACGGGGACGCCACCCGCTGGCGCGCCATCGCCGAGTACAATCAGCTGGACGACCCCTTGAGACTGCGCGCCGGGCAACAGCTGATCATCCCAGCCGAGTAGACGGAACGCGACCAAGACGATGCCAGAACCTTTCAGCCTCGCCAGCCAGATCGCCATCAAGGTGAACGGCAACGACGTCGACCGGGACGTGATGGCCAACGTCCTGCAGGCCGACGTCGATCAGCACGCCCATCTGCCCGACATGTTCGTGATCCGGCTGCAGGATCCGGACGTCGAGCTCATCGATCGAGGAGCGTTCGATCTGACGGACGAGGTCGAGATCAGTGCGGAGACCGCGGATGGGACGTGGGTCTCCCTCATCAGGGGTGAGATCACGGCCTTGGAGCCGGAGTTTCAGGAGGGTATGATCGCGCGGTTGGTCGTGAGGGGCTATGACAAATCCCACCGGCTCTATCGCGAGATGAAAAGCCGCGCCCACCTCAACAAGAAGGACAGCGACCTCGCAAGCGAGATCGCCCAGGCCGCTGGCCTCCAGCCCGAAGTCGGGGTCACGTCCACCGTCTATGATCACGTCTATCAGCACAACCAGTCGGATCTCGCCTTCCTCCAAGAGCGGGCCTGGCGGATTGGCTACGAGTGCTACATCACGGACGGCAAGCTGGTCTTCCGAAAGCCCACCACGCAGGGGGCGGCTGTGACCCTAACATGGGGCGAGGACCTCCTGTCCTTCTTCCCACGGATGAACCTCGCCGAGCAGGTCGACGAAGTCGTCGTTAGAGGATGGTCAGTGGAACGCCAGAGCCCGATTGTGGGGCGCGCCCAGCAAGGCGAGCTCTATCCCGACATCGAGGAATCCCAGGACGGCGCGGCGTGGGCCGGCGCGTTCGGGAGCGGCAAGCGCATCATTCTCGACGAGAGTATCACCAGCCAGGCCGAGGCCGACGCGCTGGCGGAAGCGCGCCTCAACGAGCTCAGCGGCGCGTTCGTCGAGGCGGAGGGGCTGGCCCTCAGGCGACCGGACATCCGGGCTGGCGGTTTGGTCAGATTGGAGGCGCTGGGCGAGCGCTTCACAGGGACCTACCGGGTGACCAGCGCCCGCCACGCCTACTCACCGGAGGGCCTGAAGACAACGTTCGAGGCGCGAGGGCTCCGCACCGGGACGCTCATTGAGGCCCTCGGTCGTCAAGCCCCACGGGACCTGTACCCGGGCGTCGTCGTTGGTGTGGTCACGAATACCGACGACCCCGAAAACTGGGGCCGCGTCAAGGTTAAGTTCCCGTGGATGACCGAGGAGGCCGAAAGCGATTGGGCCCGTGTGATCAGCGCGGGCGCGGGACCGGAGGCCGGCCTCTTTGCCCTCCCCGAGGTCGACGACGAGGTGATCGTCGCCTTCGAACACGGCGACTTTCGTCGCCCCTATGTCATCGGCGGCGTCTGGAATGGACAGGCCTCGCCGCCGCCTGACGTACCCTCCAGCGGGAACGAGCGCCCGCTGGTGCGCAGTTGGCACTCTCGCACCGGGCATCGCATCACGGTCTTCGACAATGCCGATAACAAGATCGAGATCGTGACCAGCGGCGGGCACGAGATCATCCTAGACGACGCTGAGCGCGAGATCAAGATCACCAGCAGCGGCGGGGTCGTCCTCACCCTGTCAGACCGCGGCGGCAAGCTCACGGTTGAGGGCAACGAGATCGAGGTGAAATCGAACGGCAGCCTGAAGATCGAATCAGGCGCCAATATGGACCTCCAGGCCGGTGGGCAGGTCAACATCAAAGGCGCGATGATCAACCTGAACTGAGAGAACGATAGAGGGACTTGTACCTATGGGACAGCCAGCAGCCAAACAAGGGGATCAGATCACGGCAGTGGACACCCACATTGTGATGGTGCCGTCTCCGGGCGGCCCTGTGCCCACGCCGCTGCCCCATCCCTTCGCGGGCATAATCGACGGCAACCTGAGTCCCACGGTGATGATCATGGGGCTGCCTGCGGCGACGGTCGGCAGCACGGCGACCAACACGCCGCCCCACATCCCAACCCCGCCGGGCACGGCCTTTCAGGTGCCGCCCTCGAATCAGGGTACGATACTACGCGGCAGCGCCACAGTGATGATCAATGGCAAGCCCGCGGCGCGAGCCGGTGACCAGGCTCAGACCTGCGCCGAGCCCGTGCCCAATATGACGGCCCAGGTCGTCGCATCCAGCACAGTGATGATCGGAGGGTAGATAGACCTATGCCAGAGGAAATCGTCGGCCGCGGTTGGACCTTTCCGCCCCGCGTCGGCCCACAGGGCGGGATTCTGCTGACCCACGAGCGTAACGAGATCGACCAGGCGATTCACATCATCCTCTCCACCTCGCCGGGCGAGCGCGTCATGCGCCCGACCTTTGGCTGCCGGCTCCACGACCTCATCTTCGCGCCGAACAACAGCCACACAGCCGCCCGAGCCCGCCGTTATGTGGAGGAGGCCCTGGGCATGTGGGAGCCGCGGATCAACGTTGTCGAGATCGAGGTGCGCCCGGACAGTGAAGAGGCCAACTGCCTGATCATTGAGATAGAGTATGAGATCAAAGCAACCCACGACCGGCGTAGCCTCGTCTATCCCTTCTATCTCATACCGGAGGAATAGGCAGTTGTCGATGTGCCGTTGTATGGATTTGAGAATCTGCTGATTCGTTGGCTTGCTAATTTGCCCATTTGCCAGCTTGACCAGATGGAGGCCGGGATGGCGCTACCGAAACCAAGACTGGAC
>CAZPJP010000248.1:0-4260 GCA_964586915.1 uncultured Anaerolineales bacterium
AGCATCAAGCCACTCTGCTTAGTCAATAGGCTTAAGCCCACGAGCATACCTAACGAGGCCCAATGCTGCCACGGCGCATCAGCGTGCACCAGACGGAGCATCAAGTAGAGAGAGAGACTGAAAAGCGCGACGCTCAAGGGATCATTGCTGACCGCCGCGCTGCCAGCAAGGAACTGAGGGGTCAACATCACAACTGCGACTGCACCGAGCCCGAGCAGCGGACGTTCCGGCCACAGGAGGCCGGCGATTCGATGGACGCTAACCAAGGTTACAGCCCCGAGAAGAATGGAGACGCCCCGAAGCAACGCAGTTGCGCGCACAGTTGCGCTTCCCGCCAGACTCTCACCAGGGAGATGAACGAAGACGTTCTTGTTCCAGGGATTGGAGCCACGCTGCGGTGCGAAGCCCGCTTCCCAGCTTGGGCTCGGCACAAGCCGGGTCGGCAGATCCTCCATCGTCGACCAGCAGGTGAGCAGAGCAGCCAGCGTGTGATAGAGCGGTGGCGCATAGTAGAGCGGTGGATCATGGTAGCTGACCAACCACGCCATGTTCGGCGCAGTATCGGCACGTCGAGGCGGGATCTGGTAGGGAACGAGCTTGCCCGTGCGCCGGATGTAGCGGATGACCTGAAGGTGGGATGACTCATCCGGTGACTCGAACACGGGCGTCACAAGCGCGTAGCTCACGCTCAACGCCCCGTAAATCACCAGCATCAGCCCCAAAGCAAGCCGACGAGCTTGATCGGTCATATTCAGAACGGGAACCCGGGCATCAGGCGCGGTACGACACCCCGTCCACGCTCGCCCGCAGAGCCGCGACGTTCTCCGCCACCGACATCGTCCCGCCATAGACACTGGAGCCGGAGATCAAAACCGTGGCCCCCGCCTCAACGAGGCGAGGAGCTGTTTCGACGTCGACCCCGCCATCCACCGCGATGGGAACCCAACGCTCGCCCTCGTCCAACCACTCGCGAAGGCGATGGATTTTGTCGAACTGCGTCTCTATCAAGGCCTGCCCGCCCCACCCCGGACTGACCGTCATTATCTGGACGAGATCCACCATATACAGGACCTCCTCCAGCGTCACCAACGGCGTCGCCGGATTGAGGGTCACGCCGGCCTCAATCCCAAACTGGTGGATCCGCGTCAGGACGAGGTGAAGATCGCGGCACGCCTCCTCGTGCACGATCAGGCGATCGGCGCCCGCCTTGGCAAAGGCCTCCAGATGGCGCTCTGGTTCGACGATCATCAGGTGCACGTCGAGCGGCAAGCTCACCCGTGGGCGCAGGGCCTTCACCACCCCCGGTCCAAAGGTGATGTTTGGCACAAAGACGCCGTCCATCACGTCAATCTGAATGACATCGACCCCCGCCCTTTCCGCTTCTTGCGCGTCCTCTCCCAGACGCCCGAAGTCGGCCGACAGGATTGAGGCCTCCAGGATAACTGACTTCTGAGCTTCACTCATATCCCACACACTCCCTTCATAATATGTCGTAGCGAAAGGGTGATGTGCAGGATGCGATCGGCTGCCCATCACCCCTTGTGTTCTGGCTGCCTTGCCGTCAACGAAACTTGCTCAGTCGGTCTCTCTCAGTCGGTTCAGACCTCCAAGCACGTCCTGTACATGGAAATGGATCACGCGACGTCCCGCGTCGAGCAGCGCCTGACGGTCACCCAACGCCTGGGCCCGCTCCAACACAGCGAAGCTTAACGAGGACCCCGTCTTGCCCGCCTCATCCGGAATCGGAACATCCTCTGCGGCATCGGCCGTGAACTGCACGAAGAGACCATTCCCTGCATCGCCCTTGTGCAGTTGGCCGGTGGAGTGCAGATAGCGCGGCCCATAGCCCACGGTCGTGGCCAACTTGTAGCGATCTCGAATCTGCATCCGCAGAGCCTGCAGGGCTGCTGTCGTCTTCTCGTTCGGCGTGACGTAAGCCTGCAGGGCCACATAGTCCCCGGGCCGCGCCTGAGACAGGAAGCGGTGAAGCGTCTCCGCATCCAGCGGAGAGGCGTCCCCCGCGGGCAGTGCGCCCGTCTCTTTGTAGGTCGCGATCATCTTGCGTGCCTGAGCTTTTGCGGCCTCCACGTTGGGCTGATTGAAGGGGTGAATCCCCAGCCGGTGACCGGCGACAGAAACTGCAAGACCCCAGATCAGAATCTGCTCTCCCAAGTCATAGAGATCGTGGAGCACGAGCCGTGCTAACGGATGCCCTGCATCCTGGAGAGCGTTGAGCAGACCCAAGTTGCTCTCGTCGCCCTCGAGGCGCATATCGACGAAGAATCGGTCGTCTCCGTAGACATCAGGCCCTCCAAGAGGCTCCCCAACGACCGGGAGGACGCCCGTACCGGACTTGCCAGTGCTCTCCGCTATGAGCTGCTCAACCCAGTCACCGAACTCCGCAGCTTTGGGCGAGGCGACCAGCGTCAGCTTATCGCGCCCGACTTTAGCCAACTCTCCCATCGCTGCGCCCAGCTCGGCGCCCAACACATTGCCCCCTGAGGTACAGTCGGGACAGGCGTAGGTCAGCCTCAGCACCCCATCCAACAACCTCGCCAGATCCACGCCCACCAACCCTGCGGGAACGAGCCCGAAGTAGGAAAGCGCAGAAAAACGTCCTCCAATCGTCGGGTTGTTCAGGAAGAGGGCGCGAAACTCGAGACGCCGAGCCAGAGCCGCCAGGGGCGTACCGGGATCCGTGATGGCGGCGAAATGCTCGCCCGCCGCCGCTTCACCCAGCTCCTCCTGGACGCGATTGTAGAAATACCTGAAGAAGGAGAGGGTCTCCACTGTCGTCCCGGACTTGCTGGCGACGATGAACAGCGTCTTGGCGAGATCCAGGTCCCGGTCGTAGGCAAGAACGGCGCCCGGATCGGTGCTGTCCAACACCTCCAATCGAAGGTATCCCTCCTCCGAACCAAACACACGACTGAAGACCTCGGGGGCGAGGCTGGAGCCGCCCATTCCCAACACCAAAGCCTGCGTATAGCCCGCATCCCGGACGCGTTCGACGAAGCCCGTGATCGTGCTGAGATGCCGGCGCATCACGGCTGGCTCCTCCAGCCATCCGAGACGATCGGCAATGCTTGTGGGGTCCGGACTCCACACGAAGTAGTCGTGGCCCCAGATACGTTGCATCACATCGTCCCGGCGCATCTCCTTCAGGGCCGTTTTGACGCTCGCCTGAGCTTCGCCGAGATCGGTTTCCCACCTCTCTGCAGCCAAGCGCCGACATTTGTCCTCGATGCTTTGCATCAGTGACGCGAAGGGCTTGGCGAACTTCTCCACGCCTTCATCGAGGAGCTCGTCGGTCACGACGCCGAGATCGATCCCTAGCTCCGCTAACCGTGCGAGTTGTGAGCGCGCTTGAGCCAGGTCCGACGTCACGGTCGGGGCGACGGTGCCGTGGTCGAGAAAGGCCTCCAGCGTCTCTGGAGGGAGTGTGTTGACCGTGTGGGGGCCGATCAGATTGTCGGGATAGAGCGTATCTGAGTAGCTTGGATCCTTGGTGCTGGTACTAGCCCAGAGCGGCCGCTGCACCCGAGCTCCCTTATCCGCAAGCTCCTCCCAACGAGGGCCGGCGAAGGTTGCCTGGAAGCGCTGGTAGGCCAATCTGGCGCTGGCAATTCCGATGGTTCCCCTCAGCGCCTGAGCCTCTGCCGAGCCAAGGGTGTCGAGCATCGCATCAACCTTTACATCGATGCGGCTGACAAAGAACGATGCGACGGATGCGACGTCAGCGAGATCACCCCCGGCCGAGAACATCAGAGTGACGTTGACATTGATACCCTCGCCGATTAACGTGCGAATCGCGGGAATTCCTGCGGGTGTGGCCGGCACTTTAATGAAGACGTTAGGTCGCCCAGTTGCGTCAAAGAGACGCCTGGCTTCGGCGATAGTCCCCTCGGTGTCGTGAGCCAGCTCAGGATTTACCTCCAAGCTCACGTAGCCATCGCCCCCTTCAGTGGCCTCATACACCGCTCGCATCGTATCCGCAGCCATCTGAATGTCACGCAGGGCCAGCAGTTCGTACATCTCCAAGGGCGTCAGGCCCGAGGCACAGAGATCCTGCAGTTGTTCGTCGTAGTCATCACTGCGAGCGATGGCCTTCTCAAAGATCGACGGATTCGAGGTGACACCTCGGACACCAGCGTTGACGAGCCTCGCCAGCTCGCCGTCCATGATGAACGAGCGCCGTATGTAGTCGAGCCACACAGACTGCCCAATCTCAGCCAATTCCGAAAGTTTCTTGTGCACCCT
>CAZPJP010000249.1:0-3213 GCA_964586915.1 uncultured Anaerolineales bacterium
AAAGAGATGAGAGGGTGAATCTCGTTATTGAAAGAAGTAATCTGGAGATATTGGCAAAGAAACTAAATGAAATGGCTGTCCCCGGAAAAAGTGATGAGAATAAGGAGAAAGAGAAACTGCCGCCGGGCATAGTCTCGGAAACCATGGCTAAGATATATGAATCGCAGGGTGCTTTGAATGAAGCTATAGAAGCATACAAACGCCTGCTGACAGTGAATCCCGAACGGCAAAGATTTTACGAAAACCGGATAAAGGAATTAACTGCTAAGATTGAGGAGAATCTATAAGAAAAGTTATATTTCCATTTTACTACAAAAATGTGGCTCTATCTCAAATACAGTGGGTAATCGAACTTTAATTTACCAGTAATAAAATAGACCATATTTATAAAATTCTTAATATTTCTATAACCTCTGGCTCTCTTTTTAGCTAATTGAATTTTAGAATTAATTCCTTCGAGAATACCATTATTGATTTTTGATTTAATGTAATTTACAATACCTGACCAATGAGCTTTTATGGTATTAGCAGCTTTCATAAAGGGTTGAATAGCTGAATCATCAACAATATCACACCAATAAGCAAGGTAACTCGCAGCCTCTTCAACATGTTTTATATCCCAGAAATCATTAAATAGTTCTTTTAATCTATAAGCTTCTCCCAATTTCGGATAGTGAGTCAAAAAGTAATACTTGCTGTCTTTCTCACTATTATTAAGATTTTTGTCATTCTTTAAAAACAGATATTTATGTCCTTTTAATTCAGCTATTTCTCTGCGTTCGGATTTTCTAACTGCATCCATAGCTTCATTAATGATTTTGCTGACATGAAACTTATCAAATGTTATTTCTGCTTTTGGAAAATTTTGAATAACGCCTGAAATAAAAGCCGGTGACATATCTATACTAACTTGTTTGATTTGCTCCGGTTGACAATCTTTTTTAATTAAATGATTTTTAAGCTTATCTATACATTCAGAATTCTTACCGGGAGTTACAAATATTGTTCGTTTTGCTTCTATGTCAACAGCTACAGTTATGTAATTATGTCCCCTCTTAGTCGATGTCTCATCTATACCAATTTTGCTTACCATGTGTTGAGGATCGTTTTCTACTGCCTTATCTACCCAATAATTAAATATACGCCATAGTCTCATATCATATATGCCTAAAATTTTAGCTGCCTTTTTAACCGGCATTTCTGATTCAATCAATAGCATTGAGAATGCTTCGTATAGCATCGTAAAACCACTGCCGGGTCTTGACCATGGAACTTGTACGATTTCTACTTTTGATTCACTTGTCGTGATCCTTGGTACTCTTGCATGTATATAACATGTGTGCTCAAACATATTCAGATGCTGCCATTTTTTTTCTGTAGTGTCATGTACTTTGCTCTCAATCCCGAGTTTATCTTTAAACTTAGAACCTCGTTCAAAATCAATGTATATATCCACCTGACCTTGTATCTGATTATTAACTTTAGTCATCTGTATGTCCTTGATATACCATGGTGCAGACAGATTTAATGCCATTGTAAATATTTGCTTACTATTCATAGTTACTAATTTCTCATTTTTTTTTCACTTTACCCACTTAAAATGATGATGACCCATTATCTATATCATTATTTCCCGTCAACCTTCTTCCCTCTTCCCAATTCTTTATCCAATCTGCGTTTGAATTTACACTAACTAATATTTCATTTATTTCTGGATAAGGGTGCGCATGTATTTCATACATTGTCACTACCGAGTCACATGCAGGAATATCCAAAGAGTTATAAATATGTAACAGACCGTTATTATATAATTCTATCAGTTCCTTTGGAATAGAAACTAAAGTATATTTCCTGAGCGAATCATAATCATGAACGTCTCTTAAAGCCAATGTAGCCGCATCTCTATAATATTTTTTCTGTAATAACTCCGGGCATTTTGACTTATCTGCTCTTTTCAATGTTTTACCGCTTGTCCAGTCAATTGTTTTGATCTCTTTATCGGTGGTACTTTCGCAGTATAATAGCAGAAACACCAAACTAAATATTAATACTTTTATTCCCATTTTAAATTTCCCATTTAATTATACGATAATTTTAATATAATTAATTACATCATAATTACAAAGTTAAATGATTATTTTCCTTATTTTTGTGTAATTGTCAATATCATTATATTAAGGTTTCTGTGAATATAATTGAAATAAATAACCTGACTAAATACTACGGAAAAACCGTTGGCATCGAAAAAATAGGACTTGATGTCAGGCAGGGCGAGATCTTTGGTTTTATCGGTCCCAATGGCGCAGGTAAATCCACGACGATCCGTACACTCTTGAATCTTATTTTTCCATCTTCGGGTAGCGCCCAAATATTTGGTTTGGATATAGTTAAAGACACTAAAGCTATTAAACAAAAAACAGGTTATCTCCCCGCTGAAGCTAATTATTATCATAAAATGACTGTAGAAGAATTATTTGCTTACTCTGCCCGTTTCTTCAAAATAAAAGATCATAAAAAACGCATGGATTATCTATGCGATGCATTAGCTCTGGACACTAAAAGAAAAATTAGCGATCTGTCTTCCGGTAATAAAAAGAAAGTCTCCATTGTTCAATCACTATTGCATAGTCCCGAACTTCTGATTTTAGATGAACCTACAAGCGGTCTCGATCCCTTGGTTCAATCCGAATTTTATGATATCCTTAGAGAAGATAATAAAAAAGGTATGACTGTTTTCTTTTCTTCTCATGTCTTAAGCGAAGTTCAACGTATATGCCATAGGGTTGCTATTATTAGAAAAGGTAAGATTGTAAAAGTCGAATCCATTGACAAACTGAAGAAAAATTTACTGAAACATGTAACCCTGACTTTTAAAGAAAATAATTTTGCCGGTGATATAAAACTTAAAGGTATTGTCAATCCTAAAATTGAAACAGGTCAATTAAAATTCCTGTTTGAAGGTAATATTAATGATCTAATAAATTATTTATCCGGATTCCAACTCGATAATATTTCTATTGAAGAGCCTTCCCTTGATGAAGTTTTCCTGCATTTCTATAAAAACAAGGGAGATTACCATGTCAACTGATCTATTTAATTTCGAATTCAAACGAATCCTTAAACCTACTGCTCTTTGGACATTCTTCATTTCCTTTTTCATCTTCATTGATATGGTTTTATATCGGGAAATGATCAATAGCGGTATGTTCGATC
>CAZPJP010000249.1:3223-4198 GCA_964586915.1 uncultured Anaerolineales bacterium
CATGATGAAAAATCCTTTCATTGGAAACATGGTTCAGGCAATGGGCGTTAATCCCGAGCAAATGACCGATGCCCTCGGATTTTATGCAATTAGAAACACTATGATAACTATGCTCATGGGAGGCATTTATTCTGTTATTACTTCCTCATCCTTAATTGCTCGGGAAGAATATGAAAAAACTATCGAATTCCTTTTATCACGCCCCATATCCAGGCTGGAAGTAATTAACTCAAAATTACTCGCTTTCCATATTAACCTATTTCTGTTGAATTTCATTTCCTCCCTAATAGGATATATCAGCCTTGAACTATTCAAATTAAACGACTTCAGTATGTACTCTTATATCGTTCTTTGCATCTATACATATCTTCTCACCCTCATTTTCGGCTCTATTGGTTTATTCTTTTCCCTTCTGATGAAAAGAGGGAGAGTATTTATCGGTGCCGTTATTGGTCTGGTTCTTGGAACATATTTCCTCGAGATATTATCGAGGGTCACCGAATCTGCTAAATTCTTAGGATATATCAGTCCATTCTACTATGCCGATAAAGATGTTTTAAAGCCCGGTTACGGGCTGGATTTTTGGAATATTCTATTCTTTCTGCTCGGAGCGATTATCTTTACTTCAATATCATATATCATTTTCAGAAAAAAAGACATCTATTGACGAGTTCTGATCCTGCCTAAAATAACAAAATATACAAATACCCTTACTTCACCAAAATCAATTTCCCCGTCCTCAATCCTGCCCCTGACCGAAGGACAAAATAATACCATGCATACTTTTAATACGCTCTCAATACTTTTAGATCATCAGTTGAAAATATTGAGTTAAAGCCTTTATTTTTTAATGTTTTAATTATTTCCCCTTTTTTTCCCTTTTTTCCCTTTTTTTCCGGAATTATTTTTTTTTGGTTCTTTCTCATTATAATTCCTTTGATTACTTTTTTTCCCAAATTTCCTGTTTTTCTCGTT
>CAZPJP010000250.1:0-4116 GCA_964586915.1 uncultured Anaerolineales bacterium
GCCCAGGACGAAGCCCTTGGTGCTGAAATCGCGGGTGGGCAGCCAGGGCAGCAAGATCGGGAAGAGCACGGCGCCCGCCAGCACCGCCGCCACGGCGCCGGCAGCGGGCAGCAGCCCGGCGGCCAGATAGAGCAGGAGCGCGGCGCCCAGCATTGGGAGCATCACGCGCACGAGCTCGATCGGGATCAAAGGAAGCCTATCGCGCAGGTCGAAGCGCACGCGACGCATCTCAGGGCTGGCAACGCCAGCCGCTAGGTAGGCGGGCAGGTCTGCAGCGCGCACAGGTCCATACTCCACCCGGAAACCGGTGCGTCGCTCGACCTCCTGCGCGGCGATACCTGCCGCGCCCAACTGGGGGAGCACCAGGCGCCGGTGCGCGACCACGTGGCGCAGCCCCGTCGCTTCGATGCGGTACACCAACTCCTCAGTGCCAAACGTACCCTTCCCTGCGGCACACCAGACATTGATCCCTTGGGTGTCGAGCACCAGGATATAGGCGTCGATGCCGGACAGGGCGGACCGCAGTGCGTCGAAGCTCAGGCTGTAGTTGGCGGTGACGAAGACGGGCGCGTCGGCTGTGGGGGCGCCCAGGGCGTAGAGTCCGGGCGTCACACGATGCTCGCCGCGCCGGTAGCCCCAGCGGGCGAGGAGATGATCCCAACGCTCGGCAGCGCCGAGCGTGCTGGTGGTAGGGCGAACCTCGGGCGCCGGCGGCGCCGATCCGGCACAGCAGTCGCTTTCAGGTGCAGTGCAACAGCAGGATGTCGTCATCATTCTCTCCCGACTAGAAGATCTCGCCGATTTGGTCGCGGAACCAGGCGATGTTCTCGACACTGAGACAGTAACAGCGGGCAGGCCCGTCGACGTTGCCCACGACCCAGCCGGCGTCACGTAACACCTTGAGATGCTGCGACACGGTCGCCTGCGCGATGGGCATGTGCTCGACGATGTCGCCGGTGATGCAACCTGGATGCGTGACCAGGAACTTGAGGATCTCGAAGCGCAGGGGGTTACCCAGCGCTTTGAACATCGCCACGAGACGGTCTTGATCCTCGCCGGTAATGTCAAGCGAGCAGCAGGCCCCGGGGACAGGCGAACAACAGGACGTCTGACTCACACTACCCTCGCATATCTATCGTATTTTTACGATATTATACACTAGGATGGATAGACGGCAACCCTGAAAGCCACCGTCTGGTACTATTCGTCAGATGACTGGCCTCGCGGGTTCCAGCACTCCTCGTGCCACCACGCCCACCGGTCGGGGGCAGCGGTTGCGTCGGGGCGGTGTGCGCCTATACTTGCAGCAGACGCGGGCGGCCCGCGTGGACGTTGAGGGCGCGGGCGCGCGCGGGGGCCTTGAGATCCTCACACCCCGGGAGCCTTTGAGATGACCCAAGCGATCAGACAGTACCTCGCGCAGATCCGGTCCGGCCTCGCTACCGGTGCGGCGACGGAGCACACGCACCGCCCGGCGCTGGCGGCGCTGTTGGAGGCGCTGGCGCCGGAGGTGCGGGCGATCAACGAGCCGCAGCGCATCGCTTGCGGCGCGCCCGACCTGGCGGTGCTGCGCGAGGGGTTGATGGTGGGCCACGTGGAGGCGAAGGACGTCGGCGCGTCGCTGGACGCCGCGGAGCGCTCGGAGCAGTTGCGGCGCTATCGCGAGGCGCTGGGCAACCTGATGCTCACCGACTACCTCGAGTTCCGCTGGTACGTCGAGGGCGAGCTGCGGCGCTCGGCGCGGCTGGCGCGATGGGACGGGGAGGCGGTCCGCAGCGAGCGGGGCGGCGCCGAGGCCGTGGCTGGGCTGCTGGGCGACTTTCTGGCTCACAGGCCACAGCCCATCGCCACGCCACGGGAGTTGGCGCAGCGGATGGCGCGGCTGACACACCTGATCCGCGAGATCATCATCACCGCCTTCGAGACCGACCGCGCGTCCGATCTGCTGCGGGGCTGGCGCCAGGCCTTCGCGGAGGTGCTGGTGGCGGAGCTCGACCGGCCCGAGCGGGTGGGGCAGTTCGCCGACATGTTCGCGCAGACGCTGGCCTACGGGCTCTTCTCGGCGCGGGTGATGCACGACGCGCCGGGGCCCTTCACGCGGCAGATCGCGCAGCGCAACATCCCGCCGACGAACCCCTTCCTGCGCGACTTCTTCTACCAGATCACGGGGCCGGGGCTCGAAGACGAGCCCTACGCCGGCTTCGTCAACGACCTGGTGCAGCTGTTGGCGCAGGCGGACATGGAAGCGATCCTGGCGGACTTTGGCAAGCGGACGCGGCGGGAAGATCCGACGGTCCACTTCTACGAGACCTTCCTGGCGGCGTACGACCCGGCGCTGCGGGAGGCGCGCGGCGTCTACTTCACGCCGGCGCCGGTGGTCTCGTTTATCGTGCGCTCCGTCGACGCGCTGCTCAAGTCGCACTTCGGGCTGACGGAGGGGCTGGCCGACACGACGAAGGTGACGGTGCGCAACGCCGACCCGGGGCAGCGGGTGAAGGGCAAGCCGGGCGCGGTGCGTAAGACGCGGGACGTGCACAAGGTGCTGGTGCTGGATCCGGCGGTGGGGACGGCGACCTTCTTGTATAGCGTCATTGACCTGATCCGCGAGCGCTTTATGGCGAGCGGCAACGCCGGGATGTGGTCGGGCTACGTCAGGGACCATCTGTTGCCGCGGATCTTCGGCTTCGAGCTGCTGATGGCGCCCTATGCGGTGGCGCACTTCAAGCTGGCGCTGCAGCTGGCGGGCCACGACCTACCGGAGGAGGCGCGGGCGACGTGGGCCTACGACTTCGCGACGGACGAGCGGATCGGGATCTACCTGACGAACACGCTGGAGGGCCCGCACGAGCACACGGGCCTGCCGTTGTTCACGCAGTTTCTGGCGGAGGAGAGCGCGGCGGCGGACGAGATCAAGCGGGAGCTGCCCATTATGGTTGTCCTGGGCAACCCGCCGTACTCGGGTCATTCCGCGAACCAGAGCCCCTGGATCGACGATCTGCTCCACGGCACACTGCCCGACGGATCGGCGACGACGAGCTACTACGAGGTGGACGGCGAACCGCTGGGGGAGCGCAACCCCAAGTGGCTGCAGGACGACTACGTCAAGTTCATCCGCTTCGGGCAGTGGCGCATCGAGCAGAGCGGCGGCGGGATCCTGGCCTTCATCTCCAACAACGGTTATCTGGACAACCCGACGTTCCGGGGCATGCGGCAATCGCTGATGGAGACGTTCACGGAGATCTACATCCTGGACCTGCACGGCAGCGCGCGACGAAGGGAGACCACGCCAGAGGGTCTACCCGACGAGAACGTGTTCGACATCATGCAGGGCGTGGCGATCGGGCTGTTTGTGAAGGAGCCGCATAAGCGCGGTCTTGCTGATGTTCATCACGCTGAGCTTTGGGGTGATCGAGAGACGAAGTACCATTGGCTCAGTGAAGCTGACGTCGAACGCGCCGCTTGGGAGAGGCTTGAACCACAATCGGAATTCTACTTGTTAGTGCCTCAGAGTATCGATCTGCGGGCGGAGTATGACGCATACTATCCTGCGGTGGCGGCGATGCCAACGAACGTCCTCGGCTTTCAGACCCATCGAGACTACTTCGCGATTGCTTTCCAACGGCCGGAAGTGTTCGAGCGCATAGAGGATCTTCGAGACGCGAGTTTGTCTACTGATCTGTTGCGTGAGAAGTATGGCCTTCGTGATAGTCGAGAATGGCGCTTGCTCGACGCCAGGGATCAGCTACGAACTAGAGATGATTGGGATAGTCGGGTTGAAGACTGTCTGTATCGGCCTTACGATTGGCGCTTCTGCTATTTCAGTGACACCATAATGGATCGCCCGCGACGTGAGCTTGAAAAACATTTGTTAGCACCGAATATCGCCCTTGGGCTCGGCCGGCAGTGGCAGGCTGTCGGATCACCAACTTGGGATGTGATCTGTATAGCCAAACAACCTGTGGACGCTAACGTCTTTCGCCGAGGAGGGGTCAACGTATTCCCGCTGTTCCTCTATCATCAGGAGAACGCTGCTACCCTGTTCGACGATGTCGATATGTCTCCCTGGCCCCCCGACGAGGCGCACGGCGGGCGGGTGCCGAACCTGGCGCCGGATTT
>CAZPJP010000251.1:0-3509 GCA_964586915.1 uncultured Anaerolineales bacterium
CTCCCGTCTGGAGAAGGCGGCGACAATCGCCCCGACCAGGATGGCGAGGCTGTGCCAATGCTGTCCCCAATTGTGCCGCGGCGTCGGTCGCAAAGTGACACCTCGTCAGCCCCTCACTGCGGCATAACCGCGGCGGCAGGTGTCCCTCCATACACCCGGTCCGGCATCGCAGCCGTCATAGCATCCTGAGCCGGACAACCTCCGTCTTGTCCTCGATGTTTCCTCTCCGGCTACCCGTCGGGTGTGAGGGGACCAGGTGCCTCCTTTGTAGCGGCCAGGTTGAACATAGGGGGGTGTCGCTGCGTCAGCAAGGTGTAGCGTGGGCGGCGGGGTGCCGTCTTGTGAGATCCCTCCGCCCCCGAACTGTGACTCGCGTAGTGGCACCGGCCCGCGCGGCTTTCCCTCGCTCCCACCCCCACCAGCACTCCGTAGCCACGTCCCGCCCGGGGTGGCTATGCACTACCGCCCTGACCGCACGCTCCGCATTGGAATGGCGAGGGTGATGTGAGCACCCCCCGCGGCAAGTGGTGACTGGGGGGAAACACGTCCCCGCGCTGAAGGTGGTGAGTGAGAGGACGCACAGACCCGCCCACCATTCGGACCCTTCTTTTTTGACGAGGCGTGCGCTTCCGAACCCGGCACTTGGGACCGGGTAACACCGCACGCTTGGGAGGTTGCGATGTACTACGAGTTCACCGTTGTCTACTTCATCGAGGACGAGGGCATCATCGACCACAACCGCACCGTCGTGGGTCGCTTGGTCGATGGCGAGATCGTGCCCTTCACCGCCGACGAGGCCATCGCCTACGCCGAGGCGACCGGAGGCGCACTCCACATCAACTAGAAACGGGGGCCGCAAGGCCCCTTCTTCTTTGGCGAGCAAATCATCCAGCGAGGAGGTGCAACGATGTTCGGAGTCTACGTGGTGGACGAGGTGGTGTGCGAGCTCTACGCGGTCGGTAGCTTCGACCACGCGGCCGGTTACGCACAGGTCATCGCCGAGGGCGGCGACAGGGTGCTGGTGAAGCGGGTCGACCCGGGTCTTGAGATCATCCGCGAGATCCAGTTCCAGGCGTGGGTCGACAGCCTGTTCGGCGCGGTGCAGGTGGCCGCATAGGGGGCGCGAGCCCCCTTTTCTTTTGTCGACGAGCGGCAGCCGGGCGCTCGCACGCCAACACCCATCCCGGCACCAGGAGGAACTGCAATGTACCAGGTCTACGCCGATCATATGGCTGTTGTCTCCACCGCGGATGCGTCCGCGGCCGTCGCCGTGTACTGGCAGCAAGTCGAGGCCGGTGCACGCCCCGCGATCTGGCGGGACGGTGACGTGATCGTCCACATCACCAGCTGCGAGGACTGCCGGGCGCCCGTCCTGATGACCCGCCACGACGTCGCCGCCTACGTCAGCGCGTTTGGCTAGCTGGAGGACGGCGTGCTGTGCGGGCGCTGTATCGACGCGCTGCTCAACGCCGAACCAGCTGCCGCCGAGCAACAGGCGGACTGGGACCGCGAGGTGGAGTTGCTGCTGTTCAGCACCGCGCAGTAACCAGAGGCCCTTCGGGGCCTCCTTTTTTTGACGAGGTGCGTCGCATCGGGCGGCGTACTCGCAGACAAAGGAGGTCCCCGGATGAAACGGTCGAGGCGTGAGGAGTTACAGCGTCAGGAGCGACGCAACAGCAGGGCGAATCTACGGAAGAACACCGTCATCGTTACCCGCGACGGCGAGGTCTTTGCACAGGATGATCACTTGTGTGAGATGGTTGAAGGGGCACTGTACTTCAGCGTCCCTTTGGGGCGGTGGCTGGCGCGTAGCCCCGGGCCGGGCGTCGTGTTGAGGTTCAACTGAGGGGCGTAAGCCCCTCTTTTTTGACGGTGCGCTGCCATCCCGGCACTCAGGACCGGGCACTCGCGCACCCAGGAGGCCATATGGCGCAGTCCAAGCAGTGGCACGTCGACGGCAAGGGATTCTACCTGGCGATGTACTGTCGGGAGGCGGAGATCCCGGATATGTTGGAGCAAGCCGGCATCCCGCAGACCGACATCGTGGGCTATCATGAGGCGACGCTTGAGGAGTGGAAGGCGCATCTCCTGAGCGGCAAGGCCAAGCTGGTAGCGATCAGGGGCCGTGCGGTCTGGATCGGTGGATATGACGAGAAGATGGCGTAGCCCTTACCTTCTGCGCAGAAAGAAAGGAGACCCGATGGACGACTTCGTGGTGGTGGTCGATGGCGTGGTCCGGTTCCAGGGCACGTTCGAGGAGGCGGCGCGGGAAGCAGCGACCCTGCGACAGGGGGGCGCAAGCCCGGTGGTCCGCAGGGCCCAGCCCGACGACGAGCTTCGTGACGAGCATGAGCGGGGACGCCCGCTTTGGGACGATGACGATGACGACGTGATCCCCTTCTAGCGGTGCGGAGGCCCTTGCCTGAGTCCTACTCGGGCGGGGGCCTTTCTTTTGACGAGTGCACCCCAACCTGGGCGATCCGGCCCCAGAGATCCGCACTCGCCTTGCGCAGGGACGAGAACGGAGGAGACTGGGCATGGGAAGGGCACCGCAAAAGGAGGTCATCGATGGACGAGGAACTGAAGCAGGTGGCGGATGCGATGGGCGTGAGCGTCGAGGATGCCCGGCACGTCTTTGAGTCGGTCGGACCGGTCAATACGCTCCAGATCGTCAGGGGCCTGGCCGTCGACCGCCGGACGGAGCGAGCCATTGAAGAGGCTGCGCGCACCGATGAGCAGTGGTGGCGCCCAGACAAGGCGTGGTGGGAGCAGTAGACCTGTAATCAACAGCGTAGCACGAAAGGGCCAGCGTAACTGCTGGCTCTTTTTTTGTTGGAGGAAGCCCGTTTCCACAAGCAAAGGAGGTTTGCGATGTCTCTCTTCACCGTCGTAGCAGACAACGTCGTGCTGTCCGTGGTTCCCTTCCCCGAGGCCGCCGCATTGGCGAACGAGCAGCGTCAGCGCGGGTGCCGCGTCGCCATTCACCGGGCCACCCCGCAGGAGCAGGCTGCCGTCGCCCGCGGCTGGGCGGTGCGGGTCTACGCCGCCGGTACGAGCGACGTGCTGCACTGCCTCGACCAGGACGATGCCCAGGAGACGCTGCGCCAGGTGCGGGCCTTCGGCCTGCGCGCCGAGATCGTGCGCGTCTAGCTGTCCGGCCGGCAAAGAGCCCCAGTCCGAGTCCCTCTCGGGCGCGGGGCTCTTTTTTCGTGTGGTCAAATCCGGGGCAGCGTGCCCCATTAGTCACCTGAGGAGGTGCTGTGATGTTGACGAACGAGCAGATTGACGCGCTGCGTGCGCCCTTTCCGGCAGAGGCCCTGACGCCCGACACCAGTCGTGGCTTCGAGCTGACCTCGATCAAGGCCGCCTACGTCATCGAGCGGCTCAACGAGGTCTTCGGACCGTGCGGCGTGGGCTGGCGCTACGTCCACTCGCGCTTCGAGTCCCTCGTCACGGGCGACCAGCGTACCGAGATCCTGACCGAGGTCGCCCTGCAGTATCGTGTGTCC
>CAZPJP010000251.1:3519-4066 GCA_964586915.1 uncultured Anaerolineales bacterium
TGTCCGACAGCGAGCAGCGCGGCTGCGGCCCCGTCGAGTGGCACGATGGCTGGCGCATCCGCCCCGATCACCCGTGGGTGTGGTCGGAGCCGATCTACGCGGCCGGCGGTCGCAGTCTGGGGCGCGGGAGCGCGCTCTACACCGACGCCCGCAAGGGCGCCGTGACCGACGGGCTGACAAAGGCGGCGTCGATGCTGGGCGTGGGCGCCCTGGTGTTCAAGGGCCTGGTGCGCGGTGACGGTCAGCGTGGCGGCAATGGCGGCGAGTCGGGCGCCAACGCCACGGAGTTCTGGTCGCTCTACAACCGCGAGGCCAAGGCCCACGGCGTCTCGCTGGAGACCGCCAGGGACCTGGCCGCCCTGGGCAACTGGGATGAGGCCTGTCAGGAACTGGAGGCGATCATCCGGCAAGCCGTCGTCTGAGCCTGTCAGCGAGGCGGGTGAATGGACATCCCCGCCCCCTTACGCCCCGCAGGTCTACCGCAGAAGCAAGCTCCCCGTTCGCTCCAGCCCCTCGGCTCACCGCCGGGGGGCTTCTTCTTTTTTGA
>CAZPJP010000252.1:0-4018 GCA_964586915.1 uncultured Anaerolineales bacterium
ACCGCGAGTGTGTCGAGGTCGAGGTCGTTGGTCGGCTCGTCCAGCAGCAGCACGCTGGCGCCCGACTTGAGCATCCGCGCCAGATGGACGCGATTGCGCTCGCCGCCGGAGAGCTGTCCCACCGGCTTCTGCTGGTCGCCTCCGCTGAAGTTGAAGCGTGCCACGTAGGCCCTCGAGTTGACCTCACGGTTGCCGAGTTTCAAGAAATCCTCACCGCCTGAGATCACCTCCCAGACCGTCTTCTCCGGGTCGAGCACGTCGCGGCTCTGGTCGACGTAGGCCAGCTCCACCGTCTCGCCGATGCGGATCGCCCCATCGTCAGGCTGCTCCTGCCCGGTGATCAACCGGAAGAGCGTCGTCTTGCCGGCGCCGTTGGGCCCTATCACGCCGACGATCCCGCCAGGCGGGAGCGAAAAGGACAAATCCTCGAAGAGCAGCCTGTCGTCGTAGCCCTTGGTCAGCCCGTCCGCCTCGATCACCACGTCGCCCAGGCGCGGACCCGGTGGAATGTGAATCTGCAGGTCCTCGGGCGCGCGCTCGTAGGACTGATCGAGCAGCTGCTCGTACGCATTGATGCGCGCCTTGGACTTGGCGTGGCGCGCCTTCGGCGACATCCGGATCCACTCCAACTCCCGCTCCAGCGTCTTCTGCCGCTGCGTCTCACCCTTCTCCTCAATCTTCAGCCGGCGCTGCTTCTGGTCCAGCCACGAGGAGTAGTTGCCCTTCCACGGGATGCCGTGACCGCGGTCCAACTCCAGGATCCAGCCCGCGACATTGTCCAGGAAGTAGCGATCGTGCGTGACGGCGATGACCGTGCCGGGGTAGCGCTGGAGATGCTGCTCCAGCCAGGCCACAGACTCCGCATCGAGGTGGTTCGTGGGCTCGTCGAGGAGAAGGATGTCCGGCGCCTGCAGCAACAGGCGGCAGAGCGCCACCCGACGCCGCTCCCCGCCCGAGAGCACGCGCACCGGCGCGTCGCCCGGCGGGCACCGCAGCGCGTCCATTGCCTGCTCCAGCTTCGAGTCGAGGTCCCACGCCTCAAGCTGCTCGATGCGGTCCTGCACCTCGCCCTGGCGTTGAAGAAGCGCGTCCATCTCGTCGCCGGTCATCGGCTCGGCGAAGCGCTCGTTGATCTCGTCGAACTCGGCCAGCAGCGCGACCTCCTCGGCCACCCCCTCCTCCACGACCTCGCGCACCGTCTTCGTCTCGTCCAGCCGCGGCTCCTGCTCCAGAAGCCCGATGCTGTAGCCGGGCGCGATCAACGTCTCGCCGCGGAACTCGCGATCGACGCCAGCGAAGATGCGCAACAGCGTCGACTTGCCCGACCCGTTGAGGCCCAGCACGCCGATCTTGGCGCCATAGAAATAGGAAATCGAGATATCACGCAGGACCGGACGCTGGTCGTAGTCCTTGCTTACACGGACCATCGAGTAGATAATCGTCTCGTCGTTGCTCATGCTTTATTGGCTCACTCCTGGGTCAGTCAGATCACGCAGCCCTACCGGGGCGCGGGTATCGAAATAGATTGGCGTAGGAGTATAACACAGTTTGGCGCTCTGAGGCCTCCGCGCAGGCCCCTCCCAACCTCTCCTGCGGGGATAAGCCCGGAGCTCACCCATGCGGAGCGACGGGGCTGGAGGGGGCCGCGCTGCGTCACCCGCCAAGCGGCGTGATGACATCACGGTGCGCAAAGATCACCGACAGGAAGCGCCAGACAACCTTGGGGAACGTAAGCCACTTGATCTGAACGCCGTGCTCGGTGCTCTCCAGGATCTTGCGCGCCAACCAGGGCGCGACGGTCTCCACCCGATCGGCCAGGATATTGAGGATCAGCGCTCCGTCCTACCCCATCTCAAAGCCCAGCGCGCGATTCCTCCGCACCAGCGCCGGCGGCAACAGCGCCCGCATCGTCTCCGCCCGGTCCAGCACCCGCGCGAGCCAGGCCTCGCTAGCATGATCCTCGCGCAACAGCGTCCTGGCCTCGTCGGCGCTCACCCAGCGGTGCGCCTGATGCTCCCGGCTGAGAACGATCTCCTCGGTTGCCAGGAGCGAGCAATAATAGATCACGCCCACCAGCTCGTTCTCGGGTCGCGCCTCGCCCCGGTAGAAATGGGTGGTGCCGACGATGAAATCGACCGCCACAGAGACGCCGAGCTCCTCGCGGACCTCGCGACGAAGCGCATCCTCAAAGCCCTCGCCCTGATCCACGCGGCCCGTGACGCACTCCCAGGCGTCGGGGGCAAAGTCCTTGTCGGACGCGCGCTGAAGCAGCAGGTAAGCGCGCCGGGCCGGCGACCAGACGACGGCGGCGATCCCGGCACGAAAGCGCCCCACCCTCACGACGTCGTCTCCTCGTGACGTGGGGGCGGAGACTGATGACGGTTGGGGGGCTGCTCGGTCGCGCCCTTCGGCGGTGATGGCGAAGTGTCGCCGGCTGGGATGGGATCCGGGCCCGAGGATGTGCGCAGCGTGCGGGCGACGTGCTCCCTGTACCGAGGACTCTGCTTGAGAACCCGGCGATGTCGCGGCTCCTGTTCCTGCTCCCGCTCCTCGACGCGCAGCTCGATCCAGGCAGCGACCACTGCCAGCACCACCACGACCACACCCAAGAATGCGTAGAGGAACTCGGAGTTTCCCATCGTCGAGACGCTCGCTCCTTTCAAGCCGCGTTTCAGCCTTAGTCTACAGGGGAAGTGTATATAGGCCAACAGGCCTAGTGCCACGCCACCAGTCGCCCACAGCGACCAGCGGCCCCGCCGATAGGCGCTCAGGAGCAGCCCGGCGGCCAACCTCCCGGCCAGGACGTAGAGGTTTGCTTGGAGCGCCAGGTCGCAAAGATGCACGTGCCCGTAGAGCGCCGCCAGCGCACCTGCGCCGCCTGGTCTCCCCGGTTTTGCAATCTACAAGTTTCATGGTAGGATATGTACGCGTGGGGTATAGCAGGAACGTAGTACCGAAGCTTTACAGATTCGCGGAGACTGGATTAGGTTCGGTGCCAAGGCCTCGACGCCCCACGCATCGTAAGTTCAGTTAGTATGAGGAGTAGAGAAGTGGCTGAGAGAGAAACTGGCACCGTTAAATGGTTCAATGACGCAAAAGGTTATGGGTTCATCTCGCGTGAGTCGGGAGATGACGTGTTTGTACACTACTCGGACGTTGAGGGCTCGGGCTTCCGCTCACTGCGTGAGGGCCAGCGCGTCGAATTCTCCGTAGAGCAAGGGGACAAAGGTCCGAAGGCGACAAATGTGAAGCCTCTGGACTCAGGGCCTAGCGATTTTGGCACCCCAACACGCTGGTAAGCTTTTAGCTTACTAGCTTCAGGCAGGAAAGAAGACCGCACAGCCACTCCGCAGGCTGTGCGGTTTTTGGTCACAGGAAGGCCAAACATGATCTTCCGCAAGCGCTCGCCGCGACAGCACGGGGCGCGGTGGCATTACAACCACGGCATCGTTCTCTACCGGGCGGGTCGGTACCGGAAGGCGGCGCACGCCTTCGCGCGTGCGATTCGGCTGGGGAACGACATGCCCGCAGCCCACGCCGGACGCGGCCTCAGCCTCGCCGCGCTGGGCCGCCACGCGAAAGCGATCCGCCACCTGGAAAAAGCGATGGCCTTACACCAGGAGCGCCAGGGTGCCGCCGACACCGCTAGCGCGCCCTGGCTGCCCGAAGCCGCAACCACCTGCGGTGAGACTTACGAGGAGCTGAGCCAGTGGTATATGGCGCTGCGGTGCTATACGAAGGCCCTACGGCTCCTCTCGCACCCCGACGCGGGTCTCCACTGCAGTCGCGCTCGCGTCCACCTGCAACTGGACCAGAACGAGCAAGCGCTGAAGGACCTCGATCGGGCGTTGGCGCTCGATCCCGAGGACGCCCTCGCCCATCTCTATCGGGCTAAAGCACACGAGCGTCTCGGGCACCGCGACCAGCAGGCTCAGGACCTCACGCGCTTTCTTGCCCTCGCCGACCCCAACGACCCGCGCCGTCACGCCGCCGAGGCGACGCTGCGCCAGCTATAGGC
>CAZPJP010000253.1:0-3987 GCA_964586915.1 uncultured Anaerolineales bacterium
CATACTACCCCTAACTATTATGTCGAAGGGTGGATAGGTATCGAGGATGGTGCCGTTGGCGTCGAGGGCGAGCCAGTTCGTGTGGCCCCATTCGGCAGGATGTCCGTCGAAGGCGAAGGGCGTCACTGCGATAATCCGAGGGTCGCTCACCCATGGGGTCCAGCCCTCTTCCGGCAGATCTGGATAGCGTCCGTTGTTGCCGTGGAAGGCCAGATCGAAGTAGATTGCTACAGTCTGGGCGCTGGGCAGAGGCCGGGAGTTATCGGTGGCGTCGGGGTCTGTTGTCTCCGCGTGACGCCAACCGGTCTCCGTGATCATCACGATTGGATACCGTAGGTGGCGAGCTTGAAGAGCTCCCACTCGTAGCCGTTGATCCCGCGGTTGGGCGTGCCAGGCGGGGGCTCGATGTGGTTGGGGTTGGTTGCGTCGTTGATCATATCGATCTGGAACGTCTGGTTCCACGGCCCCTCGGTCAGAGGGCCCAGAGGGTAAGCATGACTTGCCCAGATGTCAATGTGGGTGAAGGCGTCGGGATGCGCGGCATGCATCTGATCAAGGAATGTCTCTTCGTCCACATAGAAGAGCCCATCGACAAAAGGGACGCTGCCCGTGTGGGGCGTGTAGGGATCGAGACCGGCATTAAGGACCTTCGCGGCGGGATCGGCTGCGTGGACGGCATCCGCAACGTCGATGAGGAAGCGGGCGTAGGCGGCGGGATCCGGCCTCCCGCTCCACTCATTGCCGTGGTTAGGCTCGTTGCCGATGATGACGTAGTGCTCGCGGCTCGGCCAGCGCAGGCTGGCGATGAATTCAGCGTAGCGACCGGCGACCGTCCGGTATCCGCCGTCGGCGTCGGCCTCTGGGGCGACCCACCACCCGAGGTCGGAATCGTACGTTGTGGCCAATCGCAGGATCGGAGTGAGATGCAGATCGGCACAGATATCCATCAAGCGCTGCCAACGGGGCACATCCAGGTCGCTAAGGCGAATCAGTTCTGTAACGTAGCCCCACTCACCGACGGCCCGACTGGCGTACTCCAAGTGCTCGGTCCACAGGCTCACCGGCCACACATTGCGCCCGTCGTCAAGCAGCATATGGATCCCGCGTTTCCCGGCGAAGGGGTCCGGGCCCGTGGACTGCACAGGCGTCACAGTCGGCTGCTGCACCGTCGGGGACGGAACGAGTGCGGCAGTGGCTGGCCGTGTGAGCTCCATAGTGGGTCGCGATGCCATATCTGACTCCGGTGGCGGGGTGGGAGGCGCCTGGCTCAGCGTTGCACAGGCTGCCACCGCGAGCATCATCACAATCGCCGCAAGACGCCGTGGATATGGGCGCAACGGCGCCCGAACCTTGTGGACAAAAGCATCGTGTTTCACGCCTCTCATCATAGTGAAATTGAGGGGTGATGACAAGCTGTCATGCGCGCGCGGCGGCACGGACGGGGCTTGCGCTAGCTGTTAGCGTACAGGGACGATAGGGTGTCGGATCGAGGCGATGTTATGATGCAACGTGATAGCAGAAAACGCAGATGGATCATAGTGGCGCTTATTGGCGTGGGGCTCGTCCTCACCGTGGTCGGCGTCATTGCGGGGTCAGCGTTTCTCTCCCAGGCCGGGTGGCTGCCCCGGCGCGTTCAGGTTGGGCCGCTGGCAGAGCAGGGGATCGCGGGTGTGACGCCGCCGCCCTCGATGGCCGAGCTTGCGGAGGACTATCCCGAGCTGGCGCCGATTCTGACAGATCCCGAGCTTGGCACGGTCTACAAGGAGTTTCTGCTGGCCTACGAGGAAGGAGGGCTGGCGGCGGCAGCGTCATTGGCGCAGAAACGGGGACTCTTGACGCCGGACGGGGAGCGCTTGCGCATCACGTTGATCTTGGATACCGAGGAGCCGGAGCCGCTGATCGCAGAGCTTCAGCCGCTCGGGGTGGAGGTGATGAGCGCTTTCCGGGATCGCGTGAATATCGCTGTATCGTTGGAGCTCCTCGAGGGGGCCCTTGCATCGGCGGAGTCGCGACAGATCCTGCAGCAGCTGACGGAGCTCGAACACGTGATCGCGGTGCGTCTTCCGGAAGAGCGAGACTCCCACCAACAGGGCCAGGAGGGCGAGGGCGTGCGCGTGATCGGCGCACGGGCCTGGCACGAGGCGGGCTACACCGGCGAAGGCGTGCGGATCGGCGTGCTAGATCTCGGTTTCGCAGGCTATCGGACATTGCTGGGGCAGGATCTGCCGTCAAGCGTGCGTTTGGAGACCTTTGGCTGGTATGACGATGAAGAAGCTCACGGGACCGCCTGCGCTGAGATCGTGCACGAGATGGCGCCGGGTGCGGACCTGCTGCTGGCGTGGTACGACGGCAGCGACGCGGCGATGGGCGAGGCGGTGACCTGGCTCGTCGATCAGGACGTTGACATCATTTCCCATTCGGCGGGCAGCGTGCTGAGCCCGCGTGACGGCACCGGATGGGACGCCGGGCTGGTGGACGAGACTGTCGCGCGCGGCGTGCTGTGGGTGAACTCCGCGGGCAACGAGGCGGATGTCCATTTCAGAGGGATCTTCAACGATGCGGATGGCGACGGCTACCATGACTTTCAACCCGGTGTCTCCACGTTGCCGATCTCTGTGCGTACCTATGTGCGCATCTATCTTACGTGGGAGGAGAGTTGGGCATCACCGACCCAGGATTTCGAGTTGCATGTCTTGGATCGGGACGGCGACGTTATCGCATCCTCCGAGGATGCACAGAACGGCGGACTCGGCCAACAGCCTGCGGAGTGGGTTGTGCTGGAGACCAACGAGTCGGTCGTTTACGCTGCTATGTACGCTTGCGATGTGGATCGAGCCGTTACCTTCGACATCTTCGCTATCGGGCCGGGCGCGGAGATCGCGGGCGCCGTGCCCGAATATAGCGTGAACTCACCCGGGGACGCTTTGGGGGCGCTCACCGTCGGGGCCGTGGGTTGGGATGACGACCGTCTTGCCATCTACAGCTCGCAGGGACCGACCACGGACGAACGTCTCAAGCCGGAGATCTCCGGACCGACGGGCGTCACCGGCATTACCTACGGACGCCGTGGCTTTGACGGTACCTCCGCCTCCGCGCCACACGTGGCTGGTGCTGCTGCACTGATGTGGCAGGCTTACCCCGAGATGACGCGCGAAGGGATCACCGACCACCTGCTGCGGGAAGCTGTCGACCTGGGCCCAGCTGGCCCTGACACCGGCTACGGACACGGTCGCCTCCGGCTACCCGCGCCCCCGGAGGCCGGAATTGTGCCCCTAACACCAAGCCCAACGACCGCGATGGGCTCGCCTACGCCAGCGGAATCGGCATCGGCGCCCACGCCGGTGCTCTTTGTTACTCCGGGGCCTGCCGCTCGCAGTAGCGATGGTGGTGGGCGATCTGTGCTCCTCCTGGGGTTACTGGTGGGCGGGTTGGGTCTTGGTGGGACCGGCCTCGTTGTGCTCGGCGGAGCGCTACTGATCTTGGAGATCCGTTCGGGGAAGCGACCCTCGCCCCCGACTGCGCCTCCTCAACCGCCCCCTGCCACCCCGTCAAGGACGCGTTCGGATGGTTCCCCCCCGCATCGAGAGCAGTTGGAGCTTCCCAAGACGGTTGTGTATGCACCGTCCGGCTTGCGCTCCGCGACGTCGGGAACGGACGCCCCCCGAATACGGTTCGGTGAACGGGGCTCGGGTCAACAGCGGTCCCCCGAGCGAGACACGAAGGAGCAGCGAGGCGCGCTGATCTGTCCGCAGTGTGGCCAGCGGGCACGATTGGGCGCGCGCTTCTGCGCGGCCTGTGGCACGCCATTGTCCGCGGGTTCTACGGTATTCTGCAAGGCGTGCGGCGCGCCGATGCGGCCTGGCGATCTCTTCTGCGGGAATTGCGGACATCGGGAGTAGATTCCGTTATCTTCGAGATACCTGTGCTGCCGACGTGACCATCGGTGCACCTGTGAGCTTGTGCGTGGCGCTTCCAGGCATCACCGCG
>CAZPJP010000254.1:0-2263 GCA_964586915.1 uncultured Anaerolineales bacterium
GAAGGCCCGCATTGTGAAGGAAGAGGTCCTCTTCTACGTCCGGCAGAAGGAGCAGGACCTGCTCACCCAGCTCGCCGTCAGCGTCCAGGGCTACCTCGCCCTCGACGTCATTCGCAAGAACGACCTCGAGCTGATCAAGGGCGTCGACCGGGCGACCACGACGACGATCTCCGCCCTGCGGACCGCCGTCATCGTCGCCCAGGCCCTCTCCAGCCAGAAGCTGGTGCTGGATCAAATCTCGGCGCTCAATACCACCACCGGCGACCTCATCGCGACGACGTCGTCGATGCTGCAGGAGCAGTCCGGCGAGATACACGAGCAGGCCGCCTCAGCCACCGTCGATATGGAGCAGCTCAGGACCGCGTTCCAGAACGTCTTCCAGACCCTCGACATGATCAGTGATTACAAGGTCGCCGCGCTTGACCGGATGACCCAGACGATCAGCCTGCTCTCCGCCGAGGTCGAGAAGGCCACATCCTACCTCGACCGCGTCCGCAGCGAGCAAGCGATCGAGACCACCGGCGATCTGCTCCCGCTGGAAGACCAGGGCGAGTGAGAACCCGCGATTGCCATCGATGAATGCGGGTCCTGCATCCGTTCGCAGTTCCGTTCGTAGTCCCGTTCGTAGTCCCGTTCGTAGTAACCAATTCATTGGTTACACAACGTGTGAGGCGCCATCTCTCTTCCTGTGGCCCCACTACGAGCCGCGCCTTAGGAACCCGAAAACCGATGAATCGATGACTACCAACACGGCGTCGCCGCCCACCCAGGGCCGATGAGCAGCCCGCGCACGCCCACCTCCGCGGAGACCATGGCCCTGACGGCGCTTTACCGCCAGACCGGCGGCGAGCGCTGGCAGCGCCGCGACGGCTGGCTCGACGACGATGATCCCTGCGCCTGGACGGGCGTCACCTGCGAGGCGGGACAGGTCACCCAGCTCACCCTCAACCATAACGGGCTGAGCGGCACGCTTCCCACCGAGATCGGACTGCTGGCCTACCTCCGTCACCTCGACCTCGCCGGGAACCGCCTCACCGGACAAATTCCCGCTACGCTCGGCAACCTCCGCCAGCTGGTCACACTCGATCTGTCGAACAACGACCTCCGCGGTCCCCTCCCGGCGCGCCTGCGTCTGCTGCGCCATCTCCGCGTCCTCGACCTGCACGACAACGCCCTCAACGGCCCCATCCCGGCGAGCTTGCACGACCTGCGCGCCCTGGAGCGGCTGGACCTCTCGCAGAATCGCTTTAGCGGCGAGCTGCCGCCAGAGCTCGGTCAGCTCACGCGATTGGTCTCGCTGTCTCTGGACCGCAACGAGCTGAGGGGGCCGCTGCCGTCGACCCTCATGCAGCTCAAGACGCTGACCCACCTCTCCTTTGACGAGACCGCTCTCGTCGAGCCGCCCGACCGCGAGTTCCAGGCGTGGCTCGAGGGCATCGACGACCTGGCCCGCACCGGCGTCCTGCAGACCGAGGTCGTCTCGCCGGGCAGCGCCGGGCTGGCTGCCCTGGCGGGCGTCTCGACCCTGGGCGCCACCCTCGCCGCCGCTTGGCTCGTGCTGCTGCCCTTGCTGGGCCCGGTCGTCGGCCCCATCGTGGGCGCGCTTTCGACCGTGGGCGGCACAGCGGGGGCCGGGCTCATTGCCCGCCGCGTCTACGAGCTCACGCGGCGCCGGCGCGCATCCCGGGTCGCCCTGCCGCCCGACCGGGGATCCGCCGATACGACGGGCGCGGAGGCGCTCCGCACAGCCCTGACGCAGGAGCTCCGCGACCTGGTGCGCACCGCCCGGCGCGAGCTACCGCCCGATGCCGTCGCGCGTCTCGACGCAATCGAGGCCGCCCTGCTCAAAATCCTCCCCCGTCTGGAGCACCCGGGCAGCGCCGCCCGCGACGCCTACCTCGTCCGCCAAACGATCCGGGACTACCTACCCGAAGCGCTGGCGCCCTACCGCGCCCTGTCACCGGACGTCGCCACGCAGGCCCCCATCCGCGGCGACGAGACCGCACACGACGCCCTGCTCCAACAGCTCGACCTCCTGCAGCGCACGCTCCAAGAGATCGACGCACGCCTCGACCAGACCGAGGCCGACCGCCTCCTCACCCACGGCCGTTTCCTCAAGGAAAAGTTCGACCAGGACCAAGACCCGTTCACCGCCGACCCATCCCAGCGGCGGTAGATGCCCGGTGTGTTGGGGCAACGCTTGTGGTTGCCCTCCGCCGTGGTTGCCGCGCGTGGGCAGGGACAAGCCCTGCCCCTACAACGG
>CAZPJP010000254.1:2363-3962 GCA_964586915.1 uncultured Anaerolineales bacterium
GGGCAGGGACAAGCCCTGCCCCTACAACGGCCCTCCGCCGTGGTTGCCGCGCGTGGGCAGGGACAAGCCCTGCCCCTACAACGGCCCTCCGCCGTGGTTGGCGTGCGCGGGCAGGGACAAGCCCTGCCCCTACAACGGCCCTCCGCCGTGGTTGCTGCCGGCGCTTGACAGACTCGCGGCGCGCCCGACAATAGGTCGGAGACCCCTACCCATATCAAGGAGGCCCCGATGGCGAGTGTGCTTGAGGACGGGATTTTTCCGATTCTAGGATGGGCAGGACCAAGTGACGATATGATCCGTCCCGACATCATGGCCGGTATGGCCGAGGCCGGCTTCACCGTGAGCCATTCGTGGGTGCGCGGCGACCTGGCGGCGCTGCACCGTGCCCTCGACGCAGCCGCTGATGGCGGCGTCCGGCTCCTTCTCGCTAATCCCGCGTGGCACGTCGGCGACGACGACGAGTTCGACGAGCCCCGCCTTCAGGAGATCGCCCGCCTGGTGGATGCCCTCAAGGATCACCCCGGACTCTACGGCTACTATCTCCGCGACGAGCCGCGCTTCGATCAGCTCGCCAAGCTGGCGCGCGTCCACGCCTTCATACGCGAGCGCGACCCCAACCACCTCTGCTACATCAACCACTTCCCACCCATCGAGGGCTGGGGCGCCCCGACCGCCGAGGCCTTCTGGCGCCGCTACATCGAGCTCACCCAACCCCAGGTGCTCAGTTTCGACCATTACCCGATCACCGTGGCCTCGCAAGAGACCCTCGCCGAGAACGTCGACGCGCCCAACGCCTTCCCCGCCGCCCGCTTGCTGGTGAAACCGGACTTCTTCAGCTGCCTAGAACTGCTGCGCACCCTCTCCAATGGCACCGGCCTTCCCTTCTGGGCCTTCACCTGCGCCGTGCGCCACGGCCCTTACCCCACGCCGACCGAAGGCCACATGCGGTTTCAGCTGATGAATGACCTCGCCTACGGCGCCCAAGGCCTCCAATACTTCACCTACGCTCATGCCAACGCGATGATCCGGCCTGACGGCGCCACAGACACATCGTGGTCCACGACCGAGACGTGGGCGATCGCCAAGCGCATCAACGCCGAGATCCACGCGATGGCGCCGGTGATCCGCACCTTGCACAACATCGGCGTCTTCCGCACCGGGCCGCTCTGGGCAGGGACGCAATCCCTCCATCGCAGCCATCTCAATCCGCTGCTTGGCTGCACCGGCGATCCGGTCACCATCGGCGTCTTCCAGGACTCCGAAGAGCGGCTGCACCTCTGGGTCGTCAACGGCAGCCCCGTCGGCTGGGCCAGCATCCGGCTCAAGGTCGACGTGAACCCCAGGAAGCAGCGCCTCTACGCCTTCGACCCCCTGGCCACCGACGCCCCTCAGGGCGCCTTCCGTGAGCTCTGGCCCACCGACCCCCGCAACCAGCTCGTCACGCTGGCGCCCGGTGAGGGTCGGCTCTTCAAGATCGACAAACAGGGGCTTGGGGTGAACTTCTAGAGGACGGCCGGTATCCGCCTTCCCGGCTCCGCCCCAACCTAACACACTCACCCGTGCACCGCACCTGCGCCGGGCCATCTAGAGGAGGCGCCA
>CAZPJP010000255.1:0-3937 GCA_964586915.1 uncultured Anaerolineales bacterium
GAGTCCGCCTCATCCCCTCGGAGCCGGTTATGCACGTGCGCGCCGGAAGCACGGGCAAGACCAGTGGGCGCCTAGTGCGCCTATACCGGGGGAAGCTGCGCTATTTTCAAAAGCATCTGGGCCGAGCGCGGTCTCAGCTGCTCTTCCAAATGATCCTTGTGTCCGCCCTGAGCAAGCTGATGCTCTACGGGCTGCTATCGCTGGCGCGGTCAGACCTCGTCGAGACTCGCCATCTATGGGCGGATGTTGTAAGGGACATTCTACAGGAAGGTTTGCGGTAGTGCTATGAACATCGGCACCCTTCGGCGGTTCCTATCCGTGAACATCAGCTGCGGTGACTTTGTGGTGGAGGTGGGCAGCGGCAGTCATCCTCACTGGCGCGCCGATCTACTGATCGATAAATACGTCGCGGACCCCGCAGAGCGGCCCGGGGGCACTGCACCCACGGTGATGGATCGTCCCCTTGTGGTCGGCGACGCCTGCAGTCTACCCTTGCAGGATCGTGTTGGCGATGTTTCCATCGTACGTAATCTGCTGGAGCACATTCCTGACCCCCGATGCGTTCTTCGGTGAGATGATGCGTGTGAGTGGCAGAGGCTACCTGACCACGCCGTCAACAGTCGCGGAGAAGGTCTTCGGCTGGTCCAAGCACCTCTGGTTCGTGAGCGTCCATGAGGGAACGCTTACGTTACGTCCCAAGGACCGTCCTCTCTGCGATCCAACCCTGTCGCGGGTCTTCCACTCCCTGCACAGCCGTGATGCCTCCTTCCGGCGTTTCTACCGCAAGAATCGTGATCTCTTCGTCGTCCAGTATTAGCGGGAGGATGAGATCGACTGTCGAATAGAGGGTTATCCGGAGCAGATGTCAGAAATCAAGACCATCGCTGCTCGCTTCGACCTCGATAGCTTGAGATCCTTCTTACAACGATCTGGCACATCAACGAGTATGGGAGGACGCGCGGAGGCGGTGCTTCGTCGGCTCGCCTCAAGCGCCAGTCTGAAGCGTCCGCTCGATGTGCTGCCTAGGCTCGCTTGCCCGATATGTAAATCTGCTCTGTCTCTGTCACGTGACGGAGCGACACAGAGATCTGACGCCTGCTCTGCTCAATACCTGATTGTCGAAGAAGTCCCGATCCTGCTCAAGGAGGCCGCTGGTAGAAACTAGGGCAAGCTTTCCGGTCCCTCTAGTCTATGTGTCCAACGCCAGCTGGCACTACGGGCTGCCGACAAACCGGCAGCAGTTACCCGCGCGCCTGGCCAAACACACTAGAGTGCTCTATTCGTCGCCTTTCTCGCTGAGCCAGGCCCTGCTCGGCCACGTCAGGCTCCGGGACTATCAGCCGCGCTTGCGGGAAGTTCAGCCGAATCTCTATCTCTTTGATAGCATTCGCGTTCTTCCCATGGTTCGCGGTCAGATCTGGCCAGTGAGCTCGTTTGACAAATGGGTGGCTGTGCGCTTGCTGCGACGCCACATCGAGGATCTGGAGTTTGCGCCGCCAATTCTGTGGGGCTACTTTCCGCCCAGCTTCCGCCAGCTTATCGGGCAGCTGGGGGAGGTCTTGACGTGCTACCACTGCACGGACAATCACGTTGGACACGCGGAGGCCCATGGCCGCGATCCAGAACCCGTCGCGAAAGCAGAGGCTCAGCTCGTTCGTGATGTGGACGTGGTCTTCGCCACCTCTCGCCCCCTTTTCGAGGAGAAGCGGCAGCAGAATCCGAACACCTACTTAATGCCCAATGTGGCTGACGTGGCGCACTTCCATCCGGTCTCAGCAGGTAGTATCTCAGTTGCGCCCGAGGTGCGTAATTTCCGGGGCGCGGTCGCCGGGTTTGTCGGTGCCGTCGACGCGTACCAGGTGGATCTCTCCCTGATTCAAGAGGTGAGCCTGCGGCTTCCCGAATGGTCGTTCGTGTTCGTCGGCCCTGTCGGCTCGGGTGATGCGACCAGCCGCGCTGATCTCCCCGTAGCTCCCAATCTTCACTTCCTGGGCCGGCGATCCTATGAGCGGCTCCCGAACTACGTGGCCGGGTTTGACGTTTGCATCATTCCATACAGCATGAACCAGTATACATCAGGCGTCTTCCCCCTCAAGTTCTGGGAGTACCTAGCCAGCGGCAGGCCGGTGGTGACGACACCCCTCCCAGCGCTGCAGGAATACTACGACTTTGTCGAGGTGGCAGAAGACGCCCCATCTTTCGTGGCGGCACTGAAGAGGGCGCACGCCACTGCCTATGACGAAGCAGCTTGCGCAGCACGTGTGCAGCTGGCATCCAGACAGAGCTGGGATCGCCGGGCTGCTGATATTCTTAAGGTCCTATACTCGCATCTGTAGCGCTGGGAACCCCCAATGGGCCTGCAATGGCGTGACGACCGCTTCCAACTGAGCCTGCGTGATGACGTGAGGAAGTACCTCGGCTACGCCTTCGACCGGCGAAGCTTCGTGCCCGAGTTTGACGAGCAGCCATTAACCCAGCACGCTCTGGAGGCGGCTGAGGCGATTCGTGAGCGCGGGCATGGGTCAACCATCATCGTGCATGGCATCATGCCCCGCTCGGGCACTGTCTATGTGGGCGAGCTGCTCCGCCGCCATCCAGCCGTCCACGCCTACCCAAACCGCCTCTGGGAGATGCCTTTCCTGCAACAGACGTACCACATTCTGAGGATGCAGAGGGACTTCTTCCGCACGTACGAACAGAACATCGGCAAGATCGGCGATCACGACTTCCTGCCCCTGTTCGGATCGGCCTTCATCGCCTACCTCCGCTCTTTCGCGCCCGAGGGGCAGCGCCTGCTCCTCAAGGTGCCGGGGGTTCACCACCTCGATCGCTTCTTCACCGTCTTTCCCTATGAGCACCTTCTGGTCCTTGTCCGAGACGGCCGGGACGTGGTCCACTCCACCCGCAAGACCTGGCCCCAGATCACCTTCGGCATGGCGTCCCGCCGCTGGAAGCGGAGCGCGCGCATGGTCCTCGCATTTCACGAACGCTACCGGATTCGAAGCACTACCGGCGCTTCAGCGGCCTGCCCTCCTCCGCCCGGGGCCTACTGGCTCGCTCGGTTCGAGGATGCCGTGCACGATCCCGCCGGCTTCGTCCGCGAGGCCTGCCGCCACTTCGACCTCGACGAGGCCGCCTATCCCTTCGACGAGGCCGACGACCTTCCCGTCCGGGGCTCCACCACGCTCAAACGCCAGGGCCCGGTCGATTGGGCCCCCGTGAAGAAACCCGCCGGCTTCAAGCCCATCGCCCACTGGCGCGATTGGTCCTGGTGGCAGAAATGGCGCTTCAAGCACATCGCCGGCCAGGAGCTCATCGATCTGGGTTACGCCGAGGACTTCAAGTGGTAGGCGAACTGCGCTGGATGGCTCCTTTTCATTCAGGAGAAGCGTACGGTGCTGGGCAGCAGACACGGCTTCACCATCGCCCAGTCAGGCCCGCGTTGCACGCCACGGCTACACGAAACGATGATCGATAGGCTATCAGCTCCGCCTGTCCGCGACCGCGTCTCCGCCCAGCATGTGATGGCCCTCATCCTCGTCGTATCCGTCGCGCTGCGCACGGCGGTGGCCCTCTATCTGGGCGATCACGTACCGCCGGGCCAGGACGAGTATTCCTACACCCAACTGGCCGCCCGTCTGGCCTCCGGCCACGGTTACACGTTCGACCGTGCCTGGTACCCTTTCACGCCGGCGGACACGCCCACCGCCCACTGGTCCTTCCTCTACACCGCCTTTCTGGCCGCCATCTACACCGTCGTCGGGCCCCACCCCTTGGCCGCCCGTCTGGTCCAGTCCGTCCTCGGCGGCTTGCTGCTCCCGTGGATGGTGTATCGCCTAGCGAAAAGCTTAACGCAAAGACGCAACGAGGCAAGGACGCAAGGAGGACACGGGGAGGGGGAGTCGCAGGGACAAGGGGAACGGGAGCGGCTGGCGCT
>CAZPJP010000256.1:0-3886 GCA_964586915.1 uncultured Anaerolineales bacterium
GCGCTGCTCATTCGTGGCCACTACGAGGACAAGCCCGAGATCATCGCCGCCCACAGCTCCCCGGTGATGGTCGACGTGGAGGGCTCGCAGATGTTGGCTGCCGCCGATGCCGTCACGATCCTGGAGCAGATCGAGGGCGCCCTCGCCTATCTGGACACCGTGGGCACGCGCCCCGAGGACCGCGCCTACAAGCGCATGCGGCTGGTCCTCGAGTCCGCCCACCGCGGCCTCCACAACCGGATGCACCGATTGGGCTATTACCACGACCACACGCCCGTCACCGACCACCCGGAGCACCACTAAGATGTTCGACGTCGCGCTGATCAACGAGATCATCACCCAGGCGGGTGACATCGCCCTGGAGCACTTTCTGGACGTGGACCCGACCTGGAAGGAGAATCAGACCTACGTCACCGAGGCCGACCTGGCCGTTCAAGCCTTCCTCCGGGAGGCCTTCGAGCGCCACTACCCTAACGATGGCTTCGTTGCCGAGGAAAACGACGTGCGCACCCCGCCCCGATCCGGTTCCCGGCTCTGGGTCGTTGACCCGATCGACGGGACGGCCTCCTTTTCTGCCGGACTGCCGGTGTGGGGCATCGGCATCGGTCTGGTCGAGGACGGGCAGCCCATAGCGGGCTTCTTCCACGCTCCCGCCGTCGACGACCTCTTCTACACAACGCCGAATGGGCGCGTGCTCCGCAACGGTCGGCCGGTTCAGATGCGCGGACCTGGCCCCCTGCACCGTGAGTCCTCCCTCTTCATCGCATCGCGCCTGCACCGCTACTATCGCGTCTCGCCCGACTACCCCGGCAAGCTCCGCAACCTCGGCTCATCCATCGCTCACTTCTGTTACGTCGCGGGCGGCAACGCCGACGCCCTGCTGTTGGAACGCGTGCACGTCTGGGACATCGCGGCCGGCTTGGCGATGCTGGCGCTCAACGGCGGTGTCCTGCACTACATCGACGGCACGCCCGTGAACCTGGAACCGCTCCTCTCGGGCGCGCAAGTGCCCCTGCCGATGTTGGGCGGCCACCCCGAGACGGTGGCCGAGTTTCGATCCTTGATTACCTATGGAGGCGAGTTATGAGCACCTACGAGATAACCGAGGAGCTGATCGATCAGTTCGGACGGAGCTGGCGGGAGCTGCGCGACGCGGTCACCAAGACCCCAGCCGATGAGTGGCGCAAGGGCGACACGGACTATCTGATCCCGGCGCGATTGGCCTACCACATTGTCTACAGCGCCGATAGCTACGCGACGCACCGGGGCTACAAGGAGCACAGGCCCTATCGCAGGTTCAAGCTCAATTGGGAAGCCGCAACACCGGACGAGCTTCCCTCGCGTGAGCAGCTGTTCACCTACATCAACGAGACCGAAGTCGCGGTCAAGGAATGGCTGCTAGGCCTCGGCGATGAGGGGCTGCTCGAGGAGCAAGTCGATTATGAATGGACCGGAGAGCGTCGTCTCGGTCGTGCGCTCTACCTCCTGCGCCATAATCAGTGGCACATCGGAGAGCTCAACGCCCTTCTGTGCACGCGGGGCCTCGAGCCCGCAGAATGGTAGCAGGCCAGGCTGAAGCCGCCCGGACATCGCGTCCGGGCAGCTTCGGCGTGCGCAGATATCTTGTGATCATCGAGGACAGCTAGGAGAGGACCATGACAGCGTCACCCAAAGAGATTGCCCAGAACTGGATCGACGAGCACCAGGCGCTCATCGTCGATGCACACCAGCGCGCTTGGGAGCTGGCCGAAGTTGGGCTTCAGGAGACCGAGACCAGCCGCCTGTTGGCCGACCTGCTAGAGGCTGACGGCTTCGAGGTCGAGCGGGGCGTCGCCGGCATGCCCACGGCCTTTGTCGCGACGTACGGGTCCGGCGAGCCCGAAATCGGGATGTTGGCCGAGCTCGACGCGTTACCGGAGCTCTCCCAAGAGGCCGTGCCCTACAAGAAACCGCGCGAGGAGGGCGGCGCCGGTCACGGCTGCGGCCACTGCGGCTACGCCGCGACGGCGCTCGGCGCCGCGCTGGCGGTCAAGGCCGCGATGAAAGCCCACGAAATCCCCGGCACCATCAAGTGTTTCGGCTGCCCCGCCGAGGAGACGCTCGTGGGCAAGGTCTTTATGGTGCGCGACGGTCTCTTTGACGGCCTCGATGCCTGCCTGGGCCACCACCCTGGGTCGGCGAATGCCGTCTCCCTCGGAAGCGGAAACGCAATGAATTCTGTGAAATTTGAGTTCTTTGGCAAAGCAAGTCACGCCGGCGGTTCCCCTGAGCAGGGCATCAGCGCCCTCGACGCCGTGGAGTTGATGAACGTCGGCGTCAACTACATGCGCGAGCACGTCGTGCAGGAGACGCGGATGCACTACGTGATCGAGGAGGGCGGGCACGAGCCCAACGTGGTGCCGGCCTATGCTCGCAGTTGGTACTACGTGCGGGCGCCCGAGCGGGATCTCGTCGACCGCTACTACGAGTGGGTTCTGCGCATCGCCGACGGCGCCGACCTGATGGCGAAAACCACGCACAAGGTTAGGTTCCTCACCGGGGTGCACAATGGCATCACCAACCGCCCGTTGGCGGAGCTGATCGTCGCCAACATGCGCGAGGTCGGTGCCCCAACCTATACCGACCAGGAGCTGGCCTTCGCCGCCGAGCTCGGGAAGAGCGTCTCCCGTGAGGAGAAACGCGCGGGTCTCCGGAAGAGCCTCCTGCCCGACGCGATGGAGCTGCTCGACGTGGACCTCAACACACGCATCTACGATCCCTACGGAGAAGAGCGGAAGGGTGGAGGCGGTTCGACCGACGTCGCGGACGTCTCCTGGAACACGCCGACCCTGGAGTTCAGCACGGTCTCTTTCGTCGTCGGCACGCCCGGTCACTCCTGGCAGAACGTCGCCGCGTGCGGCACCAGCATCGGGCACAAGTCGACCCTCTTCGCCGCTAAAGTGATGGCGACGACCACGCTCGATCTCCTCACCCAACCCGAGGAGCTCCGCCGCGTCCGCGAGGATTGGGAGAACCGTATGGAGGGCCTTGAGTATCAGTCTCCGCTGCCACCGGACCTGGAGCCGCCCCTCGACCAACTCGAACCCCACGGCAACTGATCGGGCCCTGTGGACACAAGGAGAGATGATATGACGGCAGAGCAGCGCACACCATGTCCTCAGATCGAGTTCGGCCCCGTCCGGATCTCGCGGCTCATCCTCGGCGCGAACCCCATCAATGGCGGCTCGCACCTCTCACGGTTTGTGAACCGGCAGATGAAGCGCTACTTCACGCCAGATCGGATCCAGGAGCTCCTGCGGCACTGCGAGGAGGAGGGGATCAACGCCTGGCAATCGGGCCCGGGGAATCTGCGAGCGTATAGGACACACCAGGACGAGGGCGGGGATATGCACTACATCGCCCTGGCCCACGAGACACCCAACGATCCCACCATGCTTGAGACCCTCATCGAGGGCGGCACCCTGGCCGTCGCCCACCACGGCGAGGTGACCGACGTCTGCTTCCGCGAGGGCAGAATGGACGAGGTCCGCGACTACTGCAAGCGGATCCGTGACGCAGGCGTGATGGTCGGCGTCTCCACCCACATCCCCGACGTCGTCGACCACGTCGTCTCCGAGGGCTGGGACGTCGACTTCTTCATGTGCTGCGTCTACGAGCGCCACCGGACGCGCGAGCAGCTCCTGGAGCTGCTGGGGCACGTACCCATCCCCATCAAGGAGGTCTATCTCGAGAGCGATCCCCCGCGGATGTACAAGGCGATGCGCGGCACCGACAGACCCTGCCTCGCCTTCAAGATCCTGGCTGCGGGCCGTCTGTCAGATAGAGAGGAGTGGGTCGAGGCCGCCTTCGAGCAGGCCTTCCGCGAGATGAAGCCCAACGACGCGGT
>CAZPJP010000257.1:0-3855 GCA_964586915.1 uncultured Anaerolineales bacterium
TTTACGCGTGTCGTCTACATACAGGAGATTCTTGAGCTTCGGGAGAAGCGCGAGGACGACTGTGCCAAAGTGAAAGAAGAGGAATAGGCCGGACCGATTGCTGGGAGGTGGGGGATGGAGTTCCTGATTGTCCTGGGCAGTGGGGCGTTTCTGCTGGGTGTAGCTGTCAGCATCTGGATCGCAATCACCAAGCGGCGGGGCCAGGGTACGCCCAATTGGCCGAAAGTGACGGGCAGGATCATTAAAGCTCGCGTCGTCCCGTTCGAGCGCGAAACACCTGAGGGAATTGAGCGAACGTTCACACCCCTGATTGCCTACGAATACGAGGTCGCGGGTGCGGTGTTCGTCTCCCAGAGACGCAACTTTGCGCCTGGCGAGACGGCGACGTACAGAGAGAGGGCCTCTGCGGAGGCAGTGGTTGTGCGCTATCCTGCCGGATCATCAGTGACTGTTGTCCATAACCCAGCGAATCCGAAACAAGCGGCGTTGGAGCCACCACGACCGGCGGCGCACAATGCAGTTCTCTACTATGGGATAACCAACCTCGTTGCCGGAGCTGCAATTATCGCACTCGGCATAGTTCTCCTATGATGATGATGGCCCTACCTGGATGACTTGCCCAGGGAATTTCTCCGAGTATCATTAAGCAAATTAGCGTTGTATGACATACTTGATTGGACTTGCTGCAAAGGAGATTGACGATGGCTGAACTTCGCGGTCACGTGGAGGGTACCCATAACGCCCACAAGGTTCTTCTCTATGCCCTCTCCACCTGCATCTGGTGCCGGAAGACGCGGCAGCTGCTGGAGGACGAGGATGTTGAGTTCGACTTCGTGTATGTGGATCTGGTGGATGCCGATGAACGCACCGCGGTGCGGGAGCACATTCGGCAGTTCAGTGATAGGACCTCGTTCCCGGCCACGATCTTCGATGATGAGGATATCATCATCGGGTACAAGCCCGATGCGATCAAGGAGCGTCTGGGTCTATGAGTGACGAGATCGAGATCTCTCAGGAGGCCGTCGATAGGCTCTACAAGCGGCTAGATCGCGAGGCACGCGCCGGCGGGTACAACCTCAATCCCGACGTGGAATTCACCAAGGGTCTCGTAGAAGGACTGCTGATTAACGAGGAGCGCTACGGCTACTGGGCGTGCCCGTGTCGCTTAGCCGATGGCGAGCGTGAGAAGGATCTGGACATTATCTGCCCCTGTGATTACCGGGATGCGGATTTGATCGACTGGGGCGCCTGCTATTGTGCACTCTACGTCTCTGATGAGGTGGTAGAGGGCACGCAGGAGGTACAGCCGATTCCGGAACGCCGCCCCCCGGAGGAGGAGCGCGCTCAGGGCGCCATAGGCGCGGCCCAGGGACCTGCAGAGGAGGCGCACGACGAAGAGCTCGTCGGCTTTACCTGGACCGGTATGCCGGTCTGGCGCTGCAAAGTCTGCGGCTATCTCTGCGCGCGCCCGCGCCCACCGCTGAAGTGCCCGGTCTGCAAAGCGGACCAGGATCGCTTCGAGCGCTTTATGTAGCCTTTCTAATTGACCCAACCACGCGGCGGAGGGAACACGTCCCCCCGCCGCGTGGTTAGGATATCCTAAGATCCCTTAAGCTTCAGCGGCTCCCCACAGCACTCGAAGACGCAAGGTGTGTCGCATCCGCATTCCTCTACGGAGGTCCCACACTCCTTGCACGCCTTGACGACCTTGAGCTCCAGACCGCACGCCTCACAGACATAGACCTCATCCAATTTCATAGCGTGACACGTTGTCACCTCTCTATCCTCCGCTGCTTAAGTGGGCTTGGCTACGCATCCTTGTAGGCGACCAAGATTACGCCCAATTCCTTCTCGACCGCCTGCAGTTTCTCCAGCTCTTTGGTGGTGAGATCGGCGATGTGGACATTGTAGATACGTCGACGGATCATACAACCCTTGGGGAGAGAGCCTGGCGACGCGAGGCGTCGCGCTCCTCGAGACATACCCTCATCAGCGAGGTTGTCTGGGGCGACGGTGGTGCGTATAATCTTCCTATGACGATCTATGTGGACATTTCCGCCGCTGTACACCGGCGAGCCGGCCTGGGCCGCTACGCCGAGAGCCTCGTGCGAGCTCTGGCGGCGCCGATTCGTGACGAGCTGGCGCTTTTCTACAATCGTGAGCGCGGCGTTGAGCCGCTCAAGGGGCTTCCGCCTCTGCCCACGTCCACAGTTGCGATGGGCTACAAGCCATGGCGCATGCTAGTCTGGCTTGGACAGCTTGGGCGCGTTTCCTTTAATCGGTTGCTCCCGGGAGCCACCCTCTTCCACGCGACCGAGCACCTCATGATGCCGCTGCGGGGCATCCCGACGGTCCTGACCGTTCACGATCTCATCTTCCGGCAGCTGCCCGAGCATCATAAGCCGCTCAATCGCTGGTATCTGAACTGGACGATGCCGCTCTACTGCCGGCGTGCGGATCACATTATTGCGGTCTCCGAAGCGACCCGGCGGGACTTGATCGCAGCCTACGATCTGCCGGCAGAGAAGATCACCGTTGTCCACGAGGCTGCATCTCCCCGCTTCACGCCGCAATCCGTGGCAGCGCAAGCTCAGGCGCGGACCAGATACACGCTTCCGGAGACCTATCTTCTCTACGTCGGGACAATCGAGCCGCGCAAGAACCTCGAGCGGTTGTTGGCGGCCTGGGCGCCACTCCATCAGGCTGGTGAATGCCCGCCCCTGGTCCTTGTGGGGAAGCGGGGATGGCTCTCTGAGGGGTTCTTCGCGGCGCTGGAGGGTAGCCCGGCGCGGGACGGCGTGATCCTCACCGGCTACGTGCCCGATGAGGACCTCCCCGCGATTTACAGCGCAGCCACCGCCTTCGTCTGGCCCAGCCTCTATGAGGGCTTTGGCCTGCCACCGTTGGAGGCGATGGCGAGCGGGACGCCGGTCGTCTGTTCCGATGCCTCGTCGATGCCCGAGGTGGTCGGCGACGCGGCGTTGCTCTTCAATGCGACGAGCGAGGAGGCCATACGGGATGCCCTGCGCAAGATCGTGCAGGACGCAGCGTTGCGCGAGGATCTCCGCGAGCGCGGCACGGCTCGTGCCCAAGCCTTCTCCTGGTCGCGGGCTGCGGAAGAGACTCTGGACGTCTATGAGCGTGTGCAGGTGCGCAGCAGGTAGGCGACGAGCCTACTGATATCAAACGTCATCTCGGTCGATTGAGACGACAGTGAGCACTGGAATCGCGCGCTCAATAAGGTAGAATAGCATTTGCGTTATGAGACGTGGTATCGAGGACACCGGCATGGACCCGACGATTCAAATTCATCCTACTGCAGATGTGTCTGCTGCGGCCCAGATTGGCACGGGTACGCGAATCTGGCACCATTGTCAGATCCGCGAGCGGGCGCGAATCGGGCGGAACTGTGTGTTCGGCAAGGGCGTCTACGTCGATTTTGAGGTCAGGATCGGCAACAACGTCAAGGTGCAGAACTACGTCTCGATTTATCACGGTGTCGAGCTTGAGGATGGGGTCTTTGTGGGTCCGCACGTCTGCTTCACAAATGACAATCTGCCGCGAGCCGTCAACCCCGATGGATCGATAAAGGAAGCTGAGGATTGGGACATCGGTCGCGTGCTGGTCAAAGCAGGGGCGGCCATCGGGGCCAACGCCACGATCCTACCGAAGGTCACGGTGGGCAGGTGGGCGCTCGTGGGCGCCGGCGCCGTCGTGACGAAGGACGTCCCGGACCATGGGGTGGTTATAGGAAATCCGGCGCGGCTGGTGGGCTTCGTCTGTGCCTGTGGACACCGTCTGCAAGCGGATGCGGTTGAAGGTGAAACGATGCATGCGCGCTGTCCCAGCTGTGGC
>CAZPJP010000258.1:0-3851 GCA_964586915.1 uncultured Anaerolineales bacterium
CTCTGGACCGATGGCTGGCACAGCAAGTACTGGCTCGAAACCCCCGAGGACTACGAGGTGATGGCCTACATCGCCGAGCACACCGAGATATCGCCGGCGTATGAGGCCTACGAGGCGTTTGAGGCGGAGCTTCCCGAGTGGGCCATCGCGATCCCCGTCGTGGGGCGCACGCCGCTGCAGACGATCCTGGTCGATTGCGTCGGCCTCGAGAACTTCGGCGTGCACCTCTATGAGTACGCCGATGAGGTACAGATGCTCTATGATGCGCTGCTCGACAACTTCAGGCGTACGGTAGAGATCGTGGCGGAAGGGCCAGGCTTCTACATCTCAAACCTCGAGAATTTCACCGCCGAGACGCTGGGGCCGCAGCGGTACGAGCAGTACCTGATGCCAGTCTACGAGACGTGTTTTAAGATCTTGCACGACGCCGGGAAGATCGTAGGCAGCCACTACGACGGGAAGACCAAGGCCTGCAAAGAACAGATCGCCGCGGCACCAATCGACCTCATCGAGTCGCTGACGCCGCCGCCCGAGGGCGACCTGACGCTGGCAGAGGCCCGCGCAGCCTGGCCCGACAAGCTCTTCTGGTCCAACATCAATGTCGCCTGCTACGACCTGCCCCCGAAGGAGCTCAAGGCCACCGTCCTGCGTCGGGTCGAGGAAGCAGCGCCGGACGGTGCCAAACTAGCCTTCGAGGTATCGGAGCAGTATCCCGCCAACTGGCGAGAGTCCATTCCGATCGTGCTGGAGGCACTCGGAGAGACAAGGATATAAGCTACTTCTCCGCTTATCTTCATCGTGATCTCGTTTCTCTGCAACGGAGTAGTATAATGCTAGGTAGGTAGCGATTTCACCAACTCTTGTGGATGCGAGATGAACGAAGAGAGTATCGAACTGCAAGCTAAGCGCAATGTACAGAGGCGGCGGGAGGCAGAAGCTCTGGTCGCACGCCTTCGAAAGGTGCTGCCACCCATCCTGAGTTTGCACCCCGTACTCGCGGCCTATGTGTATGGCTCTGTGGCCAGGGGCACAGCCACGCCGCTCAGCGATCTGGACCTGGCCCTCGTGTTGAGCACCGACCTTGATGGTTACGATCGGTTGATGCTCGAGCTTACCATTCAAGCCGACATCGAGGATGCATTGGGCTTTTCACCGGTGGATGTACGCGCGATCAATAAAGCTCCCCTGATGGTCAAAGGCCAGATCATTCAATACGGCATCCTTGTACACGAACAGGACCACGACGCTCTAGCCGCGTTCGAAGTAGCAACTCGAAAACGTTACTTCGACTTCGCGCCAGTTGCTCGCCGGCTTCAGGAAGCTTTCCTCAAAGACGTGCATGAGAAAGGAATCCTACGTGGTCGATCCTGATCTGCTATCATCGCGCCTGAATAAGCTTGAGGAGTATCTGCACAAACTAGGGCGCCTGGCCTCTATGGAGAAAGAGGTCTTCCTTGAGGACTTCACCCACGTCGAGAGCGCCAAACACCTGCTGCAAGTCTCCATTGAGTGCTGCCTCGACATTGCCCATCACATTGTCGCTGACGAGCGCTATCGGACACCTACAGATTACTATGACACCTTCATCGTGCTAAACGAGCAGCATATCATTCCTGACACGTTTCTCCCCACCCTCCGCCAGATGGTGAGCTTTCGCAACCGCGTGGTTTATCTCTATTGGGAGGTCGACGACGAGACGGTGTACCACATACTTCAGGAGAACCTTGCTGACTTTGACACCTACGTTCGGTACATCCTAGACTTCGTGGAGACTCAAGCGGCTGACTAACAGTGTCGCCTGGCAATTGCTTCCGAAAAGCTGGACTGCCGCACAAATCGTGCGGCAGTCCAGTTAGTGCCTGAGGGCTGAGAGCCGATTGCTACCCTACTTCCCCATCGCCCTCAACGCCTGCAGGCTGCGCCTGCAGACCTCGAATCCAAGCCCGTCCTCGCCGCCCTCCTCGACGACGTACCACTCGGGATCGTGTAGGGTCTCAACGACCTCGAAAATCGTGGCCCAGTCAGCTTTGCCCTCACCGATCACCGAGCCGGGACCGCCGCCGTAGTCCTTGAGATGCATAGAGCGCGTCCGCCCAGGGAACTTTCGGAGCATCGCAAGCGGATCCCCATCGCCATTGGCGCAGTTGCCGATGTCCATCTGCATAATGACGTCCTGGCTCGTGTTGCTGAAGAGGATCTCCCACGCCGTCTCGTCGCCGAAGCGGACGAAGTCGAAAGGATGCGCGTGGTAGCCGGTGGCCATGCCCAGCGGCTTGAGCGTCTCAGCGGTCGTGTTCAGAATCTCGGCGAGCTCCATAATCGTGTCCAAGGAGCTCATCCGCTGCTTGTCCGCAGCGATGATCAGGAAATCGTTGCCCAGGATCTGATTGAGCTCGATGGTACGCTGCAGGTTGTCACCAAGCAACGCATCTGTGCTCAGGTGGATGCCGCAACAGGTGAGCCCGTTGTCGTCGTACATCTGGCGGATCTCTTCGGGCTTCCAGCCCATCCACACGAGCTCCTCACCTCCGTAACCCCAAGGCTCAGCGCCCTCGTAGCCGATCTGCGCTACCGCTTTCAAGGTAGCCGGCAAGTCCTTCTGCACCTCGCCGCGCACGGAGAAAAGCTGAAGGCCAATCGGGATCTTCTGTGCATTGTCTGTCATGTTCTGTCCTCCTCGTGGGAATAGTTACGCCCAATCAGCTGGGCATTGCTCAGACAGCACTTCTTACTTTGGCGTCGTTCTCCGGAGATGTCAAATAGCGACCCCGCAAGCACCGCTTGACGTCTCCATCTTCCGGGGATTATGTCCCCCAGGTGTTAGGCTCCCGAGCGAAAGTCCTCCACCGGCTCGGGGCTCAACTCGAAGCTGGCGAAGCGGGTGCGGCAGCCGCCCACAAAAGGAGCCTGCGCGTGGACACCGACCATCACCGTCTCGGGCATCGCCATTCCGAAAGTGCGCACGAAGCGCCAGGTCTCACCGTCGAGGCTGTAGTGCATACCGATGACGTCGCCCTTGCGCGTGATGCGTAGATAGCATTCCGGGGTTTCGAGCAGCTCGCTGTTCGCATCGTCAGACCAGAGGCGGGTCACCACCGACACCACGGCGATATCACCAATCGGGCTGCGCTCCAGGCATAGTTTGGCCCACTGCGCCTCGCTGACGCGGAGGGTGATCGCGGCTGCGTCACCAAAGCCCACGAGATGCGCGCTAGCCCTCGTCCACGCGGTGAAGTCCCCGGTCACCGGTCGATAGAGCAGGCAGGCGTTATCTTTGGCCTCGCCTCGGTACGGACGGAAGAAGTCTGAATTAGCCTCCGGCACGATCAGCAAGCCCTCTTCATCGAAATGCCATTCGGGGGGCTCACGCAACCAGTGCAGGTCGTTTGCCAGCTCGGTACCCTCGCACCCTACGAACAGATCCACAATCCTACCTCCTTGCTGTATTCGGCATCTTGGTTTGCGCCTATGCCTATGGCGACAATTCGCCCACAGGGCAGCGGTCATCTTCCCCGCTGCATCCGCTCTTCAAATCATCCACAATCCAGTGTACATCACCTTAGGGAAAGTGCTCGACGCGCGGGAAGGTCGTAACTCGGCGGGACCGAGGTATCGGCAGTGCCGTGATGGATCTGCACGGGACCGGAGATCTAGCCGAGGTAGGTGAAGGGATCGATGGCGTCCCAGGCCGCCCGGTTCTCCCCCACTCTTCTCGCAATATTGGGGCACCTTATCCAACAACGACTGGGTCTAGGATAGCAGTTGGCGAAGCGCGTCTGGCTCCGTCACCGGTGGACGGCATACCTTGCCACGACAGACATAAGCCGTGGGTCGCCCCTCGACTTGGTCGC
>CAZPJP010000259.1:0-3849 GCA_964586915.1 uncultured Anaerolineales bacterium
CGATCGGTGGCCTTCGCCCCTAGATCCCATCCGAGATCTGTACCGCTCACAAGTAAGGCTCTGTCCTGGGCGAGATAGGCCGTGATCAGCGCCCGCTCTGTGCTGTTGAGCGTGTGATCGACGTCAGTGGATTCCTCTCCCAGAATCCAGTCCACGACATCGTAGCCGGTCAGCGTCACGTGCCCTTCGGCAACGGCTTCGTTACTCGCGCTGTCCCAGGCATGGGAATCGGGGATGGCTTCGCCGTGGTGGACGACGTACCCGCGGCTGTTGATCTCATCCATCCACATCCGCAGGTTCTCTCCCTCGATGGGATCCACCTCGGTCACCAGGCCGTGTCGCGAGATTCTGTCGAATCCATTTACGATCAGCACTCGCGCTTCCTCGATGCGCGCCGAGCCCGCAACCCGCGCGCCCATTGTCTCGGTGGGGAGCGATTCCCCGCCACCATTGACCCCCGTCACACGAACGTACCTCGTCTCACCCGTCTCAAGCCCGCTGAGCGTGGTCTCGGTCCCAGTCACCAACAGGGGATCGGCCCACGCGAAGCCATCCGGGCTCGTGTAGACGTGATAGGCCGTCGCTGCGTCGCCGCGGATCCCAGTGCTGTCCACAGGCGAGGGTCGCCAGGCAACTTGAAGGGCGCCGTCCCCGACGTTCCTGACGTAGAGGTGCGTCGGGGGCTCGGGAGCCAGTGTAAGATCGACGCCGTCACGATTCTCGAAATAGCGGACGATGCCCTGATAGACCGCCCGAGCGGCGAGGCGGTTGAACTCGGGTTCCTTGAGCGCCAAGGCGTCTTCGTAGTTGTCGTGGAACGCGATCTCTAGCAGGACGCCCGGGATACGGGCATACGCGAAGTCTGGATCCCACAGCAGGCGCAGCTCACCGAGGTTCAGCCGTCTCTTCCCCAGATCGGTCCACGTTGGGTCCCAGCCGGCGCGGATATCGTGCACCAGCTCATCGTGCACGGCCACCTGTAACGCGGTACTGCCTGGCGTTATGGGATAGGTGTCGCCGTTGTGGACATAGGTCACGGTGCCGCGTACCGTGCTGCGCGAGCCGTTCGTATGCCACGAGATGTAGACGGCATCGGCGTCCGTTGTCCGCTGGTGCCATCGTGCGTAGATGGGGCGCCCGACGACATCGTTGAAGGACGACCACGCATTCGGGTTCAGCCCCATAAGCTGGCTCCAGTAGAACGTCGCACACTCCCACCACGGCTTCTGAGGGGCGGCGCCCGGCGGTGTGCTCGATGCGTAGCTGGTTGCGGGCGCCAGCACTGACAGCCCGGAGAGGGTGTCGAAGCTCCCGCCACCAATGCGAATGGCGTCGGCGATCACGGCGTAGGTACCTGCTTCAGCCGTGCGGTTGTCCAATGTGACCGATGCGCTGCCGGCATAGAACGGGAAAGTGCCGAGGTACCGCCACGTCCGAGGATGAAGCCGCTGATCGAGGATGATCTCCGTCGACCCGCCGGCATGGTGGATCGTGTAGTGAGCGTCAGGCACGCGGTTGACGGCCGGATAGACCCAGGCATAGACGGCGTAGTCGGCCGGCGCCGGCACGTCCACAGTCCATGTGGCGGTGGCGGTCGCCTCTCCCGGCGCGGTCAAGGCGTATCGATACGTACCGTCCCTGTAGCCCGGCCCGCTTGAGCCTGATTGCCACGTCCCAGTCTCCGTATAGGTTGGGCTGCCATGGTCGTCGTCCCCAATGACCTGCACGGGGTTCCAGTCCCGCTCGCGAACGGGAATCACGGTGGCCCCCGCATTCTCCAGATACGGAATCAGGAACTGGGTCACGACCTCTGCATTGTTGTGGTCTTCGATGAAGCCCTCGTAAACCGGACGCTGGGTGCGCCAGCGGCTTCCGTTCCAGAACCACCCGTGTCCCGCGCTCAGGTAGACGGTCTTCCCCGCTAACGAGGACGCGGCGGCGGGCTGGGTCAAGGCGGCTTCAGACAGCGAACGCTCGGGCAACGACAGGCTTTGCACGGGCTCGGGACTGGTGGCGGGATAGGCTGCGAAGTCCGAGAGGGGGCGGCAGCTACCTGAGGTTTCATCCCACGCTCTGACCGACAGCTCCTGCCACTTGAGGGAGACCAGACGGCGCTTCACGGCATCCAGGATGCGCTCCATCCCCATCCAGCCGTCTTGGGCCAGCGTCTCGATCGACAGTCGCAGACACACGGTGAGGCCGTCGTCCTCTGCGCTGACGTCAATCACGTCAAGTTCGGAGCTGTCCACGCTTTGAGGACCGACGCCCTCCCAATCGCCGTCGCTCAGCAGCGACCTCGCTTCCTCGGCCAGATCCGGCGGCAGCAGCGATGCGCTCGACAAGTTCGGCGGGCCCAGCGCTACGGCAAGAAAGCCAAGAAGCAGCAGAACTCTCAGGATTTGTGTCCTCATGTCCTGCCTCCAGTTACCTGCGGACCTCAACATGCACGCCAACCGTGTAACTATCACGCTCATTATCACGCCACCACTATATCACAATCCCACGAACGCCAAACCAGGACGAGCACGAGCCTCGCCCGCCGTCTGCGACAGGGCAGCGGACGATTTTCCCTGCCGGGGACTGTGCTACACTTGTCCTGGCGATCCAACAGATCCGTTCACAGGGAACTAATATCCGCGGGAGTCACACTATGGGCACACTTCTGCTCCAGCACGCCGATCTCCTCGTCACGATGGACGATCAGAACCATCAGTACGTCGATGGCGGCGTCTACGTTCGTGACAACGTCGTCGAGGCCGTCGGCGCGACGGCGCAGCTCCCTGCGTCGGCCGACCGCGTGCTCGACGCGCGGGGGATGCTCGTCCTACCGGGGCTTGTCAACACGCACCACCATCTCTACCAGACCCTGACCAGAGCGGTGCCCGGAGGACAGAACGCAGGGCTGTTCGCCTGGCTCAAGACGCTCTATCCCATCTGGGCTAACCTCGACAGCGAGGCCGTCTATGTGAGCGCCCTGGTGGGACTTGCCGAGCTCATCCTGTCGGGGTGTACGAGCGCCTCAGACCACCTCTACATCTTTCCCAACGACGTAAGATTGGAGGATGAGATTCGGGCGGCTGAGGAGATTGGGATCAGGTTCTGCGCCACGCGTGGTTCGATGAGCCTTGGGGAGAGCCAAGGTGGCCTCCCGCCTGACGAGGTGGTCGAGAACGAGGATGCCATTCTGAAGGACACCCGGCGCGTGATCGAGGCCTATCATGATCCAGAGCGGTATGCGATGCTGCAGATCGCCGTGGCGCCCTGCTCGCCCTTCTCGGTGACGCGAGACCTGATGCGCGAGTCGGCCAAGCTCGCCCGGGCGTATGGCGTGCAGCTTCACACTCACCTGGCGGAGACCAAAGACGAGGAGGCCTTCTGCCTGGAGTCCACGGGCCATCGGCCTGTTGGGTACGCGGAGGCGTTAGACTGGCTCGGTGACGATGTCTGGTTCGCCCACGGCGTTCACGTCAACCCACAGGAGCTCGCCGAATTGGCCGCGACGCACACCGGGGTCGCCCATTGCCCCTCGAGCAATATGCGGCTCGGCTCCGGGATCGCGCCCGTCCGCGCCTACCTCGACGCTAGCGTTCCCGTCGGCCTGGGGGTGGATGGCTCGGCGAGCAACGACAGCTCGCACCTGCTTGCCGAAGCACGGATGGCGCTCTTGTTGCAGCGTGTGCTTGCGTCTCCGGCAGGCCTCTCGGCCGAGGAGGCGCTGTGGATCGCGACCCGCGGTGGCGCCGACGTTCTCGGCCGCGATGACATTGGCCAACTGGGTCCGGATATGGCCGCTGACATGGTTGGGATTCGGCTCGATCGGCTGGGGTATGCCGGTGGGGCGGTTCACGA
>CAZPJP010000260.1:0-3841 GCA_964586915.1 uncultured Anaerolineales bacterium
GGAGGCCCAATGAAAAACTGGTTCGACATTATCCCGCCCCACGAGGACATCCGCAGCGGGCAGTTCGACGAGGCGGTCTTCGCCGCCGACCTGGGCGACGTCGCCGCGGGCGTGGCGGCGCCCGACTATAACGACCCCTACCTCTTCTTCAAGAAGACCTACCTGACCGAGGGCCTCCGCCACCTGCTGCAGCGCGTCAATCATAAGCTCGTCCGGGGGCAAGGTGGGTCGGTGATCGAGATCCAGACGCCCTTCGGCGGCGGCAAGACCCACAGCCTCGTCGCGATCTACCATTATCTCAAGCACGGCGAGCAGGTGCGCGAGTTGCTGCCCAAGGACCTGGACCTGCTCCAGCCGCGGATGAGCGTCATCGCCGGGAACCACTGGAATCCCCTGGAGGGTATGACTGGCGACGGCCTGACGCGCAACACCTTCTGGGGCGAGGTCGCCTAGCAGATCGGCGGGCGCGAGGGCTACGAGGCCTTCCGTCAGAACGACGAGGCCCAGGTCTCGCCGGGCAAGGCCGACCTGCGCGCTTTCCTGGAGGCCCACCAGCCCTTCATCCTCCTCTTCGACGAGATCCTGGAGTACGTCAATCGCGCTCAGGACGTGCGCGACCGCAGCGATGTCGCCTTGAGCACTCAGACCTTCTCCTTCTTCCAGGAGCTGACCGAGGCCGTGGCCTCCCTGCCCTACGGGATGATGGTCGTGACGCTCCCCTCCAGCTACCTGGAGGACTTCGGTGAGCATCAGGAGGCGTCGCTGGCCCGGCTCAACAAGATCTTCGGCCGCATCGAGTCTATCGAGACCCCCGTCCAGGGCGAGGAGGTCTACGCCGTCATCCGGCGCCGCCTCTTCGAGGTCGAGCGCCTGCAGATTGGGGCGATGCGCGAGATCGTCCATGGTTACTTCCAGGCCTACCAGGAGCACCGCGACGAGCTGCCGGCCAAGGCGCGCGACGTCAACTACCGCAGCAAGATGGAGCTGGCCTATCCTTTTCATCCCGACGTCATCGACATCCTTTACGAGAAGTGGTCGACCTTCTCCTCCTTCCAGCGGACCCGCGGCGTGCTGCGGCTGCTGGCCAACGTCGTCGAGGACCTCTACCATCGCGAGGTCAACCTCGACCTGATCCTGCCCGGCGACCTCAACCTGGGCCACCCGCAGGTGCGCCAGGAGTTCCTGCGCCACACCGGCCCCGAGTTCGAGGGTGTGATCGGCTCCGACATCGCGGGTCACGAGGCCAAGGCGCCGGCCCTCGATGCCGACAACCGCGCCTGGAAGCACCTGGCGCAGCGGACCGCCACCGCCGTCTTCTTCCATTCCTTCACGGCTGAGGAGGCCGCGCGTGGGGCGACGCTGCCTTACTTCAAGCTCGCCGTGATGCGCAGCGACACGATCCCGGCGATGGTCACCGAGGTGCTCCAGCGTCTGACCAACACCCTCTGGTACCTCAACTCTGAGGGCGAGCGTAGCTACTTCTCCCGCATCCCCAACCTCAATCGCATGATCCTCGACAAGAAGGAGCTTCACAACCGGACCTACCAGGCGCGGATGCGAGCCATCATCGAGCGCGAGCTCGGCAGCAAGATGCAGACCTATCTCTGGCCCGAGGCAAACGGCGGGCGCAACGGCGTCAGCGGCATTCCCGACAACCGCGCGATCAAGCTGGTGGTGCTCCACCCCGAGCAGGACGAGGGCCGGATCGCGACGTGGCTGGAGCGCAAGGGCACGACCTTCCGCGAGTACAAGAACACGTTGATCTTCGCGCTGGCCGACATGGGGGCCTTCGCCAAGCTCAAAGAGGACGTGAAGACGGTGCTGGCGCTGGAGGAGATCGAGGACGAGATCAAGCGCGGCGTCAGCCCCCTGCCCGAGGAGCGCCGCAGCGAGGTCCAGCGCCGCACCCAGGCGATCACGCGCGACGTCTCGTACAACGTCCGGCGGATGTACCCCCGGCTCCGCACGGCGGCGCCGGATGGCGGACTGCGCGAGCACGACCTGGGCACGCCGGTGGCGGGCCGCGAGACGCTGACGGGCTGGTACTGGCGTGAGCTGACGTCGATGGATTACGGCGTCATCGTCGAGCAGCTCCACTACCGGATGCTGGCCAATCGCATATTAGCGACCGCCGACCAGGTGCCCACCTCGGTGGTGCTCGACCAGTTCTACAAGAACCCGGCGCTGCCCCTCCCCGCCTCCGAGGGCGTCGTCGCCCGAGCGATCCAGTTGGGCGTTCAAGAGGGCGCGCTAGGGCTGGTCGAGCTTCGCGACGGCGAGCCCGACCCCCGGTCGCTCAAGTTCGGCGAGACGATTCCCCTCGACGCTGTGGACTTCGCGCTGGATCAGGTGTTGCTCTCGCGGGAGAGGGGCGCGGCGCTGGAGGCCCGGATCGCTGCCGAGGAGGAGGAAGAGGGCCAGCCAGCCGCCGCAGGTACAGGCGCCATGCCTGGCGCCGAGACCACGATTCGCGGCGCCGAACGCGTCCCCGGCCGGGGCGCGGTCGTCTCAGGCGACGAGGCCGGCGAAGGTGAACCGCCGTCCGAGGCCGCCTATCACCGCCTGCGCCTCGTCATCGCCGACATCCCCGCCAGCAAGATCGCTGACGTCAACCGCGGCGTCTTCCTCCCCCTCAGCAACCTCGCCGACGGCGGCCTCACCTTTACCCTCGAACTCGACATCACCAGCGAGGACGGCATCCCGCAGAAGACCCTCGAGCAGACCCTCAAGGAGACCCTCCGCCAGATCGGCGCGCGCGTCGTCGAGGAGGAGAAAGCCTAGCGCTCTGGCGCGATGACGCCGGATGCGTACCAGCTCGGAACAGGTTGGGTTCGCAATATAGTGAGGCCTCGGAGTAACACAACGTGAGGGCGCCCGCCGGGGCGCCCTCACCTGCTGACAGCTGATAGCTGACAGCCGATGGCTGCCCCTACCGCACCACCAGCGTAATCACCACCACCGCAATCCCCATCACCACCGGCGTCCAATCCAGCAACGTCCACCTCGGCTCTCTCCTGACCATCGCGTCCCTCCTGGTTGGGATGAATTAGATCGTTTGTTCTATACGTATTATACTAGAACTTATGTTCTAACGCAAGAGGCAATTCGATGTTGACAGGATCCCGGCGACGCCGTACTCTTATGGTGCAACGGCGAAAGGGGACGAGTTGGGCTTTGACGCATTCTCTGATGCCTCTGACGCCGCGGTCACGCGGTCACGGATCGAGAGGGAGGTCGCGATGAAAGCTCGGTTGGTGCCGGTCTTCTTCGAGAGTGGCAGGGACGAGGCGTTCGATGAGCAGGTCGTGAGGCTGCATTCTTTGCTCGCCGAAGCCGCAGAGATCCTGGCACCGGTAGGATTGGGGTCCGCTATCCCCGAGGACGCTGATGCCGTGGTCTTCCCGCAGGTGCTGGGCGATGCCTACGGACAGCTCCAGGCGCTGAAGGAGATCGCGATTCCGATCGTGATCATCACGTCGGAGTTCGGCACGGTCTCGATGTGGGACTGGGAGGTCCGCAGTTACCTGAGATCGAAGGGCGTCGCGACCCTCGCACCCTACAACCTGGAGCAGGCGAGGCGCATCTGCAAGGCCCTGGGGGCGCGCCGGCGGCTGGACGGGGCGAAGTTCCTGGTCTTCCAGGACGATCCCGGCGAGGGCATGCAGGCCAGCATTTTCAAGCGCTTCTACTGGTGGGAGGATGCGTGCATCCAGCGCATGAGAGATAAGTTCGGGGTGGCGATTGTCAAGAAGAGCTTCGAGACGTTGGGGGCGCAGGCCCAACGTATCCCCGACGAGGAGGCCGACGAGGTCTGGGAGGCGTGGCAACTGCCCACGGATGG
>CAZPJP010000261.1:0-1665 GCA_964586915.1 uncultured Anaerolineales bacterium
CGAGCCCCCAGAGATCCTCAGCGCGATCGTTCCACAGAAGGATTTGGAAATCGCGATCGATGACCACGATGCCAACGTCGACGCTGCTCAGGATCGAGGAGAGGAAGCCGTTAGCCCGGTCGAGCTCGCGCGTCCGCTCGTGCAGTTCCTGATTCATCATCTGGAGCTCCGCGTTGGCGGATCGAACCTCCTCGTTCATCGTCTCCAGCTCCTCGTTGGTCGCCCTTAGCTCCTCCACCGTTGACAGGAGCTTCTCATTGAAGGTCTCCAACGCCTCGTCCCGCGACGGCAGCTCTCCGGGGGCGGCCTCGACCTGCTGCATCGCTTCGTCGAGCTTGACACGGAGCTCGTGGCGTTGGGACACGTCCATGAACGCAATCTGCGTCCCCATCAGCGCTCCGCCTGGCTCCCGCAGTGGCGCCACTTCGATATCCAAGATCTGATCTCCGCGCTCCAGCGTGCGCGCGACCCCCTCCAGGCGTATGGCACGCTCCTCCGCGGCAGCGCGCTCGACGACCGAGCGCAGCTCCACCGGCTGGTAAGATACTCGCAGGTCGCGGAAGGGCCGCCCGCGGTCGTAGCGCCGCAGGCCAAACTCGGCCCGAGCCCGGGCATTGACCAGCGACAGTCTTTGGTCTCTGTCGAGCACCAACAGCCCTACCGGCGCGGCATCGTAAGCAGCTTGCCTCAGTCGCGTGAGCGCGTCGGGGTCGCGGGCAGCCTGCCTCTCATCGGCCCGCGACAGCAACATCAGCTGCTCCTGGGGATGGAGCACGCCCGCCTTCCGGAAGACGCGCTGGGTCATCGACACCGGTTCGAAGAGATCGTCCCGGGCCAGTAACATCTCGGCGCGCCCGAGGAAGAGAAACCCCGTCTCCTTGAGCGCAAAATGGAAGTTGGCGATGATGCGCCTCTGAGCGGAGCGGTTGAAGTAGATGAGGGCGTTGCGACAGACAAGGAGATCCAGCCGCGAGATCGGCGCATCTCGCATCAGGTCGTGGCGCCCAAAGACGAGGAGCCGCCGCAGGTCATCGCGCAAGATGTAGCGGTCGCCCACCTGGTCGAAATAGCGGCTTCGCAGCGCCTCCGGCACGTCCTCGACGACAGCCGCCGCATAGCTCGCGCGCCGGGCCTGGGTCAATGCCACCTCGTCAACGTCGGTGGCAAAGATCTTCACCCGGCGACGGCACGCGTCGATGCCCATTGCCTCCGCCAAGAGCATCGCCAACGTGTAGGGCTCCTCACCAGAGGCGCAGCCCGCACTCCAGATTCGCAGGCCCCCGTGCTCCGGAAGCGTCGCCAGCAACTCCGGGATGACCTCCTCCTCAAGATACGCCCAGCACCTCCGGTCGCGGAAAAAACCAGTGAAGTTGACGAGAATGGTGTTGAACAGATACTCGAACTCAGCGGGACGGACCTCCAGATAATCCTGGTAGGCCTCGAAGTCCTCGATAGCCACGGCCTGCATCCGGCGCAAGACCCGTCGCATCAGACTGGCACGTTTGTACTCGGTGAAATCAAAGCCACGGGTGCGCTTCAGGTAGAGAAGCAAGTCCTCAAAGGCGGGATCTACATCGGATTCGGTCACGTCTTCGCTCCTTGGGCCACCAGCTCAATGAGCTTAGGGGCGATATCGGCAAGCGGCAACACGTAGTCCACGACACC
>CAZPJP010000261.1:1765-3833 GCA_964586915.1 uncultured Anaerolineales bacterium
AGCCGCAGGTGGGCGTCCGGCGCCGCGATGTAAACCGTCGCCGGCTCGGGGATCTCGCCATCTTCAGCCTGCTTCACCCTCAGCGGGGTACGCTTGGCCAGGAGCTCCGCCATCAGACTGTTGTGGCGGGGATCGAGATGCTGCACGATCAGGATCGGCGCCGGGAAGTCGGCGGGCAGGGCCGCCAACAGCTGGCGCACTGCGTAGAACCCCCCTGCCGACGCGCCAACGGCCACGATCCAGCGTCGCCCGCTCCCTGACACGGCGCGCGCCCTCCTATCTCCTGATCCAGGTTCGGACTCAACCAACGGCCCGGCGTCAGATCCGCGCGCCATGGGAAGCCTGCCGCGATGGAGCAAGAGATCGTCTTGTCGCTCCGAAATCCAAGGACCGCAGTCGCACCGGCACACCTCCAGATGGCCTTATCATCGACTCAGCGAGCCGACGCAGCGAGGCCAGGCGGCGGTGCGCCACCACGCTGCACTGGCCCTTGCGCTATGGTGCCAGAACAGAGGGTTTGGGCGGCTCGACGACCGCGTCGTGGCTTCGTGCGGACAGTATAACCTGATTTCCCTAAGCGCAACAGCGCCAGACGTCATCATGCTCACCGCAACAGCCCCCGCCCAAGCGCTATTCCTGAGTGCCGGAGGGCGCAGAACGCATCGTCAGCCGTCCCGTCGCCAGGAACCGCTCGAGCTGCGGCGTCAGCCACCTGACGTGATCGGGCAGGTGCACACGCTCGACCCGCGCCACGTAGTTGGCAACCCAGAGCATCCGCCCCACCCGGAACCGGTCGATCTCGCCAGCGTAGCGCTCGGGCCACGGCGCGAGGCGCTCGTAACCAGCGCGGAGCGCATCCACGTAGCACGCATAGACCGGCGGCGTGACGGCGCTCGCCAGGTCCTGCAGCGCCATCGCGATATCCTGCACCGGATAGCCCCAGATCGTGTCCTCGAAGTCGAGAGGACGCAGCCGTCCGCGGTGGATCTTGATGTTGTCGTGCCAGAGGTCGTTGTGGATCACGCGCAGGCCCTCGCCGTCAGCATAACGCTGGGCGAAGGCCGCCTTGACCACACTGTCCGCGCGCCGCAGGACGTCGCAGGCGTGGGGTGAGATGCCGTCCTCCGCGATCGCGTCAAAGAGTACCTGAGGCTCGTCACGCGCCAGGTAGGCACTCATCTTTCGCTGGGTAAACCCCTCCGGCGGCGCGAAGGCCACACCGTGGGCGTGCAAGCGGGCGAACAGCGCGCCCATGTCGCCCAGGGTCGCCTCGGACAGCCGCTCTGCCAGCGAGACGCCGGGCAGCCAGCTCATCAGCATACAGCGGCGGGGGCCCGGGACGCCCTCGCGCCAGATCTCAACCAAGTAGCGACCGAGGCGCCCGGTGGTTCGGGCTGGCACGGGCACCGGCGCACCGATGTCGGTCTCCTCTTTAAGGGCCAGCAGCCACATCACCTCCGAGCGCAGGTCCACGTCGGTGCGCCAACCCGGCGAGGAGAGGCGCATCACGTAGGAGGTCGCCCCGCCCGCGGGGGTGCCGGCAACGCGCACCCGAAAGAGCGCATTGGTGAAGAGCCCCAGCAGCTCGACGCGGGTCACGTCAAGGTCATAGTGAGTAAGGGCTTCGATCGCGACCTGCCGCAACCGCCGGGCCTTGCCGCGGGGCGTCAGCGCATCAAAGGCTTTCAGAGATCGCCTCCGGTCCACATGGCCGGAGTGTACAAGCAAAGCGCCCCAGCGCAAGCGAAGACTCGCGGTCTTACTCCACTATGACCGTCCCCTCCATGCCGGGATGGAACTCGCAGTAATACACATAGGTCCCCGGCTCCTCGAACGTGACGCTGAAGGACTCGCCAGCTGCGACCGTCGCGTTGAACATATCCGTGGGCGAGCCACGCTCGCCAGCGGTGACGGTGTGCGCGAAGCCATCCTCGTTGATCCACATCACCGTCGTCCCAGCCGACACCGTGATCTCCTGCGGCACAAACTGAGATTGCCGCATCGGGACGTCAACCGTAGCGTCCGGCGTCTCTTCCTCGGGGGTGGCTGTGGGCTCGGGCGTCGCTGT
>CAZPJP010000262.1:0-3807 GCA_964586915.1 uncultured Anaerolineales bacterium
TGGATCGTCATTCCCCGGAAGCGCGGGGGCTAGGCACTCAGTCCTAAGATCCCGGGTGAGGTCCCATCTGTGTAGTTTGTAAGCGGGGGAGAGGCGCCGATATTGAGAGCTCTACCCCCGCATCTGATCTGCGGCCCCGCGCTTTTGATTTGCGGCCTGCTCCGCCCGGCGGATGCGCTCGTTGATGGGCGGATGATCGTAGAGCAGCCACACGACCCACGTCGGTGGCTCGGCTTCGGCGAGATTCTGGTTGCTCAGCCTCGTCATTGCGCGAGCGTAGGCAGTGGGCCGCTCGATGAGATTGAGGGCATAGCGATCCGCCAACCGCTCCCGCCATCGGGAATAGGCGTTGAGCAGTGGCAGCGTCACGAGCGATGCCAGGAACCCGACCAGCGCCAGGAGCGGGATCGCGGCCAGGTCGGCGATGCTTTCAAACCCGAAGCGGTCGACGCCCCAGGTTAGGGCCGCGTGGGCGAGGTAGAATCCGGCAAAGGTCCCCACGATCTGTACCAGAATACTTAGCTCGAGGTCGTGGTGTACTTGATGTCCGAGCTCGTGAGCGAGGATGGCCTCGATCTCGTCGGTTGAGTAATCCTCGTAGAGCGTATCCCCCAGGGCGATGCGCTTCGTGGCACCTAAGCCCATGACCATCGCATTGGCCGCGGTCGTCCGCGCGCTCAGGTCGATGGTGTTGACCTCGGCAATCTGAGTTCCGGTCTTGTGTGCGAGCTCCTCAATGCGACGTACGAGGGACTCGTCCTCCAGCGGCTCCAGCTTGTAGAAGATGGGAACCAGAAGGACCGGCGCTAAGGTTCCTAGAAGCGTGTTGAGCGCCACCATAAACGCAGCGCCCCAGATCCACCACGTGTCGGGCCGCGTGCGAAGTAGCCAGTAGATCATTGAGGCTGCCGGTATGCCGAGGACGATCTCGAGTCCGAGGATTTTGGCCTGGTCGGTGAGCCAACCGCGGAGGGTCTGGGTGCTCAGGTCGTACCGATGGGGAAGGACATATCCGGTCCACCAGCTCAGGGGTAGAGCGAGGAACGTGGCCCCAACCTCAAGGCTTAGAATATAGATGGCGGTCAAGGCCCAGGGGTTGCTGACACCTGCAGCGATCAAGACGTCTCTCAAAGTCCGCGAGAGACCGGTGAGCCAGAAGAGCAGGATGGCGACCAGGGTTAAGACGACATCGACCAGCAGCCAGCGTCGTCGAATCCGCGCGTATTCGCGCGCCATCTCTTGCCGCTCTGGGTCGAGCGAGACGCTGCGCGACTCGAGCGACGCGCTCCGCGAGTCGAGCGACACGCCCTGCGTCTGTTTCTGATTTCCTATCCCTGCTTCATTATCTGTACCCATCCTTCTCACTATACCTATCTCGAGCGACGCCGCAAGCGGGCGCGTTTTCTTTTTAGTATAGGGTCATATAATTATCTGAGCTTGATTATCGCCCGATGAAAGGAGTTGTGTGATGGAGGGAGAGACAGCACCGGCGGTTATCGTCATTTTCGGCGCGTCAGGTGATCTAACTCAGCGGAAACTGGTCCCGGCGCTGCACAGTTTGGCGTGTGAGGGGCTGTTGCCGGAGAGGGTTCACATCCTGGGGGTTGCGCGCTCGGAGTTCACCGATGAGGCTTTTCGGGACCATCTCTACGAGGGCGTGGAGGCTTACGCCCGTCGCACCCCCCAAGCGTGCGAGCTCTGGTCCGGCTTCTCGTCGAGCTACAGCTACCTTCAAGGTGAGTACGATGACCCGGAGACCTATCGACACTTGAAACAGCGCCTCGCGGAGCTCGATAAAGAGGAGGACACGGGAAACAATCGGCTTTTCTATCTCGCCGTTCCCCCCCTCCTGTATGCTACCATTGTCGAGCACCTGGGGGACCATGGTCTCAACCACAGCAAGAAGGGTTGGACGCGGATGGTCATAGAGAAGCCCTTTGGCCACGATTACGAGAGCGCTCAGGCGCTCAACGATCGCGTCCACGCTGTCTTCGACGAGGATCAGGTGTTCCGGATCGACCATTACCTGGGTAAGGAGACCGTCCAGAACATCCTCACCTTCCGCTTTGCCAACGCCATCTTTGAGCCGCTCTGGACCCGCGGCTACGTCGATCACGTGCAGATCAGTGTTATGGAATCGGGGCTTATCGGACGGCGCGGAGGATACTATGATGACGCTGGGATCCTTCGCGACATGTTCCAGAATCATCTTTTTCAGCTTCTCACTCTGATCGCAATGGAGCCTCCCGTCGTGATGGATGCAGACGCGTTGCGGGATGAGAAAGTCAAGGTCCTGCGCGCCATACGGACACCCAAGCCCGAGGACACGGTGCTGGGGCAATATAAGGGCTACCGCGATGAGGAAGGCGTCGCAGAGGATTCGCGTACGCCGACGTATGCGGCGCTGCGACTGTTCGTCGACAACTGGCGATGGCAAGGTGTGCCCTTCTACCTGCGTTCCGGCAAGGGGCTGGGGTCGAAGTTCACCGAGATCACGCTCCAGTTTAAGCGGGTTCCCCATCTTCTATTCCTGGAAAACGACGTCGTGGCTCCGAACCACCTCACCCTTTGCATCCAGCCCGATGAGGCGATCCATCTCAACTTCGAGGCGAAGGAGCCGGGCGCTGGCATGCGGACAGCTCCGGTGGATATGGAGTTCAGCTATGCGCGGAACTTCGGTGACGGCGCCCTCCCGGAAGCCTATGAACGGCTGCTTCTCGATGCCCTCAACGGCGACGCCTCGCTATTTACGCGGGCGGACGAGATCGAGCTCGCTTGGCAGCTTATCGATCCTCTGACGGGCGCGGGACAGCCACTAACATACGACGTCGGGTCGTGGGGTCCGGAGGCAGCGGAGCACCTCATCGCCAAGCAGCGCTGCTCGTGGCACTACGGATGTAAACCTGAGGAAGACTCATCTGAGGAGTGAGGGAGACGGTATGATCAATGCTGCGCCAAGTCAGGCGGAGGGTCACGCAGACGAATACCGGGTGGAATGCGATTCCCTGGGAGAGGTGCGGGTGCCTGTGGGGGTGTGGTGGGGCGCACAGACCCAGCGAGCGGTCGAGAACTTCAGGATCTCTGGGCTTCCGTTTGGTCGACGATTCATCATGGCGTTAGGGCACGTCAAGCGTGCGTGCGCCAGGGCTAACGTGGCGTTGGGCCATCTCGACCCGGAGATCGGCGGTGCTATCGTCGCCGCATCAGACGAGGTGATCTCCGGGGAGCTGGATGCTCACTTTCCCGTGGACATCTTCCAGACAGGCTCCGGCACGTCGACGAACATGAACGCGAACGAGGTCATCGCGAATCGTGCCGCTTCCTTTCTCGGCGGCGACGTGGAGATCCATCCCAACGATCACGTGAATATGAGCCAGTCCAGCAATGACGTCATCCCGACGGCAATCCACGTCGCCGTAACATTGTCGCTCCGCGATGAGCTCATCCCTGCCCTGACGGCGTTGGGAGCGGCTCTGCAGGAGAAGGCCCAGACCTTCGACGCGGTGGTCAAGAGTGGTCGAACGCACCTCCAAGATGCGACGCCGATCCGGATGGGTCAGGTCTTTGGAGGCTTCGCCGCTCAGATTGCCGATGCCACAACCCGGGTCGAGGGAGCATTGGATGCTCTGCGCCCTGTGCCGTTGGGCGGTACCGCCGTTGGGACCGGGCTCAACTGCCCCGTTGGATTTCCCCCGCGCACGTTGGCGCATCTTAACGCTGCGCTGGACACCGAGTTCGTCGAGGCACAGAATCACGTCTTGGCCAACGCGGCGCGGGATGCCCTCGTCGAGACCTCCGGCGTGCTGA
>CAZPJP010000263.1:0-3801 GCA_964586915.1 uncultured Anaerolineales bacterium
ACGCCGCTGAGCAGCGCCAGGACGTTGCCGACCAAGCCGTCGAAGCTCAGCTTCTCCCCGAAGAAGAAGCCCATTCCGAGTAGGATGAGACCCAGCGCGATCCAGTCGGCCCGCTCGGGCCGCTCACCCAGCCACCAGGCGCCCAGCAGCATCACGTAGACCGGGCCCGTGTACTGGAGGAAGATCGCGTTGGCAGCGGTCGTCATCTTGGTCGATGTGATGAACAGAATCTGGGTGGCCAGAAACGCGGCGGCGCCGAGGATGTGGAGCGGCGTCGGGCGCGGCCATCGGCCGCGGAGATGGACGAGGAAGACGCCCACGGCCAGCACGCTCCGCCCCGCCAGAATCGAAAGCGGCTGCCAGTCGATGACCTTGATGGCCAGCCCGCTGGTGGACCAGAGGATCCCCGAGAGGATGAGGAAGACGACGGCTTGGCGACGTGACAGGTCTTTTGTCATGGGCCTCCATCATAGGCGACGTTTGAAGGCTGTCAACGCGGCCAAGGCGTCGCGCCCCGCGCCCTAGCGCGGCGCCCGCGACAGGACGATGTCCAGAATCTGTTCCACGACCTTCTCGATCGGGGCGCTGGTGTCGATCTCGTGGCCGGCGCCCTCGCGCAGCAGCGGCTCGACGGTCTCAAGATGCTCCACCACGCGGGCGAGGCTCCTCGGCGTCGTGGCGTACGGGTTGTTCTCTCTGGTGGTCAGCCGCTCGACGATCACGTCGATCGGCGCGCTGAGCAGGATCACGTGGTCAAACTGGGGATAGAACTTACCCTGATTCGGAGCGGTGCCGGCGACGAAGAGGACGTCGCCCTCCTCGACGGACGCTAACAGGCGCCGCATGCGATCCTCCCGCCACACCCAGTCGAGCTCGTCCCAGCCGTATTCGCCCTCGGCGGGCGGCTGTGCGGGACGTCCGGTTCGCATAGTGATCCAGTGGCTCCAACCGCCATAGTCGGTGTCGACGGCGCGATAGCCGCGCCTGGCGAGCTCCCGTATCACTGTCGACTTGCCCGTTCCGGACATGCCCGTCAGCAGCACGCGCTTCACAGACGCTCAGCCTCCTATGTGTCGGTCGGGGACGGCGTGGAGATCTCTAACCTTCGAGGATTTCCCGCACGATCTGGGCGTTCTCCTCGACCATGCGGTCGCTGTCGCCGCGATGCATGCCGACATTGACGACGTCGGTCGGCTTGATCTGCTCAAAAGCGTACTCGAAGGCCATACGGGCGTCGATCCGTCCGGAGCCCATGATCTTGTAGCCGATGCAGGGCTTCTGGATCCGCCGGATGGCGTCGACGGCGCGAGGCACATCGGCGAGGCGGAACTTCTCGCCCCCGCCGGTATGCAGGCTGCCGCAGTTGAAGAAGCAGACGGCGTGGAAGTCGACGATGTCGAGGCCGTCGACCCACAGGTGCGCCTCGGGGGCGTGACCGGCGACGCCAACGGGGATGCCCTTCGAGCGCGCGTAGTCGCACCAGCGCCGGAGCTTGTCGGCGTCATCGCGTCGGTAAGCGTCATCGACCAGCGCGCCGTGGAAGTAGAGGGCCTGGCAGCCGATGGCCACAACCTCGTCGACGGCAGAGGCCATGTCCGCCTTCTCCCGCAGGTTCACCTGGGCGATCCACTGCAGCGATCCGCCGGCCTCCAGGTACTCGCGGGTGGCCTGGAGGACGTGGGGCGTCTCGTTGTTGGTGACCATCGTGTTGATGCCCGCCGCCTCGGCCCGCGCCCAGGTCTCCTTGATGCGTGGGACCGTGTAATAGGCGCGCATCGCCCGGTCGCGTTCGGGGGTCTGGTGGCTATAGCCCCCGAAGGGGTTGGCGCCCAGGACAAGGCGCGTGACGGTGAGGCCGCAGAAATCGACGGTGGGTAGCATCGGTCCTCCTCTGGATCGCTCTAAACGTGGCGCGGGATCGCCCGCGCGCTGTCGTCATTGTAGGCGCCCGTGCCGCCGCTGTCAATGGCAGTTCGGCTCGCTGGCAACCCGCCCGAGATGAGAGGACACGTGCGCTAGCGCGCTGCTCGTCTCCCGGCGAGGCCGAGAACTCAGCCTTGTTCCCCGAGGGCGGTCTGGCGAAGGTGAGTGGCGGGCGGCGCGGCGGCGTAGACGCCGCGATAGGGTGGGGGAAGCAGGGCCGCGATGCAGGCCATGATCTCGTCGACCATCTGGCGCCGGACGCCCTGGGTCACGGGACCGTGGCCTGGTTCGAGCCGGAAAGCCTCGCCAACCCGGATATGAAAGGCTGTGCGACGGAGCTTACGCAGATTCGACCAGAAGCGCTCGCCGCCGTAATGGGCGAGTGGCAGGATCGGGGCACCGCTGTGCAGGGCTAGGAACACGACGCCGGGGTGTCCCCGCTGCAGCCGGCCATCGCCGCTGCGGGTGCCCTCCGGCGCCACCACCACGATCCGGCTGGCTCGCAACGCCGCGAGGGCCTGGCGGAAGGCGCCGACATCAGCCTCGCCGCGGTGCAGTGGGATCGCATCCCACAGGTTCGCCAGCGGCGCCAGCAAGGGGCTCTCCCACGTCTCCACTTTGGCGAATCCGGTGACTGGCCGCGGCTGGAGGTGTGTGGCGAGGAGCGGAACCTCGAGGAAGTTGACGTGGTTAGTGACCAGGATCAGCGGTCCGCGGGCCGGGACACTGGCCAGCTGGGCGTCATCGACGCGGCAGAGGCAGCGCAGCAGAGCTCGGATGACCATGTTGGCAAGCCGGTTCGTCACGCGGGCGCCAGAATGTTGCCGGTCACGGTCGGCGGCGTCGGCCCCACCGCTCGGGTACGACGTGGGGCTCACCATCGCGTCAGCTACCTCCAATCCCAGACGGATCCGCGATCACCTCGACCTGGCGAGGCAGGAGGAAGATCTCCAACTCGTGGCCCTTCTTGCAGAGCGTCTCTCCATCGGCGTGGGCCGGCAGCGCCCCCTCGCGGGCCGTGACACGCAGCCGGCGCGTTTGGGCCGTGGTTATGGGAGGCTGGTTCCCCTGGGTGCCGCGCATAAAGTGCGGGATCAGGCCGAGAATGCGCAAGCGGCTTACCTCCCGCGCGATGCAGAGGTCGAGGAGGCCGTCGGCTGGCTCGCCTTTGGGCGCCATCATAAACGCACCGCCCATCCGCCGTCCGTTCATCACCGAGACCATCAGGGAGGGCAGTTGTAGGGACATATCATTGTAGTCGATGGAGACAAACGGGGCCTGATAGTAGAGAAAGATGGTCTTGATCGCCGCGAGGAGGTAGGAGAGGGAGCCACGGAGACGGGTCTGTGTGGCTGCGACGAACCCGACGACGGCGTCGAAGCCGATCCCTATGCCGTTTCCGAAGTAGCGGCCCTGGGGGTAGAGGCCGCCGTAGACGTGGCCCACATCGATCTCGCGGCGCTGGCCAAGGGCCAGCGCCGCGATGCCGCGTTCGAGATCGGTCGGGATGCCGACCCCGAAGGCGAAGTCGTTGCCGCGTCCCACACAGAGCACACCCATCGCCGGCAACTGTTCGCAGGCGCCTGGCGTCGTGTCAGGGCGCAGCGACATCAGGCCGTTGAGCACCTCATTGGACGTCCCGTCTCCGCCCACCGCAACGACCACGTCGCAGCCGTCGGCGGCGGCCTGTTGCGCCAACGCCGGGGCGTGCCAAGGGCGCTCGGTGTAGACGAGGTCGAACCTCAAGCCGTGACGGTGGAGAAGCTGCTCGATCTCTGGGACGGCTAACGCGCCGGCCCCATGCCCGGCTACCGGGTTGACGATGATGCGGTAGTTCACAGATCTACTTCCTGCGTCAAGGCACCGATCTGGACTCTT
>CAZPJP010000264.1:0-3684 GCA_964586915.1 uncultured Anaerolineales bacterium
GGACGCAGAGGGGGCGGCGCTGGGCACCGCTGACGGCTTGGGCGTGTCGCCAGTGGTGCTACAGACAGGCGACGTCTTCGTACAACGCCATCGCTTCACCGATCCTGACACCGACGCGCCGCTTTATCTTCGCACAGGGGCGTACTGGCTGGACACCATGCGCCGCTGGTCCACCGGGCCCGGCACCGATGCCTTCCTAGTGGCGGTGACGATCGAGGGTCAGGCCCCCGCCACGCCTTAGTTCACCCCTGGGTTCCCTCCAGCGCACGCTTCAGGAATGCGATGGAGGTGCGTGTGCCCTCGCGAAAACCTCCGCCCCCCTCGAACTCGCTGTAGACAGGGCCCTCGTACCCAACCGCCACTAACTGCTCCAGCAGCCACGCCAAGGGAAGCTCGCCCTCCCCCGCCGGCACGAAGGTGAATCCCTCATCGGTCCACGTCCCGTCCTTGATATGAACGTTGGCCGCATAGGGAAGCACAGCGGCGAAATCCACCCGTACCTGTGCTGCGTCATGGCCGGCCCACGCAAAGTTGCCCGTGTCGATGGTGAATCCCAGATTGTCGGCGCCCACCTCCACGACGAGGTCGACGAGCGCTGGGCCGTCGTTGATCAGGCGCCCATGATTCTCGATGCCGAGGGTCACGCCCAACGCAGCGGCCTCAGGACACGCTTTGCGGAATGCCGTGACGATGTGCGGGCGTACGGCCTGGAGATCGATGCCGGGTTTGACGTCACCCACGAAGGCCCGGACCACAGAGACGTTCATCTCGGAGGCTGCGCGGCACGTCTTGAGCAAGCGCTCGACCTCCACCTCCAAAGCCGCCTCATCGGTCTGGGCGAAATCACAGTACCCGCTCAAGCTGCGGATGGCCAGCCCGGATTGCTCGGCCCAGCTGACGATCTGGGGAATTGCGTCGGAATCGAGGGCGATTCCGTGGTGGCGCGCCGCGTTCCCGTTGATCTCCACGCATTGGCCCCCCATCGCGGCGAGCTCCTCGAACACCTGGGGCAACGGCGTGCCGCTCCAGCCGAGACTTACAGCGCCCACTTCGATCATTGCTCTCTCTCCTCTTCGTCTAGTGCTTCGTTGTCCCGCGCCAGAAGCTCGTATACTTCCTTGGCCTCCCGCAGGAAATCGTCCACCTCCGCGGGTGAGACGAGCTCGTCATAGCGGTAACAGAGCAGACTATGCCCGCTGCCCTCGATGCACAGCTCGGGATGAGCCCGGTGAAACGCGATGACGTCGTCGCTCAGAAGCGCTCGCACCCGGGCGCGGTCCTGCCCCAGGACGTGAGCTCGCTCCTCGAACTCAGGATGGTCGGGGAACCGGACGCTGGCTGTGCCCATCAGCCGCTCTCGCATCTCCTTGCCGCGGGCCTGATCGACCATGCGGTCAAAGATAGGCTCTGGGATCAGCGAGAAGTCAGGAAGGTCCAATTCGTCCGAAGCGAAGCGCACCACAGTCTGACGCCAGCTCTCGACGTAGCGTCCGAGAGGCGTGCTGAATGCGTACTCAAAGATGGCGACGTCAGGCTGCCCGGGCAGATCCCCCTTTTCCCCCTGCATAACGTGGCTCATCTCTCCGGTCTGGCCTATGGAAAAGATCAGGAAACGCGCCGCTTGGGATAGCAGGCGCGGATCGCCTTCCTCTGAGAAGCGGAAGCCCAGCATCTCCGCCGCATTTCTCAGCCTTCGCGTGCGGTTTCGCGCGCGCAATACCTGCAACCATCCAATCATCAACACGAGCAGGATGATCAGAGCGAAACCAATGATGATGGGCATGTCGCTGTCCTTCTACGGGCCCGAGGGCGTGCCGAACATCGGCGGCAATCCACTGTGCAGTATGGGCAGCACCACCCTGCGATCCACTGCGCGCCCCGAGAGGGTGGTTGCCACAGTCTCAAGACCGATCATAGAGAGAGGTCTCTCAGGCACGCCCGACGCTCCGGGGCGCTAGGTCTCCATTGGCGCGGAAGCTCACGCCACCCCCATCGCCCGCAGATTATCGTAACTTATCTTCAGGCTGGCAAAGGGGTCGCGCATACAGCGGTCCTGCTCGATGGCATACCACTCGACGCCGGCCTCCTCGCACGCCTCCAGGATGCCGGGCCAGTTGAGGTTGCCCTCACCGATCTCGGCCATGGTCTGCTCGCCGTCGTAGATGACCATATCCTTGAAGTGAATGACCGGCATGCGGCCCTTCAGCTTCTTGATCCAGGCGATCACGTCGCCCCCGCCGTGCTGCACCCAGTAGGTGTCGAGCTCGGCCTGCAGGTAGCGCGGATCGCTCTCCTCGTAGATGACGTCGAGGCCGGTGCGGTCGCCAAAGCGGACAAACTCGAAGCTGTGGTTATGATAGCTGAACGTCAGCCCGGCGTCGGCTAGCTGCTTGCCAATCTCTGTGGCCTCCCGGGCGAACTGCTTGAAGCTCGCGAGACCGCCCTCGCGGTAATCGGACGGCATGCTGCCGATGGCCACGTTGGGGCATTCCCACAGCTTGTGCTGAGCGACGGCGGCTTCGAGGTCGTTTTGCAGATAGTCGAAGCCGACGTGGGTGATGCAGATATCGAGACCGAACTCATCGACGACGCGCTTGACATCCTCGTGGGCAATCGGTCCGATGCCCGAGACCTGCACGGCAGTGTAGCCGATATCCCGGATCTTGCGCATACTGGCGCGGAAGTCCTCGAGGGTCTGCGTGTGCTCGCGGACCGTGTAGAGCTGAGCGGCGAGTTTTGCGTGTGCCATTCGTTGTGTCTCCTTCTCTATACCTTGCTTTATACTTTTACGGGCAAATCAGGTGCATACGGCTCGGTCAATTCCCTCAACAGAGCCGCGTCCTCCAGGAACTGCTCAGGTGTATCACCTCGGACAAACTCGATCATCGCATAATGATCCCGCTCGGCCGCAGCGATCTTCTCGAAATACTGCCCCCAGGCGTCAGACGTCGCGGCCAAAGCTGCCCGCTCTGTGCCGCCACCAACGGTGCGCGCGCTTTGGACGTGGACGTTCGCCAGTCTGGGAAGGATCCTCTCAAGGCCTACCAGGTTGTCCGCGACGGAGACGCCAGCAGGCGGCTGCCAATAGGTCTTGACGTTCGCACGGTCGACCTTCTTCAGAAGGGTCAGCGCAGCCTTATAGGTATCGGTCAGCGTATTCTGATGAAACTCGTAGGCCACGCTCAAGCCCGCTTCCTCGGCGAGTCCTGCAACCCGCAGAGAGTCCGCCACGACCTGATCCCAGTAGGCCTCGTTGGCCTCCGCCGATCCCTTCCGCCCCGCCCAAATGCGGATCACCGACGCCCCGAGGGCCACGGCGGTGTCGACGATCTCGGAGAAGGGGACGTCGCCGCTGTGTCCCGCCCGGTAATACGACCCGTAAGACGGTGTTTGGAGCCCGGCGTCCAAGGACATCTGTCGCACCCTCCGAGCCCGACGTACCTCACCGTGAGGAACGTGGACGTCGCCGCCCCACTCGATGGCAGCGAGCCCAGCTTGCGAGACCAGATCGATAACGGCCTCCGGGCTGAGCTCGCGGAACGTGACAGAGACCAGGCCTGTGTTGATCATCGTCTCTCCTCTCGGTCAATGCGTCGATCACCCTTGAGGTTATCTTAACCCAGTCCGATGAAAATGCGTAACGTGGTGTGGCGGAGGGGCAGAGGGGCGGGGGAGCAGAGGCGC
>CAZPJP010000265.1:0-3635 GCA_964586915.1 uncultured Anaerolineales bacterium
GGTGCCTGGCCCACCGGCATTGCCGGTGGCGGGACCTACGGTTATGTTGCGGGCTATCGGAAGCTGCCCCATTCTCGCTGGGGCTGCCGTTCCAACACGACCGGCGCCCTGCTCTGCCTGGCCCACCATCCCGAGCGGCGATCGGGTCCGGAGGCACGTCGCGCCCTGGATCTGCTCCTGGGCCGCGAGACGCGGGAGACGAGCGCGTTGGGGTTTGAGGTCGCTCGCCTGATCGGCGCTGTGCCCACCCGCGGCTTGATGACCTTCTACGGCCGTTTCGACCTGGCCCAGGTGCTTGATCTCTGCTGGCGCATCGGGGCGACGCTCGACGACCCGCGTGTGGCTGAGCGCGTTGCCTTTGTCAAAGAGCTTCAGGGCCCTTATGGCCTTTGGGACGTCGAGCCGCCGCAGGCCTCCCGCTGGGTCACCTTCGACCTGCTCCGCTCGCTCTCGCGATTGGACGAAACCGGCGAGTGGATCAGCCGGGAGCCACGGACGCCGTTCCGCCCCTATCCGGCGAAGCCGCAACGCTACTAGTTCGGGATCGACGGTGGTGGCTTGCCCGCTTGTTCGGACCACCGGCAAGCATCAAGCCAAGCTGTGGGCCACGGGCGTTCCGCCCATGCGTATCAAGCTAAGGCCCGAGCGTACCCTGCGCGTACGCTATGGACCGCGGGCATCTTGCCCGCTTGTTCGGACCACCGGCAAGCATCAAGCCAAGCTGTGGGCCACGGGCGTTCCGCCCATGCGTATCAAGCTAAGGCCCGAGCGTACCCTGCGCGTACGCTATGGACCGCGGGCATCTTGCCCGCATGCCGCGTAAGCGGCAGTCTCTCTACGAGCCTGTTGGTGTGATACTGTATCCCTTCGTCGGGAAGTGCGCAGGACGTCCCAAGCTATGCCCGGGCATGGTCCTGCGCAAGCATAACCTTCTCTTTCACGCTTGCGACGGATCACAATCCGTCGCCTCTGCGGCTTGAGGTGTCATTTCCGGAGTTAGGGATACAGTAACGTTGGTGTCTCAGCGTGGCAGACCTTGTGCATTCCCCTTCCCTGCCAGCGCCTCAAGCGCCCCATCCAGCACGTCAGCGGCCCTGCGGATGGCCAGGCGTACCCGTGACAGCCACGTAGCCCGGGGCGCCTGCGGCGTGCCCAAGGGCGCCGAGCGATTGTCGAGCAGTTGTGAGGGCCGGTCGCCCTCCTCTGGCATCGTCAGCTCGAAGACCGACTCCGGCGCCTCCGGATCCACCACCTGGATGGTCTCACCGCGGTGCTGGAACAACACGTTGTTCCCCGCCTGCAGGAAGGCGCGCGCCGTCGGATCGCCCGCCAGCTCGAAGTAGGCGTCCGACCCGAACTCGACGGTCCGGTCGGCCTTGAGGTTCTCTGCGATCCACGCCTCGTCGATCGCCCCGTCGCTGGGCCGCACGTTCTGTAGCAGCCGCAGATCCACGTGCTGCGTGCTCACCTGCGCTAGGTTCTGATGCCCGCTCTGAGTCACGTTGGCGCCGCCGGCCAAATTGCCTTGCGCGGCCTGCTGGTAGCTCTGGTTCTGGACCCGCGCCTGGATCGTCGTCTTGCCGAAGGCCTGGTTGAGCGCGCCATGATCGCTGTAGAGCGCCATGTTCTCCATGGAGGCCGCCCCGCTGGTCTGTGCAGCGATCGCGTAGCTCGTGTAGGGCGTGACCAGGCCGTAGCTCAGCCCGAGCCGCCGGATCTCCTCCACCAGCCGGTCGGTCTCGCCCTCGACGCGCACCGTGTCCAGCAATCGCCCGATCTGACGGGTGGCCCAGAGCCGCGGCACGAACGCGTGATCGCCCGCCTCCTCCAGGTCGAAGGCGTACACGTAGCTGCGCGCCTCCCCGCCCGCCCGGCCATGAACCCTCACGGTGACCTTCTCCGCGCCCGCCTCCGGGACGTAGCGTCCCGTGAGCATCAGGCTGGAGCCGTCAAAGAGGTCCGGCAGCGCGGCGGGGTGGAGATCCCGCGCGTCGATGCCGTCGAAGTCGATCTGCAGGTCGGTGAGCACCGGGGAGGCGATGCGCCAGTAGAACCCCGTTAGTACAGCCTCCAGGTCCTCACCGGGCTGGACGTACGTGACCGATCCACCGTTCTCCGCCGCCAGCCGGTCGAGCAGGTGGGTGTTGACGTCGTAGCCCACGCCAAAGACGTGTAGGCGTGCCTCGACGGTGTCGTTGGCCCGCCCGGCCCGGTCGGCGATCAGGGCAGGGTCAGTGACGCCCGCGGTGGGTAGACCGTCGGTCAGGAAGATGAGCAACCGCGTCGCGCCCGCCCGCGCCTCACTGGCGCGCAGGATCGCCAGACCCTGGGCCAGCGCGCCGTCGAGGTCGGTCGCCTCACGGGCGTAAAGGTCGTCCACGAAGCGACGCGCCGTGCTCACTGTCTCGTCATTGACCGGCAGCAGCGCCTGTGAGAGCAGGTCGATACGGTCGTCAAACCCCACGATGGAGAAACGATCCTGCTCGTTCAGTTGGCCGAGGATGAACTGCAGCGCGTTTTGGGCCTGGACCAGCTTCTCGCCCGCCATGCTCCCCGACCGATCGACCACGAAGACGATGTCCTTGGGCAGCGGGGCCCTCTCGACGGGCGCCGCTTCCGGGGCGAACAAGAACAGGAAGTGGTCACGGTGGCCACTCTCAAGATCCGGCTGCCGACTGGTCAAGAAGCCACTGCCAAATCCACCTTGCGCGGGCGCATAAAAAAGGTGGAAGTCCTCGGTGGGGCGGACGTAGCTGGCGTCCCAGCTGACCCGCGCGTGTCCATCGGGGGTGCGCGTCGCGGCAACGTCGTGAGAGGACGAGTAGAGGGTGCCGAGCCCCTTGGACGAGGCGACATCGACCGTCACGCTGACCTCCTCCAGCAAGTCGGAGGTGTACCGCTCGGTCCCTAGGACGTAATGGTAATGAAGCATGCCCCCTTCAGGCGCCAACACCTCGTCGTACGCCAGCGTGATCTCTCGGGTCCCGCCCGCCGGCACCGTCACCTCGAAGACCAGCGTCTCCCAGTCTGCGTACTGCAGCAGCGACGGGTCGTGGCGTTCAGCCACGAGCTCCCAGAGCAGCGCGTTCGTGGTGTCGGCGTCCTGCCGCTGTGCTGTCTGCGTGTGTCCATCCACGGTGGCCTCAAACTCGGTAATCATCGCGTCAAGTGGGATCGGGAAGAGATACCGCGCGGTGACGTCGTGGGTGTGCGGATTGTGGAAGGCCTGGGAGACGTGCGTCGTCGCGTGGGCGTCCTCGATCTCCACCGTCACGTGGTGATAGGGTACGGTCAGATAGCCGACCTCGGCCTCAAGGGGCAGGATCATCCCATCAGCCAGAACAGCCTGTGGCCAAAGGGCCAGCAGGAGCGCCAACATCCCCAGCAAGGGTCTCGTGATCGCTTTCATCATCAGCTCCTCTCTGTCATAGCGTCTGTGGTGCGAGGGGTCTAATTGCTACGCTCTCGTTATACAGACCGACGATGACAAGCTGATGACAGAACCTGGACAGCTTGTGAATTTGTGTTCGGGGACTCAGTGACAGACCGCGGGCAGCTCGCCTACCGTCGCATCCTAGCTCCGGGCATGAACATGGACCGCGGGCATCTTGCCCGCATGCCGCGTCAGCGGCAGT
>CAZPJP010000266.1:0-3583 GCA_964586915.1 uncultured Anaerolineales bacterium
TCAAAAAGGGGCTCGACAGGGTGACCTCGTGCACCGGGCGCTCGTCATCGTCACCTGTCGCCGAGCCCATCCGAAAGCTACCTGGCCCTACCCGGATCAGCGCCATGCCTAGAGAGTTCATCTGTCTTGGCCCCCACCCTCATCCACCGAAAAGCCGCCCCAGCTTAGCGATGCGCGTTGCCAGTCTCGCAATGGCCTGAACCGATTCCTCGTCCTCCGCGACCTGGCCCGGCTCGAAGCCAACGCCCGAGATGCCGCGATTCGCGACAACCATATCGTGCTTCAGAAAGAACGCGTTGATCGCCGTGATCGCACCCTCGGCCCCATACCTGCGGCCCACAACGACTGCCGCGCCGACTTTATTCGCTAACTCACCCCTGAGACACCACGTTCGGTCGATGAACGCTTTGAGCTGTGCGGTCACGTTGTTGAAGTAGACGGGGGATCCCAAGACAATGGCCTCGGCCGCGAGAAGTTTCGGTGTAAGTGTTGATGTCATATCATCGGCGATAGCGCACGCGCCGTTCTTACGACACGCCCAACAGCCGGTACAGGGCTCGATGTCATAGTCCGTCAGCTTGATAAACTCGCCTCCTACCTGATCTATGAGCAGATGCAGTAAATAGTCGGTATTGCTATGCTTCCTTGGACTACCGGAGATGTGGAGGATGTGCACGTTGTTCTTTCCTCTTCTTGGGATAGACGAGGACTAAGGAGCGCTCAGCAAGGCGATGATGCCGTGGAACCCAGCTCGGCACCATCCTTGAGGCCTCCCGCTTATCGCTCCCGACACCTTACCTCAGTTCCTACCAGACCTATGCCCAGGGATCCAGGATGATCTTGCCGCACCGGTGCGAGGCGGAAAGGGCCAGCGCCTCCTGCACCTGGCTCATGGGGAATCGGTGGCTGATCAGGAGATCGAGCAGATCCCCGGATGCGCGGATGACCTGCATCATCTGATCGAAATCGTTCACGCTGTAGTGCCATTGGCCGATCAGCGTCAAGCCCTTGCGGATCATGTCGGGACTCACCGTGATCGGCAGCGGGTCCGAGCTCTCGGCGACAAAGCAAACGCGACTCTTGGGGCGGGCAGCGTCGATACACAGCCGCTGCGAGGCCGTCACACCGGCGCAGTCGATGGCGCAGGAGACGCCCAAGCCTCCCTGGGTGAGCGCGCGGATCTGGTCCAGGACGTCCGCGTCCCGGGGATCGACAACGGCGTCGGCGCCCAACATCTCCGCCCGCTCCACCCGCCAGGGCTCCAGCTCCGCGACAATCACATGGGCACCGCGATACTTCGCGTTGATGATCGCGCCCTGCCCCACCGGCCCGGCCCCGGTGATCAGCACCGTATCGAAGGCGTCCACCTCGGCCGTCTGCATCGCCCCGAAGGTCGGGCCCAGCCCACACCATGCCATCGCGGCGTGGTCGTCTGGGATGTCATTGGGTATAGTAGGCAGCAGCCAGGCAGCGCCCAGACGGTACTGCGCATAGGCCCCCGTGGGCTCGGGCTCGCCCGTGAAATCCGTGTAGCCGACCTGATTCTGACAGTGGAGGAAATCGCCGGCGCGGCAGTAGACACAGCGCCCGCAGGGGCCGGCCCCCACCTGCATCACCACCACCCGGTCGCCGACCTCGACGCCGCAGGGCTGGGCGACTTCAACCACCTCCCCGACGCCCTCGTGGCCCAGCGCCGGAATGCGATCCCGTTCTCCGGGCCCGCGCAGCCACGCCTTGTACTCGGTGCACATCGGCACGACGGTCATCTTGACCAGCGCCCAGTCGGCCTTGGGCTGAGGGATGGGCATCTCCACCAGCTCCGCTTGCTTCACATCCGTGATCACGACTTTTTTCATCGAGCCTTCCATGTACGTATCTCCGTTGGGGGTCTGATGGGTGATAGGGAAGTTCGGTTAGGCGGCTGCGTCACGACTCACGCCTCCGATGGCATCAAGCGCGCTCGCAGCGCGTCCAGCATACCGTCCGGCGGGTCAAAGGGCAGATCGATCGCCGTCGCGGTCAGCGCGCTCGCATACGTCGCCAGGATGATGCTGAACTGCTCCAAGTTGAGCGTCAGGCGCGTGGGATGCGGCTTATCGCCATCCGCCGCCCAGTCGAAGGCCGCGTCCAGCAGCCGCGCCTGCGCGCGAACGTCCTCGTAAGCGTACTCGTGCGCCCCGCGCTCGTAGCCGCCCTCCGGCGTGAACCGCTCCCAGCCATGCATCGTCCAGTGCACAAAGCCCTGGGTCCCGTAGACCGCGATCCGCTTGTGAGCATAAATGATCGGATTATCACCCACCGCAGGCGCGATATGCCCGCTGAGGAGCATCGCCCGCACCCCATTCTCGAAGGTGATCGCGGCCTCGGCGATATCCGGCGACGGCTGGTAGCCGACTCCCGGTGGAAGTCCCATCTTGGGGACCAGGTTCTCAGCTCCGGACACCTGCCCGAACACCCGGACGGGTGAGACGTTCCCGTTGTAGGTATAGGCCAGCTCCAGAACGTGCACCCCTTGGTCCAGGATCGTCGAGCGCGCGCTGGCGTCCAGGAAGCGCACCTCACCGATGCCTCCCTCCGCCACGAGCTGTTTCAGCTCAAGGTTCTGCTTGTGGAAATGCAGCTGCGTGTTCACCACAAACCGGGTCGACGACGTCTCATTGAGCGCCTTGATCTGCCGGTAATCCTCGCCCTGCACCGCCACCGGCTTCTCCACGATCGCGACCGGCACCTCGTACTCGGCGGCAAGCCGCATCAGATCGACCCGGATCGTCGGGGCCGTCACGATGTCCAGGACATCGGGCTTTTCGGTCTCCAACATCTCGCGGCAATCGGTATAGCGGTGCGCCTCGTCGACGCCGAAATCGTCGCCAAAGGCCTTAAGCCGCTCCTCATTGAGGTCGCAGATCGCCCCAATCTCGCCCTTCTCCACGAACTCAAACGCCTCCGCATGCCTGCGCGCCCGCGGTCCGCATCCTAAGTGTGCTAGCTTCATCGTTTGCTCCTCTTGTGTGGATAGATAACTTGACAGATGAAGAAATACTCAGGCGTCACGCTTGAGAAAACGGATGGCGCCGCTGGATCTTGAGAACAAAGGCGTGCTCGCAAGGCTTGTCAGCGGGGGGCGTGACAACCAACTGGTCGTCTACTATGCGCCAGTCCAAAGGGCGCCCGTCGCCCAACATCGTGACCGACGCGATCTCTTGTTCATAGAGCCGTTGCCCAGCCTCGATCTTGACGCTCTCGGTGGGCCATCCCAGACAGGTCGCGTAGAGGACGTCGTCCTTCATCGTGAAGCGAATGTCCTGCGGAGTGTACGCCACCTCCGCGTCCTCCATGAAGTAACCGGCTTTGGTCATCTCCGTCGGCCCCTCGCCATAGGTCATCCAGGGCGTGGTGCCAAAGATCGCCTCCCCGTTCACATCCAGCCACTCCCCGACACCGATCAACAGCTCTTTCGCTTCCTCCGGGATCTCACCGTTTGGCCTCGGCCCCACGTTCAGCAGCAGATAGCCATTCTTGCTCACGTTGTCGACAAGGTAGTGTACGAGGGTTCTGACCGACTTATACTCTGTCTCTTTGAGAT
>CAZPJP010000267.1:0-3407 GCA_964586915.1 uncultured Anaerolineales bacterium
GCTGGCCAAGGCGGCCCCAAGAGAAGGCGCTGTGGAAGTGCGTTGCACTTGACGTGACGCCCTCGTCACCGCTCTCCCCTCCGTGAGTAGGAGAGACGGTGACAAGCTCCCCGGTGGGGGAGAACATGACGCTAAGCCCGAGTCAGTTGACCGGCCCGGCGTTCGGGCAAGCTCCTGGCGAAATCCACCAATCCTGCTACACTTCCGAGCGGGTGAATGCTATGAGTGAGCTATCTCTCGACTTCAGCAAGATCGACGATCTGTGTCGCCAGTATGGCGTACGCCAGCTGGGTGTCTTTGGCTCTGTCGCACGCGGTGAGGCCGACGAAGCGAGCGACATGGACCTGCTGGTTGAGTTCTCCGAGCCCGTCAGCCTTCTGGAAATGGTGGCGCTGGAAAGGAAGCTGTCCAATGCCTTGGGACGGAAGGTGGATCTCCTCACCGAAGGCGCGATTAGCCCCTATCTTCGGAACGCCATCAAGCGCGATTTGTGGATAGTCTATGAAGCGCAGTGGAGATGAGACTTGTCTGATGAGCTGGAACTGACGATCGAGGGCTACCAAGGCGTAGCAGTCCCCAACACCTTTCTCCACCAGGAGGAGAGCACCGACCATCTGGCGCTGATACTGCCCGGGCTGGGCTACACGTGCCAGATGCCACTCCTGTACTACGCGACGGAGGTGCTGCTCGGCCTTAGCGCGGACGTCCTGCTGGTCGAGTACGATTATCGCGAGATCTGGCACGACGACGCGATCTCCCAGGAAGCGCGACAGGCGCACGTCTTCGCCGACGTGTCCGCTGCCGCCGAGGCCGCCCTCGACCAACGGCGGGCCTATGCTAGGCTGACGCTAGTGGGGAAGTCGCTGGGCACCGTGGCGATGACGCACCTGCTGACCAGCGACCTGCCGCTCAGGCCACAAGCGTGCCTCTATCTGACGCCGATCCCTCAGAGCATGCTGCAGAACGCAGCGGCGATCCGCGTTTGTCCGCGTACCCTGATCGTCGCGGGCACCGCCGACCGCTTCTACGACCCACACCTGCTTGAGCAGGTGGTCGAGGCCACACAGGCCGAGATCCTGCTCGTCGAGGGCGCGAACCACAGCCTGGCGTTCCCCGGCGATCCACTTCGCTCGATCCAGGCGCTAGAGAGAGCGATCAACGCGATCCAACGCTTTGTAGCCTCATAGTTTGGCCCGGCTCCCAACCCAGTCCAAACACAAGTTCAACCATGCCCAGCGTTGAGAATGTCGCGTCCATGATATAAATAGGTCACGATATGAAAAAAATGGAGCGTTGAGACTCAAAGGGAATGATAGGCAAAGTCATCGCGGATATCTCCACGTGGACTCGCCTAACGTCACCCATCTGAAGTCCCACGTCCAGAACGCAAAAGAGCGGAGGTAACCCGTGCAGAAAATCACGACGTTCTTGATGTTCGGCGGGCAGGCCGAGGAGGCGATAGAGTTCTACACATCGCTCTTCGATGGCTCAGAAATCCTGAGCATCCACCGCTACGGGCCGGAGGGCCCGGGCGCTGAGGGGTCGGTGGCCTACGCGGCCTTCTCGCTGAACGGACAAGTCTTCCAGGCCATCGACAGCAGCGTCGAGCACGACTTCACCTTCACGCCGTCGATGTCCCTCTACGTGACGTGCGAGTCCGAGGAGGAGATCGACACCCTCTTCGAGAAGCTGTCTGAGGGCGGTGCGGTGCTCATGCCCTTGGACACGTACCCGCACAGCGCAAAGTACGGCTGGGTCACGGATCGGTTCGGGGTCGCCTGGCAGCTGAGCCTCCCCGAGTGAGATGCCTCCAAAAGTGACCAACATCAAGACCAAGCGTGTCTACGAGGAGGCCGAGCCCGACGATGGCGTCCGCGTGCTCGTCGATCGCGTCTGGCCCCGCGGCCAGACCAAAGAGGACGTGGCAGCCGATCTATGGCTCGAGGAGGTCGCGCCCAGCACCGAGCTGCGCACCTGGTTCGGGCACGACCCGGAGAAGTGGGAGGCATTCAAGCAACGCTATTTCGCGGAGCTAGACGAGAAGGGCGAGGCGGTCGGGACGCTCCTCGAGATGGCCAAGCGGGGCAGGCTGACGCTCCTCTACGCGGCGCGCGACACGGAGCACAACCAAGCCGTCGCGCTACACGCGTACCTGATGGCGCAGTCTGACACGTAGATCACTCGGCCGAGAGCGGGTCTCCCGCCCAATGGGACCCGTCCCGCCCTCTATTCCTTCTACGTTGTCAGGTCTTGGAGCACGTCGCGGATGCGTCCAAGCACGCCAGCGCCCACCTGACCGAACACCTTCGTAGTCGCCCTGCTCAGGCGTCATCCCAGTCCTCGTCGTCCCACGCGTTGTCCCAGAAGTCAAGACTGCTTTCTGCAGCCTTGACCAGATCGGTGAAGTCGCCCTCATCGGACTCTCTGATCACGAAGACGGTCACACGCGCCCCACCAGGAAACGGGACCTGCAACTCAACGCGACCGTCCTCATCCACTTCGACATCGTATTTCAGAGCTGTTTGAGCCATTCTCCAACGCCTCCCCTGGTCTATCCATAGTGTAGCGCCAATCGTCATCGACGGCAAGAAAGTCTCTCACCTAACCCGAAGAGTCTCACGCCATCCATAGTTGCGCACGTCGAAGGATGATCTAGACTGAGACACGTCACACTGGAAACCTAACCAGCAGAAAGGTAATTCCGCAATGACCAAGTCTCATAGCTCAGATCGACGGAGCACCACATCGTTGCCCCGGGCATCGCGCCCCCTCCCCACGCGGCAGATCCACCTGGATTTCCATACCTCCGAGGACATCCCGGGCATTGGCGCGGAGTTCTCCAAGGAGCAGTGGCAGAAGGCGCTGAAGGTTGGCCGCATCAACTCCATCAACATCTTCGCCAAGGGCCACCACGGCTGGGCCTACTACCCCACCGAGGTCGGCAACGTCCATCCGCACCTCGACTTCGACCTCCTCGGCGCGCAGATCGAGGCGTGCCACGAGATCGACGTCGAGTGCCCGATCTACTTCACCGTCGGCTGGTCCGTCAACGACGCCGAGACGCACCCCGAGTGGTGCGCCCGGCATAAGGACGGGTCGTTCATCTGGCAGGGCGACCCCGACGCCAAGCCCACAGACCCGCTCCCCTACGGCACCTGGAAGCTGCTCTGCCCCAGCGGCGAGTACCATGACCACGTCAAGGCGCAGGTCACCGAGATCTGCGAGGCCTACGACGTTGACGGCTTCTGGTTCGACATCTATCAGCAGCACCACGGCTGCTGGTGCGACCGCTGCCGCGCCAGCATGGCGGCGCAAGGCATCGATATGGACGACGACGAAGCGGTGCGCGCCCACTTCGCCCAGGTCTACAAGGACCATATGGCCGATCTGCGCGCCCTCATCGCCCG
>CAZPJP010000268.1:0-3392 GCA_964586915.1 uncultured Anaerolineales bacterium
GGCAGTACACGGCAGAGCAGCTGGCCCAAGCGCCGGGGGCGGAGCGCGTGGCACGGGACCGACACGCCGCTTACTACGTCAACGTCCTCCGTCAGTGGTTCGAGGCAGCCAAGGGGCCGCGGCAGGTGACGGCGCTCGCAGAGATGGATGTCGAGATCGACAATGCCCAGGCCGCGTGGGCCTGGATCGTGGCACAGGGCGACGTAGCGCAAATCGGCCGAGCCGTCGATGGGCTATGCCTCTACTATGTCCGCCGCGTGCGGAGAGCTGAGGGACTAGCTGCGTGCCAAGCTACAGTAGCTCGCCTGGACATCGACGAAGTGGCTGAGCAGGCTGGAGAGCCCGAGCGCCTGCGCGTGCTATCGAAGGCCTTGCGGTGGCAGAGTCACTTCCTTTCCTCGAGCACCGCTCTGGCTGCAGCACTACGTAGCATCGCGATTCTGGATGCCCCAGAGAGTCACGGTCGAGACCTGCGTCCAGAACGAGCCGCTGCGCTACGACAGCTAGGACACTTGATGATGCGATCGGACCGCCATGAGGCAGAACGATGCTATACGGAAAGTCTCACCCTTTACCGAGATCTGGAGGCAGATTGGGAGCAGGCACAACTCCAGCATGATCTTGGCTGGTGTGCCTGGCACGTCAGCGCATTCGAAGCTGCGCGTCGTCGTTTTGAAGATGGCCTCAACCGTGCACGTGTTCTGGGCGACGTCGAGACAATCTCACGCGCGCTGATGGGCCTCAGTGGCGTTGCGCTCGCGGGTGGGAAGCTTGAGGAGGCGGCTCGTCTGTCCGAGGAAATCCTGACACTGCGGCGTGAGCTTGGGTATCCCCATGAAGTCGCGGGAGCATTGTACAGCCTGGCTATGAAGCGCATCGCTCTTGCGCAGTTCCAAGAAGCTGTCGCCTTGCTGAAGCAGTGTATCCAGATCGAGGAGCATTGCTTTGGGCGGGCTGGTAGCTTGACCATCTCGGTGTTGGGATGGGCAAAGGGGTTTATGGGAGAATACGAGCTGGCCAGGCGCCACGTCCAAGTCGCCCACGAGATGATGCGGATGGATGACAACCAGCGCGGATTGGGCTGGACTCAGTTCGTGTTAGGTATGATCTTGCTGGGGGAACGTAAGCTCGAAGAAGCGCAAAGCGTCTTGACTGCGAGTGTCGAGGCCTACCGTCCTTTGGATCAGTGGATGGAACTGACCTTCGCGTTGGCAGCGCGAAGCTACGTGAAGTGCTACCTGGGGGAGTTCAGAGAGGCCCAACGCGATCTTGTCAAAGTCCTCTCCACTGGTCGGCGGATCAGCGCTCTGCCGTCGCTCGTCTGGGGCATAGCAGGCTTTGCCTTACTGAGGGCGCAGCAAAACGAGCCAGCCCGCGCATTGGAGCTCTATGAGTCGGTATCAGACTGGCCATTCGTTAGCCGGTCCCGGTGGTTTGAGGACGTAGTCGGCCGGCACATTGAGACGGCTGCCACCGGATTGCCGCGCGAAGACGTGTTGGAGGCACGCAAACGGGGACGGGCGCGGAATCTGGAAGAGGTGGCACAAGAATTGCTCGCGCGGAGACTTTGACAGGCCTGAGTGTCGAGGCTACTATGCGCCAGCGTCTCAAGGAAGAGACGCTTACACTGTAGCGGAGGGAGCATGTATCACACACTCACATTGAGGAATACTGTACCCTATCTCAAAGCAGCATTCGATGAGACGCTTCGTGACCAGATCGCGGACCCCAAGAATCGGTGGTTTGGCGCGGTTGTCCGCAGCGGCGACGGACGCCCCTCCCCGTGGTCCACGGCCGGCCTGATCGTGGCGGGCGCCTATCTACGGATTGTCGGGGGTGACCTGGACGATCCGTCGCTCGACCGGCTGCTGTGGGCCACCGAGGCGCTCCTGGCATTGCAGCGCCCCAGCGGCCTGATCGACCTGCCCACGGTCAACATCGATTCTGCCCCGGACACGGGCTTCACCGTGCAACAGCTCTGCACGGTTCTGGAGCTCGGGCGCGATGTGCAGGACCCAGACGGTCGCTGGGCGGAGCTTCTGGACAAGCTGGCGCGCTTCATCCACCGGGCTGCCGCGGGGATGCGCGAGGGCGGCTTCCACACGCCCAACCATCGCTGGGTGATCGCGTCGGCGCTCGCGCAGGCGGAGGCGCTCTTCCCCGATTTGGGGATCGCCGACGCCATCGACGCCTACCTGGCAGAGGGGATCGACGTCGATGATGAGGGCTTCTACATAGAGCGTAGCGTCGGCAACTACGACGCCGTGAACAACCGCTCGTGGCTGTTGTTGGCTGACCACCACGAGCTATTCTCCGCCCTCGACGCCGTCCGGCGCAACCTGGCGCTCGATCTCCATCTTCTCCACGCCGACGGGACCGCCGAGACGGGGCTCTCCCACCGCCAGGACCTCGGGCGCCGCGAGGTGCCGTCAAACCTGATCCCCTGCTATCTGCTTTACCATCGGCTGCGACCGACGCCCACCTTTGCGCGAGCCGCCGAGTGGCTATGGGCGCAGGCGCCAGACCCCGGGAACCTACTCTGGACTTGTTACGCGCTGCTGAAGGGCGGCGATCCGGCGGCGCCTAACGCTACGCTGCCCACGGACTTCGCGCTTCACCTGCCCTCGAACGGGATCTGGCGGCTCCGGCGCGGCCCGCTGAGCGTCTCGGCCTTTCGGGATGCCACGCGCCTGCTCTCCTTCGGGTACGGAGATGCGATGCTCAGCGGCCTCCGCATCGACCAGACCTACTTTGGCGGGGATTGTGGTCACTTTGTCAGCGATGAGATGGGAGTCCAGGGCGGCCAAGTCGTCCTGCAATCTGAGGGGTGTCGGCGGCCGCGCCGGCCGGGCTACGAGCTGCCGCTGGGTCGTCCGGTGCCGCCCGGGCGATGGCGCGAGGCGCTGGTCGAGCGGGAGTTGCGCACGCTTCCGCCCGCCACTGCCACGCTGACGCTGGAGGAGATCGAAGGCGGGGTGAGCCTGCGCTACCGGAACGTCGAGGGCTTGGAGGGGATCGCAGTGCAGGTCGTCCTGGACTTCGAGCCCGGCGGCATCTGGGAGACCGCGGACACGCGGCTGAAGCCGCAACCGGGCCAGGTGCTCTTTCTCAAGAAGGGCTGGGGCGAGATGCGCTACGGCACTGACGTGATCCGCGTTGAGGGCGGCGCCTACGCCCACAGCATGTGGCAGATGCGGGAGTCGGCGCCGCCGGGCGGCGCGGTTCGGGTCCTGCTCACCTTCGAGACGCCGGTGGATCACACCTTCCGGCTGGTCGGCACCTCGACGCCCGACGCGGTGAGGCGTGCAGGCTAGAGAGAGCTTTGAGCTCTTCCTGTCCTGCAGCCACCTCCTCGACTCGAAAAGAAGAGCTCAAAGCTCTGAGTGCGCCAG
>CAZPJP010000269.1:0-3365 GCA_964586915.1 uncultured Anaerolineales bacterium
TCGCGGGTTCAAGTCCCGTCGGCCCCGCTGAGGCCATCCCAATTGGGATGGCCTTTTTGTTTTTCTGTCTCCCCTCGTGCGGAAGCTGGAGGCGGCCGAGCTGGGCACGGTCAGTCAATGGAGTCCAGAGGCGCGGAGTCCGCGCCGACTCTGGAGTAGCAGATGATTGACCCGGTCTGACACCCAGCTTTTAGCAGCCTCCCGCTCTGGTTCTGTGTCCTTCGCGGCAAGACGGCGCCAGGATTCGAGTTCCGGACCCGAAGGGTACGGCTTCCATATCTGTCGAGGGTGACAGGGGCCAGCTGTAGATCAAGCTAGTCCGGCGCCCTCCGTTTGGCGGAAAGCGAGGGCGCCGAGCTTCGTGCAGTCCTATCCGATAACCTACTCGCGGACCTCCACCGGCCCCAAGACCGCCAGCTTCGACCCGGGGGTCAGGCAGACCAGGTAGATGGGGCCCTTGGTCACGTCGATGACCGCTACTGAATGGCCCCGCGCAGGTCCTTCGGCAAATCCGATCAGTTCAGCCCACGGTGGCTTGTTGACGGAGGGCCATGCCTCAAGGTCCTCGAAGGTCTTCCCCTCGTCCAACGTGACGGCGGCCAGCCCAACTCTCCCGTCGCTCTGGTTCTCGGTCGCCGCCGTCAGATCACCGACCGCAACCGTCTCCGGCCCGTCGTAGGCGCAGTTGGACCCGTTGGAGGTGACCACGACGTCGGGGATCTGCTCGGCGACGGTTACCTCTCGTCCGCCGTTGAGCGTGCTGAGGAAGTCTTCCTCGAACCGACGGGCGTCGATGCTGTTTGCGACCCGCACCTCTGCTCCACCTTCGTCCTCTATCACGTGGCCCTGCTCTCTTCTACCCTCCTCGACGACGCTCAGTCTTCTCGTCTCGAAGCTAGCGAGGCTCTCGTCGGCTACCATGGCGGCTACCGCCTGGTCCCAGAAGTAGGTGCCGCCTCGATAGATGGCAGGAGTATGTATCAGCAAATCGTACACGGCCGTAGCCGCCCGGGTGGTGTGGTGATCCCGCAGGGCCTCGTAGAAGAAGATGGTGACCGGGACCTTGTTGGTCGCGTCGAGGGGGACCAACGTGATGGGAGGCCCCGATTGGAGAACCAAGTTAGCCGCGCGAGGGTCGACCCACACGTTCCACTCCGCTACACCGTTCTTGACGACGTTGCCGGGGACATCTAGTGCGCCTCCCATCACGTAGATCATCTCCAGATTCTCCGCCACCTCCGGGCTTTCCTGGATGGCGTCAGCGACATTCGTCAGCGGCCCGAGGGTCAACAACACCACCTTCTGAGGCGGTGATTCGATGGTAGAGACAAGCAAGTTGACGGCAGACAGGTCGGATACCGTGCCACCGTCGGGCAAGCCCAGTACCGGGAACTCCTTGGCTGCATATCGCCAGCTAGTGGGAAAGGCGCTCAAGCCCTTGAGGGGCTCTTTGCGGCCACAGGCGACGGGCACGTCCTCGGCGCCGGCGAGCGCCAGAAGACCCAGGGCGTGGCGCGTCCCATCCTCGCAGTAGGCGACGCCGGTCCCGGCCACCGTGATCGCCTTGACCCTGATCCCGGGTCTCATAAGCGCATAGAGGACGGCCATGACATCGTCCGATGACATGTCGGTGTCGATCACGACGGGCGTGTCTGTAGCTTCCGGCGTTGGCGGCACGGTCCAGACCGTGCCGCCCTCCGGCACCCACGACGTACAGGCAGTGACAAACACGGACATGACCAGGAGAACAGCGATCGCGCCAAGTCTAGCTTTCATCGTCTCCGCCTCACAGCATAAGTACGTCTCGAGCAACTCACCACGACGTCGGGAGTTAGGCTGTGGGGCGAGTCGCCGCCACGCAGGTCGCCTTGTGGCGTATGCACTCCCTAGGCTGGCGGCACCCCTACGGCGGTGTGACCGGCTTGTAGCCCATCTCAGAGAGTAGGTCGGCGGTATACTCAGCGCCCAACTTGCTCGGATGGACGCCGTCGTGTCCTATGTACCCTGTCTCCCTGGGGTCTTGTTCGTGATCTGCCCCATTGAATGCGTCGTACCGACTCAGGAACGGGATGTTGTATGCTTCAGCAGCCAGCTTTGTGGCGCGAGACAAGCGCTTCCAGCACTCGGTGCAGGCCTCGAACACGTCGCGCTCGTGCCAGGGAACGACGAGGGGGTTGTACAGGTCAGTAGCTCGCAGGACGGTGGGCTGACCGGCGCGCAGTTCAATGATCTCTGCCCAGACTGCCTCCAGATCCTCAGTGTACGCTTCAAAGGAATCCGGCGGGCACTGTCCCGGGTCGCTGCCATTTAGGCACGCCTGAACATTCATGGGATTGTCCGGCATGACCGAATCGTCCGGGTTGGTCCACATGACGACGACCTCGGCTTCCCTAAGCTTGTCGGGCAACTGTTTCAGCACCAAGCTGCCCCCCGCGTCCCCCGTCTGCAACGCCTGCAGTACTTGACCCGCGCTGAGGCCACCCACGGTCGCATCGTGAAGTGCAACCTTCACCCCTACGTCCTGTTCAATCTGCGACGCAAGGGCATCCCCCAGGCCCCACAAGCTCGAGTCGCCGATCACCACTACGTCCCATTCGGCGTCCGCTCCCGTCGGCAGTGCTGGTTGCGCGGTTGGTGAAGGCGCCGCCGTGGGGGCCGGCGGCGAGCACGCGGACAGCAGTATCCCGACAGCGAGCAGTAAGATAACGAGGCTGCGGTCTCTTCTGTTACACATCATTCCCCCCTGTCTGATGGGCGTATCACAGCCGTGCTTCCGGCAGCGGCACACCAGCCTATACGGAGAACTCTCAACCCGAACCGTCGAGCTGGTCGGTCTCCGTTGCCTCCTACTTGTGTCCGCCTTCGTCCGATGAAGGCCTGGTCTGCCCTACGCCTGGCGGTAACTCCGTTTTCTGTCGCAAGAACCCAAGCAGGTCATCCAGGCCAGCGAAGCCCCAACGTTCGCCCGTGTGGGCGCACTCCAGAGCGACCCGCCAGACGTTCCTCGTGTCGCTATCTCGCCACAGCCGCAACAGGTACGATAGGTAGGTGGTCTTGTCCTCGGTCATTGGCTCCACTTGCTCCTGCGCTGACAATACCCTACCATACGACCGTGTGCAAAGCGTTGATAGAACGTGTGTAGCATGGATCTGCAGGCCGGCGGTTGATGCCCGGGCTTCGATGTCGTATAATACGATCATCGGATCGATGGTTGCTGCATCCTCAGGGGGGAATAATGATGGCCCATCTATCAGCCCGACTTCTCGGCCCTCTCTGCGTCACCCTTAACGATGAACGGGTCACTGGCTTCGAATCGGACAAAGCACGCGCACTCTTCGCCTACCTGGTCGTCGAAACAGAACGCC
>CAZPJP010000270.1:0-3363 GCA_964586915.1 uncultured Anaerolineales bacterium
TGGGCAGGTGGGCGCTCGTGGGCGCTGGCGCCGTCGTGACGAAGGACGTCCCGGACCACGGGTTGGTTGTAGGAAATCCGGCGCGGCTGGTGGGCTTCGTCTGTGCCTGCGGACACCGTCTGCAAGCGGATGCGGTTGAACGTACCACGATGCATGCGCGCTGTCCCAGCTGTGGCGCCATCGTTGACATTTCCCTAGAACTCTGGAGGAAAACGGCGTGATCCCCATTGCGAAACCTCTCATCGGAGAGGAAGAGAAGCGGGCGGTACTCGAGGTTCTCGATTCCGGTATGATCGCTCAAGGCCCGCGGGTTGCCGCATTCGAGGAGGCGTTCGCCCGGATGTGTGGCGTGAAGCACGCCATTGCGACGACCAGCGGCACGACGGCGCTGCACGTGATCCTGCTGGCCCACGGGATCGGGCCCGGAGACGAGGTGATCACCAGCCCGTTCACGTTCATCGCTTCGGCCAACAGCGTGCTTTTCACCGGCGCGCGTCCCGTTTTCGTGGATATCGAGCCGGAGACGTTCAACATCGATCCCCGTCAGATTGAGGCTGCGATCACGCCACGGACCAAGGCGATCCTGCCCGTCCACCTCTTTGGCTTGCCGGCCGATATGGGCGCTCTTATGACGATCGCCGCACGCCACGGTCTAGCCGTGATCGAGGATGCCTGTCAGGCCCATGGCGCGTCGTATGGCGCGCAACGGGTGGGATCGTTCGGCACCGGCACCTTCTCCCTCTATCCGACCAAGAACATCACCTCGGCCGAGGGGGGGATGATCACCACTGACGATGAAGGGATCGCGGAGCGCTGTCGCGTGCTGCGTCAGCATGGGATGCGGCGTCGCTACTATCACGATGAACTGGGGTACAATTTCCGGATGACCGACGTCCACGCCGCGATTGGTCTCGCGCAGTTGGGGAAGCTCGAGCGCTTTAACACGGCTCGGAGGGAGAATGCGCAGTACCTGAGCGATCATCTGCAGGGCGTGTCAACGCCCAGCGCGCCCGATGGGTATCATCACGTTTTCCATCAGTACACGATCCGGGTCACCGATGGCGCACGTGACGCGCTGGTCGACCATCTGCATGACCGGGAGATTGGTTGCGGTATCTACTATCCGGTTCCGATCCATCGACAGACCTACTATCGGGAGGAGCTCGGATACGATGGGACATTCCCAGAAGCCGAACAAGCTGCCGACGAGGCCCTTTCGTTGCCGGTGCATCCGGCTTTGAGCCCGGCGGACCTTGAGCGCATCGTGGTCGCCGTTAACGAGTTCGTGGAAGCGGACCGCGATGCGTGATCTGAAGGCCGCGGTCATCGGCGTGGGGGCGATGGGGCAACACCACGCGCGGGTCTATACTGAGATCCAGGGCACGCAGCTGGTCGCTGTGGCCGATGCCAACCCTGAGGTCAGCCGGCGCATCGGCACGAAGTACAGTGTGCTCGATTATGTCGATTACCGTGAGATGCTAGCACGTGAATCGCCCGATGTCGTCAGTGTCGCCGTGCCGACCCGCTTGCACCGGGAGGTCGTAGGCGCGGCGTTGGTAGCCGGGGCGCACGTGCTGGTGGAAAAGCCCATCGCCGCCACGGTCGACGAAGGGCGGGAGATGCTCGAACAGGCGCGCAGCCTGGGGCGTCACCTGATGGTGGGCCATATCGTGCGCTTCAATCCTGCAATCCGAGCGCTTAAAGCTCGGATGGCAAACGGCGAGCTGGGGCGTATTTTCCAGATTGTCAGCCGCCGCGTAGGGCCCTTTCCGGCCCGGGTCCGAGACGTGGGCGTCGTCGTCGATCTCGCGACCCACGACCTCGATCTGATGCGTTATGTCACCGGGGAGGAGCCGTTCCGCGTCTATGCCGAGACCGAACAGCAAATTCATACCAGCCACGAGGATCTTCTCCTGGCCCTCCTGCGCTTTCGCAGCGGCATCACCGGCATGCTGGAGATCAACTGGCTCACGCCGATGAAGCAGCGCGAGATCCTGGTGCTCGGCGAGCGGGGCATGCTCCGCGTCGACGACCTCACCCAGAACCTATACTTTCACGAGAACGCAGACGCTAACGGCATGCAGTGGAATGCGTTAAGCGTGCTGAAGGGCGTGAGCGAGGGACGGATGATCCGCTATCCGCTGCAGCGGTACGAGCCGCTGCGGGCGGAGCTGGAGGCCTTCGTCGAGGCTGTTGTTGAGGACCAACCTACCCCGGTCACCGGGAACGATGGCTTGGCTGCCCTGCGGCTGGCGTTGGCCCTCGTGGATTCGGGGCAGAGCCATACGCCAGTGGAGGTGGACGCGTGAGTTTGGCTGCTCTCCGAGAGGCGATTGTCGCTAAGCGCGCGCGGATTGGCGTCGTGGGCCTCGGCTACGTCGGTCTGCCGCTCGCCTGCCTCTTCGCGCACGCCGGCTTCGACGTCGTAGGCGTGGATATCAAGCCCGAGCGCGTCGATGCGATCAATGCGGGCCGCTCGCCAATCGAGGGGAAAGAGCCCGGATTGGCCGAGTTGCTGGCGGAGGTGGTGGCGTCGGGGCGCCTGCGGGCCACGAGCGACCACGCTGAGCTGCGCGATCGGGACGTCGCCACGGTCAACGTCGAGACCCCCGTGGACGAGGATCATATCCCTCAATACCGGGCGTTGCGCGCGGCGTTGAGCGACTTAGGGGCAAATCTTAAGGAGGGCGCCCTCGTGATCGTGGAATCGACCCTCGCGCCCGGCACGATGGACGCGCTCGTCAAGCCTCTGTTGGAGGCGGCAAGTGGTCGCCGCGTGAACGAGGGGTTCTTCCTGGGGCATTGTCCCGAGCGGGTGATGCCCGGCAAGCTCCTCGCCAACCTTCGGCAGGTCGGCCGGGTCTGCGGGGGGATGGCGCCGGAGACGGCACAAGCGATGATCGAGCTCTATGCCCACATCGTGGAGGCCGACCTCGACCCCGCCGACTGTGTGACGGCGGAGCTCGTCAAGACCGCGGAAAACGCCTATCGCGATGTCAACATCGCCTTCGCCAACGAGGTCGCCCTCATCTGTGAGGCCGTTGGCGGTGACGTCTGGCAGGTCCGCGAGCTGGTGAACAAGTCCCCGGGCCGCAACATGCTCTATCCTGGCGCCGGAGTCGGGGGACACTGCATCCCCAAGGACCCCTGGCTGCTGGCCTACCGGGCCCGCGAGCAGGGTGTGCCCATCCGCCTTATCGAAGCGGCCCGCACCGTCAATGACTCGATGCCGCTGCATATGGTCGAGCTTCTGGAGGATGCCCTCGCCGAAGTGGGCAAACCGCTGGCGGATGCCCGCGTGCTGGTCATGGGCTACGCCTATCTGGAGAACTCCGACGACACCCGCAACAGCCCCAGCGCCGT
>CAZPJP010000271.1:0-3363 GCA_964586915.1 uncultured Anaerolineales bacterium
CCGTCGGGGCCGTAGAAGCGGCGAATGCGCAGGCCCAGCGTGGCGTTCTCCCGCAGCGTGGCCCAGGGCAGCAGGTCGTAGGCCTGCAGGACGAGGCCGGTGCCCGGTCGGGGACGCCTGAGGGGCGTTCCGTCGATCACGACGGCGCCGGCCTGTGGCTGGAGGAGGCCGGCGAGCAGGAGCAGCAGGGTGGACTTGCCGCAGCCCGAGGGGCCGAGGACGGCCCAGACCTCGCCACGGTCGACGCGCCAGTCGAAACGCTCGAAGACGGGCGGTTGGTGGGGGTAGGCGAAGGTGACGGTGCGGAGGACGATGGACGATGGACGATGGACGGCGGACGATGGGGGATTAGTCGAGGTAGGCATCGGTGATGACAGCTTCGTAGGTGGGGGCGGTCTGCAGGTCTTGGGTGGTCTGGAGCCAGGCGATGACGTCCTCGAACTGGGCCATGGAGGGGACGGCGGGGCCTGGGTAGTCGGGGAGGGGATAGCGGCCCTCGAGGGGGGCGGGGATGAGCTTCCTCTCAACCAGCAGATCGGACCAGCGGCCCTTGTCGGCGTTGATCGCCTGGCTGGCGCGGTCGACGGCGTCCAGGAAGCGGCGGACGGCGTCGGGGTGCGCAGCCAGGAAGGCACGGCGGAATGCGTAGACGCTGGCGCTGACGTCCGGATGGGCGATATCATCGACGATGACCCGGGCGCCCTGCTGGATTGCCAGCGAGGCCAGGGGCTCGGGCAGCGTGGCGGCCCGGAGGTCGCCGGCGTCGAGCAGCGCCATCCGCTCCGGGATTCCCGGCACGGCCATGGTCACGATCTCGTCGCGCGTCAGACCCTCCGCTTCCAGCACGCGGTCGGTGACGTACTCGATGATGGTGCCCTCCGAGACGCCGATGGGGACGTTCGCCAGGTCGGCCGGTGTCGCGAGCTCCGACGCGGCGGACGCAAGGACGCGAAATTGGGCGGCGTCGGGCGTCGGGACCATCGCGAGGCGCACCGCTACGACGTTGGCCTCTGCCCGCGTGCTCGCGTCGCGATTGTAGAGCGCCAGCGCGACGAGATCGGTGATGATACCGTCGACCTGACCGGCCTGCAGCAGCTGGTCCCGCTCGGCGGCCGAGGCGACCGTCACGAAGGAGAGGGCGAACTCCTGATCGGCGAAGTACCCCTCGGCCTCGGCGACGTAGAGGGGGAGCGTGTCCAGGATCGGAAGGACTGCAATGCGGATCTCTGTGGGCTGAGCGGGTGCTGTCGCCGTCGGGCCGACCTGGCACGCGGCGATCGCTGAAGCGACCAAGAGCAGGGCGACGGGCCAGGGACGTCGGAGGCGCCGCCCGCTCGGGATTCCTGTCCGATGCATCGCCCACGCCTCTAGAGGTTATGACACCGATGCCAACGTCACGTCGTCATCGTAGGGACGCGTGTAGGTAACCTGGGGCAGGTCGTCGCTGCCGTCGGATCCGTAGCGCAGCGTCGTGAGCGAGCCGGTCGCCGGATAGGTGTCGGTGATGCCGAAGCGGTGCAACGTGCGCTTCTCCGAGACGTGAACCCGCGCCTGCATCGCCCGGAGGAGGGTGAAGGCGATGATGTCGCCGTGGGTGACGGCCACGACGTGGCCTCCGGCGTAGGTCTCGCGCACCTGGCGCACAAAACGCGCGCCACGCGCGGCGATATCCTCGGGCATCTCGTACCCGTCGCTGACGCCAGTGTAGAGGTCCCAACCGCGGGCCTCCACGACCTCCAGCGGCTGGCCCTCGAAGAAGCAGCGTGTCTCGTCGATGAGGGGAGAGATCTGGATCTCCAGCTCCGGATGGTGCGCCTTCAGAATTTCGGCGGTCTGCCGCGCGCGGAGGCGCTGGCTCGAGAAGAGCGCGGTCACGTTGGCGCCGGCGAGATGCTCGGCGGCGGCAGCCACCTGCTCGCGGCCCGTCTGGCTGAGCCGGAAGCCCGGCAGCCGGCCATAAATGATGTTGTCCGGATTGTGAACGTGTCCGTGTCGAACAAAGGTGATGCGGGTGGGTTCAGTCGTCATAGGTCACTTCGTTATTGCAGGGTCTAGGTGTGGCAACACATGGGGGTTTGCGATGCAGCTTGTCATCGGCCCACCCCGACGCCGGCGAGCACGCTGATGAAGAGCGTGATGCTGATGGCGCTGTTGACCTGGAAGAAGGCGGTCTGCAGGTGTGAGAGATCATCGGGCGAGACGAGGCGGTGCTCCGCAACGAGCAGGCCTGCAACGGCGCTCAACCCAACGGCGTAGGGCCATCCGAGGTGCATGATGGCGCCAAGCGCGGCGAGAATGCCCAATGTCCCGACGTGGCTCAGCGAGGAGAGGCGCAACGCGACCCGGTTGCCGAAGCGGGCCGGGATGGCGTGCAGGCCACACGCGCGGTCGAAGTCGGCGTCCTGACAGGCGTAGATCAGGTCGAAGCCGCCGATCCAGAGCGTGACCGCCGCCAAGAGCAGCCAGGCGGGCAGGTCGTCGGGCGTGAAGAGAGAGCCGCGGATCGCGACCCACGCGCCTACGGGCGCCAGGCCGTCGGTGAAGCCCAGGATGTAATGGGAGAGCCAGGTGAGGCGCTTGGTGAAGGCATAGCCCACCAGGAAGCAGAGCGCCAGGGGTAACAGGCGCAATGGAACGGGCCCCAGGCGCCACGCGGCGAGGGTGAGCACCGCCAGGGCCACGGCGCTGCCGGTCCAGGCCGTGCTCGGGGGCACCCGCCCACTCGGCAGCGGGCGGTGTTGGGTGCGAGGGTTGCGCGCGTCGATGACGCGGTCGGCCAGGCGGTTGGCGGCCATCGCCAGCGTCCGCGCCGCCACCATCGCTACGGTGATCCAGAGGACGTGCGGCCACGCGGGCCATCCGTCCGCCGCCAGCACCATGCCCAGATAGGCAAAGGGCAGCGCGAAGAGCGTGTGCTCGAACTTGATGAGCTCCAGGAAGTCGCGAATGGGTTTTAGCATTGTGTGGATTATACCATGGCGGAGCGCGGGGTGGGGCGGGAGTCGGGAGTAGGAAGTAGGGAGTACAAGACCTCGCCGGCGATGGTGGGGTGCACCTGCGGGTGGTGCGCCCCACCTGATCTGCGCGTTTGTCGTTGTCTGTAGAGGTTTGCGGCCAAAGGTTGCCCGCACGGGGGCGGCTTGGCAAGCGGCGGTGATGGCGCGCGCCGGGCAAGGCATTCCGACAGACGTGACCGCTATTGCGACGCCTTTCGCGTTCGGGTGTGCCTGTGGAGCCGGCGGTGTAGCGCGGAATGCCTTGCCCCTACCCGGCCATATCGAGCGTTGTGTGGCTGTGGGGGGAAGTGGTCAGGTGCACCCCACCAACAGCAGGTGGGGCGCACCTACGGGCATGCACTGCTGG
>CAZPJP010000272.1:0-3358 GCA_964586915.1 uncultured Anaerolineales bacterium
AGGATAGCTGAGCCGCGCGTACGGAGCGCCTGGTTCTCGCTCCCATGTCAACTCCTCACCGAGGGCGGAGCTAGTGGGGGACGCGCCGGACGGCGTGCCGCAGGCAGCCCTGGAGGGAGGGACGAAGACCGGGGGGAGAAAGACACAGTGTTACGGCCATCGCAGTTGGCCAGATCAGGTGCGAGCTTGTGCACGTCACACGCGCACCTAAACTCGACAGTGAGCACCGCTCGTCGTAAAGCCGAAGTGCGTTGCACCCGATCACGACCGTGCCGACAAGAGGTGCAACGCACTTGGCGCCGTCCACCACGCCCAGACGCCAGGAACAGCGCCCATCGTAAAGCCGAAGTGCGTTGCACCCGATCACGACCGTGCCGACAAGAGGTGCAACGCACTTGGCGCCGTCCACCACGCCCAGACGCCAGGAACAGCGCCCATCGTAAAGCCGAAGTGCGTTGCACCTTGCCCGACGCTCATTGCGATTGTCCTAGACACAGTGTCGCGCCGCCTTGAATATCGCGGCGTATCTGCTATAGTACCTACGTAGGATGACTGCGCTTCAATCCGCTGAAGCGGTGCGAGGTGCAACTGGTCTGTGTTGTGGATCCGGTCAAACGGACCCGTGACGCATCGTTACAATATAGCGTGCCGGCCTGTGACGTCGCCTGAGATGTCCCTGCCTAAGACTGCCTACCGCTTGCGGAGTGTGGCAGTCTTTTTTGTGCCCTTTGAGGGCGACATATGCAGGGCGATGGGCGGACGACGCGGAGAGTCGTCTCCGTGATTCGCGGGCCCCGTACAAGGAGGTCGTATGATGACTGAACTAGAAACGAACAATGAATCTGTTGAGTATGCAGATGATGAGCGCGAAGAAGAGCGCGACGAGGAGCTCGAGTCTGCTGTGAGCGCGGAGGAAGTTCATTCGCCCGCAGACGTAGAGGTCCATCACGATGAGCCCGTGGCTGATCCTGAGGAGCCTCGCACGATGGAGGCCGTAGGTGAGGTCGAGACGCTGGAGGCTGAGGTCGAGACAGCGGAGGCCGAGGTTGAAGAGCCCGCGAATCAAGAGCCGGAGGCTGAAGAGGCCGAAGAGGCCGAGACGGCCGAGGACGGCAAAGAGCGAGGCACCGTGAAGTGGTTCAGCCCGTCGAAGGGCTACGGCTTCATCTCCCGCGAGAATGGTGAGGACGTCTTCGTTCACTTCTCCGCCATAGAGGGCGGCGTGATCGGAGGGTTCCGCACCCTGCGTGAGGGCGACCGGGTCAAGTTCGAGGTTGAGCAGACCCCCAAGGGTCCCCGCGCCGAGCACGTCGAGCTGGCGTAGGTGCAGCGACGATAGGCTCAAGGCTAGACACAAGACGGCCCCGGACGAAAGTCCGGGGTCTTTTTTTCTTGGGAGCTATCAGCAATTAGCTTTCAGCGGTCAGCAATGGGACACTTGCGGGGAAGGGAAGTAGGAAGTACGGGAGTAGGAAGTAAACCGCCTGCGATCGTCTGACGCGGTCTACTCCTTACTTCTTTACTTCCTACTCCTGCTTCTCGCTGAAAGCTGTCAGCTGACAGCCGCCCCTTATTCCGCCGCCGGCAACGTAAAACTGAACCGGCTGCCGACGCCGACGGTGCTCTCGACGGCGACGTCGCCCCCGAGCTTCTCCACCACGCGCCGCACGATGGACAGCCCGAGACCGTGGCCGGGTCTGGGCAGTTGGGCTAGCCTGGAGAAGGGCACGAAGAGCTTGGACATGTCCTCGTTGGCGATGCCCGGGCCGTTGTCGCTGACCCAGAAGCGCACGACGCCGTCTGACGGCGCCTCGGCCCCCAGCTCGACCTGCGGCGGGTCGCCGCCGTACTTGAGCGCATTGCTCAGAAGGTTCTCCCAGATCTCCTCGACCCAGGGGGCGTGGCCCATCGCCGCCGGCCAACGGTCCGGGACCGTCAGCTCAGGATCGTAGTCGGCGATCATGAACTCCAGTCGATCCAGCACGTTGTTTACAATCCGTCCCATGTCGAGGGGCTTGAGCTCGACCTCCTGGATCTGGCGGACGCTTGCCAGTAGGAGGAGCTCGCTGATGATCCGGTTGGCCTGCCGCCCCGCCCGAGCGATCGTGCCGAGGTGCTCGCGGAGCTCGTCGAGGGTCATGGATCCGGGCCCTGCTGGCGACGGCTCGCGCGAACCTCCCCCCTCACCCTCTCCCCTCAAGGGAGGCGCGTCAGAGGAGGCGGGACCTCGCACGACTTCGACACACGTGTCCTGCAGGAACTCGGCGTAGCCCACGACCCGGGCTAGCGGGTTCCTGAGATCGTGCGCTACCGTGTGTGAGAATGCATCCAACTCCTCGGTGCGCGCCTCGAGGTCAGCTGCGTACTGGCGGAGCGCCCGCTCCTGCTCCTCCCGGTCCGTGATATCGATGAACGACGCCATCATACAGATGGGATCGTTGTTGTCGTTCAGCACCATGTTCGCCGAGAGGTGAGCGACAAATCGCGTGCCGTCAGGCCGCCGCGCAGCCAACTTGCCGGACCACGTTCCCTCAATCCACAGGGCTTCGCCAACCTTCACCGCCTGCTGGATGTCTTGCCAGAACGCGAGCAAGCGCGTGCCCAGCACCTCGTCAGGGTGGTCGTAGTGCCACATACGCAGGAACGCGTCATTCACGTAGATCAACCGCCCGTCGAGGTCGGCCATGGCGATGCCGCTAACCGACGACTCAATCGCGGCGTCCTTGATCCGCAGCGCTTCCTCCGCCCGCCGTTGCTCCGTGATGTCCATCCCCGTGGCGAGCAGCAGCCGTCGACCGTCTGCCGCAACGCCGAGCCGGCGGAAGGCCAAGGTCCACGTCCGCTGCGTCCCCGCCCGTGTGGTGATCTCAATGCTGGGGAACTCCGATTGCGAGGGGCCCTCTTGTGAGTGTCCCACAGGGGTCGCGCACAGCCGGTCGATCCTCTTCTGCACGACCGGCCCTTCGAGCGGCCCGTGAGCACGTCGCGTCCACGCTGTCACGGTGGGAATGTCGCTGAGTGTGTAGCCCGTGATCTTGGTCCACGTCTTGTTGATGGCGATGACTTCACCATCCTCGGCGTAGATCATAATGGGGAATGGCGCCAGCGACAGCGCCCGGCGCAGCGCGTCGGCGGAGCGCGTCTGCTGCGCAGCCTCCTGCTCCAGCTGCTCGATTCGCTTGAGCAGCCGGCGGATCTCCGAGATAAGTTCTGTTTGCGTCTTTTCGATATCGTGCATAGGTACGGGCATCGCAGCAGTGAGACGTTGGCGTGGGCCAACGGTCCGAGGTTGACGGGATCGGGCTTATCCTGGGCCCATTATACACAGGAAGGCGAAAGCGCCATAGTGCGCGGCAGC
>CAZPJP010000273.1:0-3350 GCA_964586915.1 uncultured Anaerolineales bacterium
CGCACGGCTTCAAACCAGGCAGGGACCTGGGCCGCGAAATACTAGCCCAGGCTCAGACGTTCTCCTCAAACACGATGTGCGGACGATCGGAGAAGAGGGCCGCGTCCGCGGCATACCAAGTGGCAGCACCGCGCCCGACGCGCTCGACAGCCTCAAAGGTGTGTGGTTCGAGGAGCAGATGCCCCCCGGGCACTAACGCCGCGCGCGCTTTGCGAAGGATCGATCGCACGTCGTCGGGCCGGAAGACGTTGAGCTCGCCGAAGATCAGCATCACGAGGCCATAACCCTCCCCATAATCCGCCTTGCGAATATCGGCGAGCTGGTACGTGCAGGCCAGGCCCACGGCCTCTGCCTCAGCCTTAGCGTACGCAATCGAGGCGGGTCCGAAGTCGATGCCTATATTCGTCTTGGATCCAGGCCACCTGCAGATCGACAATCTCGAACCGGCGACTCGCCGCATTGTGGGCCTGCGAGAGGTGCTCCTTGAGCATCCGGGCGCTGAAGCCCGGCTCATCCCAAGGGATTTTCTCGCCCTCGGCCCAGGGTTGCGGATTTGGGTCGCGGCTCACAATAGCTAGCAGATGCATCGCATCTCTAGATGCATGGCATCTCTAGATCCATAGCAGCTCTACAGGCGCTCCAGGGTCCGTGGGCGCACCAGCATATAGGCCTCCCAGAGTGCAACCGCCCAGAAGAGCAGCATCAGGGGTCCGGCCTTCACGCCCTCCAGGATGACCTCGCCCATCGCCGCGAGCGGCAACACGAGGGGCAGACCACCTATGCCCTCCACTGCCAGATTCTGGACCACGAAACGGCGAATGATGAGGTACTCGCTCAACACCATCGTCAGCGCCGTGATGCCCAAGCTGATCCAGGGCAGTACGCCCCCGCGCTTCTGACCGGCGCCCCACATCACCGCCTGCGCGACCAGCCAGCCGACAGCCACAGATATGATCCCAAGTTGGTAGTCCGTCACGAGGGCCACGCCGAACCAAACGAGAGCCGCAATCAGACCGACAACGAGACCGGATACCAGCGCCAAAGCCACCTGCGGGTTCTGCGTCTCCGCCTCAAGCAAACGATCGATCCTGTCGGCGCAATGAGGACACAGGAGCGTCTCCACGGCGCTTCGCCTTCGCAGCAAACCGCGCCGCGGTGGCACGACCGCCACCTCCTGCCCCTCCGGTATCTCCAGTCCGCACGTCGCACAGACTGCCATAAAGTCTTCTCCTCCACAAGGCCACCAGACTAACACGACCACCGACAAACACTAGACTGCGATTTCCGGCACAGCGGTCGCTATCGAGAGCAACCCCCGTTGGGACAGCCGGATCGCGAACAAGAGTATGGTCCGAAACGCCGTAAGCGCAAGTCGCTTTCGTCAACCCACAGCTCGCGTTGGCACCTGACGCCCCACGGCGGGTGAATGTGAACCGAAGGCATCAAGCTAACGCAAGGGGGCGCAGTGCAAGTGGATATGGACCGCGGGCGTCTCGCCCCGCATACACCGGTATGCGGGGGCTCGATCCCGTCCTAACTTGATGCGCAGAGGCGAGCCGTCCACGCCGCATGTCCTTGCATTGCCGCAGAGGTGCTTTACGGGGTGACCGTGACGGCCTCGATAGTCAAGATCTCGCCGATCTTCGCGATCGTCGCGGCGTGGTGCCCCACCCCCAGCGCGAAGTGATGCGTCGGTCCCTGGGCGAGCCACCGCTGTAGAAACGTGACGACGTCCGGCTCGAAGAAGCCGCGGGTGTTGGTGTTGCCGGTCGCCGGGATCGGGCCCGCCACGGACTCGCCCTCGGCCAGGACGAATTTGAAGCCGCGGGGGCCGGACGTGATGCCGAGCATCGTGATGGGGCCCTCCTTGATCTTGAACTCGACGGAGGCGCCCGAGCCGGGCTTGCCGTGATAGGCCGTCAGGCTCCGGAGCACTGGCTTGCCCTCGGCGATAGCGATGTGGTGCGGGCCGTCGTGGCCGACGAGGACGAAGCCCTCCTCGAAATCGATGGGATGGAACTCCGCAAAACTGCCGCCAATCTCCAGGCGATCCATGATCAGCATCGCCACCACGGTCTTGAGGTCGGACTCGCCACACATCGGGAATCCGGCGGCACAGAGCAGGGAGTTGCCGACGATGAGATTGGCGGCGACCGCCTCCCTCTCGGTGCCGGGCTCGCCCTTGTAGTAGTAAGCCAGCCCATCGAGGTCGAAGGCCTCGACGAACTTATCGAGGGCCACAGCCATCCTCGCCGCATTCTGCAGATCGGACGCGGTCAGCTTGCGCGTCAGCGGATCCGAGACCGGGTCGGGCGTGTCGAACATCGCCAGAATCTCGGCCTCCTTTTCGGCGATCTCGTTGCCGGTCACCGTCCGTGCGAGACGCACCAGGTCGTCGAGCTCGGTCTGCACCACGTGGAGCCCAAAGGCGGCGGTCAGCGCAGTCTGATCCGTGTGCATATCGAGCATCGCCTCGATGGGATGGCCAAAGTGGCCGATGCGCGCACCCTTGAGATCGTGTAGGACCCTCGCGATGCGGCACCACTCGGCGATCTCGGCTTGAGCCCGCGCATCGCCCTCCAGCGTGCCGATGATCATCGGCGGTACCCGCCGGCCCATCCGCACCGCGACGCCGGCAAACTCCGGCATCGCGCAGATGTTGTCGTTCTCCAGCTGCATCTCGATGGTCGCGTGGGCGTAGTCCAGGCGCGCGCTTGGCTGCAGGGCCACCAGCACGACAGGCACATCCAGTTCACGGATCAGGATGCCAAAGGTGGCGGACGTGGCATAGGTAAGCATATCGACGAAAACGAGATCTAGGTTGGCCGCCTTGATCCTTGGCACGAGGCTGTAAGCCACCTGCGCGTTGTCGATCATGCCAAAGTTGACAGTCGTGACCCCCTTAGCAGCCACCTGCCGTTCGAAAGTGTCCAGGTGCCCCAGCAATGTCTCCTTGAGACCGGGAAACTGGCGCCAGTAGACGTCGAGGCCAACGCCAACGATGCCCACGTCCGCGGTCAGCGGTGTACGGCGTTCAGGTATCATCGAACTTCCTCCCGGGACCCGATAGATGTCAGACCAAGCTCGTTGTACATCGACGACCACACAACGCAACCCCGGCTTGACATCCAGCGCCACCGTCGCTACTATGGTCGATAGGTGCCACCCGTCCCTCTCCATCGGCAAAGGAGACCCAAAAATGGCGCTCACCCCTGGACAGACGCTGCAGGATCGCTATCGCATCACCGGCATGCTGGGCCACGGCGGTATGGGCGCCGTCTATCGGGCATGGGACACTCGGCTGGGCATCGCGGTGGCGCTTAAGGCCATGACGCCCGAGCCTGGACTGG
>CAZPJP010000274.1:0-3348 GCA_964586915.1 uncultured Anaerolineales bacterium
TCAGAGCGTCTCAAAGATGTGCTGTAGCTGGTCGAGCTCGTGATGGATAGCGCGCCACTCCAGCAGATCGGTGTAGCGCGTGTGATCGTCGGGGGGCACGCCCTCCGTCTCGATCATGCGTTCCAACGCTTCCAGGGAACCGTATTGTTCCTCAAGCCGCGTGGTTGCTTTCCTGAGGACCATCATCCGTTCGGCGACACCAGCGGCGACGCCCTTGAAGATGAGGTCCTCGCTGCTGACCGGGAGCACCTCAGTGGCTCGATCCAGCAATCGTTGTGCATCGCGTGACGTGCTCATAGTGCCGTCTCCTTTTCGAGTCTGATTCTACGCGTTTTTCGTGAAGATGTCAATCGTCCTGGAGACGATAACCAGTCTGACAGAGGTGCGATCTATGCACATTCTATGTCTAACCGCCTATTTTCCGCCGGATGTTGGATCGGCGGCGCATCTCTATTACGAGCTGGGCCGGACGTTCGTGGCGCGCGGGCACCGGGTCAGCGTCGTCACCGGATTCCCCGGATACCACGCCCAGGGGGATTTGAGCGCGCCACCGCCCCCCCTTGTGTTCCCGTGCCGCAGACGGCCCCCAGAGGGGGGAAAGTCGAGTGAAGGGGGGCGCTAAAGGATGACCCAACGATATCCTAGTATCTTCAACGATGTGATCGGCCCGGTGATGCGGGGGGCGTCGAGCTCGCACTGTGCGGCGGCGCTGCGCATCGGGCGGCTGGCCCGGGATCTGATGGACGGCGAGCTTCAAGAGGTGCTGGTCGAGTTCGACACGCACGGGTCGCTGGCGACGACGCACGCCAGCCAGGGCTCGGATATGGGGCTCTGCGGCGGCCTGCTGGGATGGGACGCGACGGAGGAGCGGCTCGTTGCGTCGGTCCAGGCGATCCAAGAGGCGGGGATCGCGGTGACGTTTCGGGTCACCGAGCTCGGCGCCCCCCACCCCAACACGTACCGGTTGCGGCTCGCGAACGCGGCTGAGACGCACACGCTGACCGCCCTGTCCACAGGCGGCGGCATGATCGAGGTGGTCGAGATCGACGGCGCTCCGGTGTCCATGCAGGGGGATGCGTACGCGACCCTCCTCTACACGGAGGGCAGCGGCGAGCGCTTGGCCCGCGCAGCCGCCGCGTGGGCGGAGGCCGACGCGGTGGCGTTCCACCCGGGTGCGGATCTGAGCTTCGTGGAGATCACATCCCAACGGCCTCTGTCCGAGCAGGCGCTGACGCGGGCGAGGGCAGAGCACGCCATCGTCCGGGTCAAGACGCTGTCGCCGGTCCTGCCCGTGCTGACCCCAAAGGACCTGCGCGTCCCCTTCGTCACCGCCGCCGAGATGGCGGCCTACAATGCGGATAAGGGGCTCGACTTGGCGGAGCTGGCCCTCCACTACGAGAGCGCCCGCGGGGCCCTCTCTCACGCGGACGTCCTCGATCAGATGCGGGACGTCGTCAGCACGATGCAGGGCGCCATCGAGCAGGGCCTCGCGGGCACCGAGTACGCAGACAGACTCCTGGGGCCGCAGTCCGGCGCGTTCAAGGCCCGGATGGAGGGCGGGGCGCTGCTGGATGGCGGCCTCCTCAACCGGATCATCCTCTACGTCACCGCCCTGATGGAGGTCAAGAGCGCGATGGGCGTCTTCGTCGCTGCGCCCACGGCGGGCGCCTGCGGCGGGCTGCCGGGGACGGTGCTCGGCGCGGCCGAGGCGCTGGAGCGGTCGCCGACCGAGACGGCCCGCGCGATGCTGGCTGCGGGGCTGATCGGCGTCTTTATCGCGGCCCGGGCCACGTTCGCCGCCGAGGTCGCCGGATGTCAGGCCGAGTGCGGCGCCGGATCGGCCATGGCAGCCGCGGCGCTGGTCACCCTGGCCCACGGAACGACGGCGCAGGCGGTGGGCGCAGCTTCGATGGCGCTCCAGAACGTCCTCGGCCTGATCTGCGATCCCGTGGCCAACCGGGTGGAGGTGCCCTGCCTGGGCAGGAACGTGATGGCCGCCAGCAACGCGCTGGCCTGCGCCAATATGGCCCTGGCGGGCTACGACGCCGTGATCCCGCTGGACGAGGTTATCGAGACGATGCTCGAGGTCGGGACGAGCCTGCCCAGCGCGCTCCGTTGCACGGCCCTAGGAGGCCTTTCGGTCACCGAAACCTCGAGACGGATCGAGACGCGCCTGCGCCAACACCAATCCGAGGGGTAAGTGGACGGACCCCAAAGCCGTCGCCGATCAACCTGATGTTTAAGGTTCGTAGTAACGACTTCAGTCGTTGCTGAGGTTTGAGGTTCGTAGTAACGACTTCAGTCGTTATGGAGGCAAGCCTATGCTCTTTCTAAACGCGGATGAGATTACGCAGGCCCTGACCCACCAAGAGGTGATGGCGTGCGTCGAAGAGGCGCTGCGCATCTACGAAGCCGGGACCTTTGTGATGCCGGAGCGGATGGCGCTGCCAGCCAGCGAGGACGATCAGCTCCTGCTGATGCCGTGCGCGTCGATGGACCATATGGTGACCAAGCTGGTCAGCGTCTACCCGGGGAACAAGGCGCGCGGCAGGCCGGTGATCGACGGGCTCGTCGTCCTCTACGATCGCGCGACGGCGGAGATCCTGAGCTTGATGGACGCCAAGACGATCACCGCGATGAGAACCGGGGGCGTGACCGGCGTGAGCGTCGCCCACCTCGCCAGGGAGGACGCGCAGACGGTGGGGCTCGTCGGCTGCGGGGTCCAGGGCTACTACCAGCTCCTCTACGCCTGTGCTGCCCGCGACATCACCAAGGTCGTGCTCTACGACATCGCCCCGCAGTCGATCCAGGCCCTGGTGGAGAAACTGCACACATCCCTGCCGCAGATCGAGATTGACATCGCGGACTCGACGGCAGCGCTAGCCCGGCGCGCGGACATCCTGATCACGGCGACGACGGCCCGAACCCCGGTCTTCCCCGACGATCCCGAGCTGTTCCTCGGCAAGCACTGCATCGCCATCGGCTCCTTCGAGCCCGACGTGCGGGAGTACCCGGACGCGCTGTTTTCGCTGATCGAGAGAGCCTGGGTGGACATCGCCTTCGCCACAGAGGAATCGGGCGAGCTCATCATCCCTCTCGAGAAGGGCCTCCTGCAGGCGGATCAGGTGGAGACGCTGGGCCACCTCATCGCGTCCGGAGAAGAACCGGACAGGGGGGCGCATGGCACCACCTTCTCCAAGTCGGTCGGCATGGCCCTCTTCGACCTGACCACGGCCCGGCAGGCCTACGCCAACGCCCACGAGCGGGGCCTTGGCGTCGAGCTGTAGGGCCACCATCCCGCGCAGGGCGAGGCATTCCAGCGAACGCGACCTGTTGTGTGATGTGCTC
>CAZPJP010000275.1:0-3254 GCA_964586915.1 uncultured Anaerolineales bacterium
GCTACGTGGCTGGCGTCTCCTCGCGGTCGTTGCCTTCGTTGGCGGGCTCGGCCTCGGGTTTCGGTGTTTGCTCGGCTTCCGCCTGGGTGGTTTCGGCAGCCTCCACCCAGGAAGCTGCCTCCTCCGCTGCACCTTCGGCGGCCTCCGCCCAGGCAGCTGCTTCCTCCGCCTCATCCTCGGGTGTGCTGTAGTATTTCAGTCCGACCATGGTCACGCCGCGCAGTGAGAGGCCGGGCTCCTTCACGCCCTTGAAGTCGGCGTCGGTCAGATCGCTGTGGCTGAGGTCCGCGGCGCGGAGGTCGGCGTTGCGGAAGTCGGTGTCGATGTAGGATCCCTGGCTCATTCGCGCGCCCCGCAGGTCGGCGCCGTTGAGCTTCGCGTCGGTGAAGTCGCTGTGGCTGAGATCGGCGCCGCGCAGGTCCGCGCCGCGCAGGTCGGCGTCGACGAAGGAGGTATGGCGCAGATCGGCGCCCTCAAAGCGGGTCCGCCGGTCCATCTTGGCGTCGGTGAGATTCGTGTGCTCGAGAAGGGCGCCGCTGAAGCGCGCGCCCTGGTAGCGCATGGGGCCTACAGCCTCCGTCTCCTCGCCGGTGAAGTCGACGCGGCCGACCTCACGGAAGGCCTTGTTCATCGCGTCGCTGACGATTCTGCCCACGTCGGGCATGTGAGGGATGTCGATGTGTGGGAAGCTGGGTCCATGTGGATGGGGCGGTGGCTGGGGCCCGCTTGTGTGCTCTTCGGCCTCCTCCTGCAACTCATCTACCTTGCTGAGGAGCTGGCCTGCCTCCTCGACGGTGATCTTGCCTTCCTCCAGCATCTGGAGGATCTTCATCCTTTGGTCGCTCATCTCTCTGCTCCTTTACTCATGGCCCGGCGTGTGGAACGCCGGGCTGATGCTAGGCTAGGTCTTCCAGAAGCTCCGTGGCCTCGGCGGCACTGATCTCGCCGCGCTCAAGCCGGTCGAGGATCTCCATCTGCGCCTCGGTCGTGTCCTCGGGCGGCGGCGGTGCGGGCTCGTAGCCCAACGCCTCGATCAGCTCGTCCACCTGCTTACGGACGGTCCAGTAGGAGATGTCGAGCTCGCGGGCCATCTCCTTGACGTTGCCGCGAGAGCGGACGAAAGCCTCCAGCAGCCGCGTGTGCTCCGGTGAGAGCTGGCAGAAGCGGCACGGCGCCCATTGTCCCGTGACGACGGTGCCGCAGGCCGGACAGCTCATCCGCGTGACCAACAGGTCACCTCCACATGTCGGACAGTGTTCCAGGGTCTTGCGCATGACCACCTCCTTGACTCGTTTGCATGATACTCGATTTATTGGCTCTTGTCAAGGGCTTAAGGTCAATAATTTGGCAAAATGTCAAAATAGTTGGTGGACCGACGAAATACTGAGGGTTCGACCGAGGCGGTATGAGATGCACCGCTTTCCTTACGCGGGGCGGCGACCCCGGCGGTTCGGGGAGCCCCACGCTTGACTTGCGGCCCGGTCACTCAGGCGTAAGATGGAGAGGCAGACCCACTCGGGAGGAGGCAAACGTGATCCCCAACCAATGGTATGTCGTGCTGGATTCATCCCAGGTGCGGCGCAAGCCCATCGGCGTGACCAGAATGGGGGAGAAGCTCGTCTTCTGGCGGGATGCCAGAGGTGACGTGGCCTGCCTGCGCGACCGCTGCGCCCACCGGGGCGTGCAGTTGAGCAAAGGCAAGGTGCTGGAGAATGGACGGCTGCAGTGCCCGTTTCATGGCTTCGAGTACGATGCCAGCGGTCGCGTTCAGCGCATTCCGGCCAACGGGAGGGACGCGCCCGTGCCGGAGCGTTTTCAGGCTCGCGGATATCCGACCTATGAAGCGCACGGCTTTATCTGGATCTGGTGGGGAGAGACGCCGTCGGCCGATCCAGGGACGCCACGCTTCTTCGACGACCTGGCTGATGGCTTCTCTTACGGACAGGCTATCGATCCCTGGCAGGCGCACTACACTCGGGTCATCGAGAATCAGCTCGACGTCGTCCACCTTCCCTTTGTTCACCACAATACCATCGGGCGCGGAAATCGGACGCTCGTCGACGGCCCCGTGGTCCGGTGGGCGGACGATCAGCAGTTCGTCTTCTACGTCTACAACCGCGTCGACGACGGGACGCGGCCCCGCCGCCCTGACGAGATCGAGGTCGATCCCGAGCGCGACTTCCACCTGGCGTTCATCTTCCCGAACCTGTGGCAGAACTACATCGCCGATGACGTCCGTGTAGCCGCGGCCTTCGTGCCGGTGGATGACGGACACACGCTGCTCTATCTTCGCTTCTACCAGCGGTTTCTGCGCGTCCCGGTGCTGCGGGAGATCGTGAACCGTCTGGCGATGCCGTTCAATGCGAGGATCGCGCACCAGGACCGGCGTGTGGTGGAGACACATCAGCCGCAGCCGGTCTCGCTGCAGATGGGGGAGAATCTGATCCAGGGCGATCGCCCGATCGTGGCCTACCGACGACGGCGGGCCGAGCTACTGGGGATGCAGACGACCGAATAGCGCGACGCACTTGTGGCGTCGGTGGTGGCGAAGCCACCTTCGTGCCGCGAGAGGACCTCCATGGACCCGACCGTGCGACGCACTTAGCAGACGGGTTGCCGGAGCGGGTGGTCCTGGTGGCCCATCGTCAAGGTCGGTTCGCCGCACGTGCGATGCACCACGCGGGCCAATCGTGCGAGGCGCCTCAGGGGGCGGGGAGCAGGGCCGGATAGGGGCGACCGCGGATGAGGCGCTCGCCGTCGGTGAAGCCCTCCGGGCGGTCGCGGAGTTCCGCGATCAGGCGCTCTCGCCAGGTGACGAGGGTCGCCTGATACTCGGGTCGCTGCGCGAGATCGTGCAGCTCCTGCGCGTCGGCGTGCAGGTCGAAGAGCTGCTCGGCGTCGGAGCGCGAGCGCGATAGGGGGCGCGATAGGGGGCGCGATAGGGGGCGCGATAGGGGGCGCGACAGGGGGCGCCAGATGTACTTCCATCGTCCATCCGTGAGCACGTGGTACGCCTGCGCGGCGCTGTAGCACGGGGCGTGCTCGCCGTGGAGCCACGGGCGCTCGAGGGCTGTGGCGTCGCCACGGAGCACCGGCACGAGGCTCTCGCCATCGACGCGCTCCGGTAGGGGCACGCCAGCCAGCTCCAGCAGCGTCGGCATGATGTCCTCGAGGCAGACCGGCACGTCGCAGGTCAGATGGGACTGGAAGCCCAGCTCCGGCGCGGCGCGGATCAGGAAAGGGATGCGCGATGC
>CAZPJP010000276.1:0-3251 GCA_964586915.1 uncultured Anaerolineales bacterium
CCCACGGCTACGCGGAGAACAGCCGCGGCATCGGCGTGGCCGATATGGCCTACGCCCTGCGCTCCGGTCGCGACCATCGGACGAGCGGCACGCTCGCGTACCACGTCCTCGACGTCATGCACGCCACCCTCGACTCACCTCGGGAGGGGCGCCACGTCGAGGTCGACAGCTCCTGCGAGCAACCCGCGCCGCTCCCGATGAGCCTGGCCCACGGGGCGCTGGACGCCTGACCTCGCTTCCTGCCCAGATCGATGGCGGCAATGCCGGGATAAGCCCGGGCAGCTGGGGCGCGTCCGGCGCCCCAGCTAAGGAGGGTCGCACATCTGTGCGACCCTCCTGCGCGTCAGCGACGAGACCGTCGGTACGACGGGCCCGCGACGACCGCCAGACAATCGCGGCTCAAGCGTCGGGCACCGGCGTCTCTGTTGGCGTGGGCGTCGAGGTCGGCTCTGGCATCTGAGTTGGGGTAGCAGTCGGCGTAGCCGTCGCCGTCAGCGTGGCTGTTGGCGTTGGCGTGGCTGTGGGGGTCAGCGTCGGCGTAGGTGTTGGCGTCGCCGTCGGCGTGAGCGTTGGCGTCGGCGTGGACGTCGGCAGATCCCCCACGCGCTCAAACCCCGCCTGAACAGAGGCGTCCCCACCCGCCTCGTAGTACTCGACGACGATCAAATGTGGCCCGGCCTCCAACGTCTGCTCCACACGATAGATGGTGTCCCCAGTGCTCGTGTGCCATTCGTCAATGACCTGCTTGCCGTCGACAAGCACCCGTACGCCATCGTCGGCGATCGCGGAGAAGGCATATTGCCCGGCTGACAGCGTGACCGTGCGACTCCAGCGAACCGAGAAATCGTCCGACGGCAGCGCCGCATCGGGCGACCCGTTGCCCCAGTCGAAGTCGATGTCCTCGTCGTTCCGCACCAGCACAGGCGCCCCAGACAGGGTTGCATTCGCCCAGTACTCACCCTTCCACTCGGGGAAGCTCGGCGTGATCGGCTCCCAATGCAGCCTGACGCGAGCCTGACCGACGTTCTCGTAATACTCCAGCCGGATAACGTGTTCGCCGGCAGCCAAGGGGACATCGGCGGTTAGCTCCCGAGTGGACCCATCGCGCCACGCGTCAATCACCAGGCGGTTATCGATCCACAGGCGGGCGCCGTCATCGACGACCAGATGGAAGCGATAGGTGCCGATGGCGAAGTCGAGCGCGCGCGTCCACCGGGCCGAAAAGCGATCCGACGGAAGCGGCGGCGCCGGTGAGTCCGTCGCCCAGTCGAAATCGATGTTCGCGTCATTGCGGACGAGGATGGGAAGCCCAGAGAGCTCAGGATTGTCCCAGTACTCGCCCTTCCAGTCGGGGTAAGCATCCCGTTTCTCCCAGCTTAGCTGCATCACCGCGTCCCCGGCGGCCTCATAGTATTCAACGCGCACCGTATGCTGCCCCGCTGCCAGGGAGATGTCGCCCGTCACTTCGCGCACAGCCCCGTTGGTCCAGGCATCGATCACGCGCGTCCCGTCGACGTAGACGCGAGCGCCATCATCGACGAGTACCCGGAACCGGTACGTCCCGGCATCAAAGCTCAGCGTCCGGGTCCAGCGGACGGAGAAGCGATCTGCCGGCATATCAGGGGCAGGGCCATCCTCCCCCCACGTGAAGTTGATAGCGACATCGTTGCGGGTCAGGACCGGCGAGCCACTGAGCTGGGCGTTGGCGAAGTACTCGCCGCGCCACTGCGGGAACTCGCCCGGCCGATCCCACCAGAAACGAATGCTCGCATCGCCCCACGCTTCGTAGTATTCGACAACGAAGGTATGCTCGCCCGCGCGCAAGGTGCGATCCGCTGTGTACGTCACCGCCTGCGCCCTGTGCCATTCGTCGATAAGCAGCTGACCGTCGAGCCACACCCTGACCCCGTCATCCGCGGTGGCGTAGAAGCGGTAGCTCCCCGCCGGCAGCGCCAAGGTGCGCGTCCACCGCACGGAGAACCCATCGGCCAGCAGCCCCGGCGCCGGCGGCCCTTCGCCCCAGTCGAAACTGAGAATGGGGTCGTTGCGCACGATCGCGGGGTTCCTTGACAGCGACAGGTTGTTATAGTATTCGCCACGCCACTCCGTGACGACCGCCGTCGGCGTCGGCAGGGGCGTCGTATCCGTCGGCGTGGGGGTTAAAGCCGTGGGGGTGATCGTCGGGGTCGGCGTGTCGGTGGGAGGCGCCGGTGTGGGCGTTGCCGTCGGAACCGCGGTGGAAGTGGGCGTTGCCGTCGGCAGCACGATATCAAAGATCGCTGTCACGGTCGTCTGAGAAGCTTCACCCACGGCCTGGATCCGCACCTGATCGAGCTCCGACCAGGGCCGGATCACTGGGATCCCGATCGACGCCGTGAAGGTGCTGTTCGATGCAACCGTCACCGTCGCCAGGTCCAAGGGTGCCACCTGCTGAGCCTCGGTGCTCGCTATCCGCAGCGTCACCACGTCACCCGCCGTCCAGCCAGCCCCGGTGACGGTGATCGGGGCTCCTGGACGACCCCTCTCGGGATCCAGGTCGATCACGGGCACCGGTGGAATAGTGGAGGTCGGTGTCGGCGTCGACCAGAGACCGCTCGCGCGCAGGGCCATTCGCGTCAGTAGGAAGCCACTTACCAGAATCGTGATAATGACAGCGGCCATCAGCACCCACCAAACCCAGTTGACGTCAGGCGAGTGTGATGGTTCCCGAAAGTCTCTCTCCTCCATATCGTCTCTCCTCAGCTCGACCAAACTCGGCAGAAAGCCACCTCATGGGGACGCCCTTGGGGTGGACGCTTCCCGACAATACCGAGCAACGTTGAGGCGTCACTGGCTGCTGGTCGCGCGTTCAGCTTCTAGACGCTCTGAGGGCGCAAAAAGTTCCACGCATCGGCGCAGCGTGATACCTTCATCATAACACAGGAGCGGACCCGCTGCATCCCGCAAAAGGTGGAGCTCGGACTTCGACGAAAGGACCAGAGTCGACAAGGCGGCGCTGGAATCCAGCGCCGCCTCGTTGTACGCAAGACCGACCTCACGCCAGGCACGACCTGCTGGCGGTGCGATCAGGCGTGACCGGGCCCCCGATACTCGCGCCCGAAGGGCAGGCCAAAGGGCTCTTCGAAGGGGCGGAAAGGCACCCTTGCTGCGATCTCCTCGAGATGACCGAGCACATCCGCGGACAGCGGGCCCTTCTCGACCGATGCGACGTTCTGTTCCACCTCCCATTCTGAGCGCGCGCCCGTCAGCAC
>CAZPJP010000277.1:0-3214 GCA_964586915.1 uncultured Anaerolineales bacterium
ACCGGCGTCGCCACGGCGATGAGTACGACCTGGGCGTCCTGGCACGCCCCGAAATCGGTGGTGTCCCGGAGCTGGCCGTCGCGCACGACCCGGCCCACCAGCTCGCCCAGGCCGGGTTCGTGCCCCTGGATGGGGCAGCCGCCCCGGTTGATCTCGTCGACCCGGCCGCGATCGATGTCGAGACCCGCGACGGGAAGGCCGCTGTCGGCGAACAGGGCGGCCACGGGCAGGCCCACGTATCCCAGCCCGATGACCACGAGCCGGGCCTGGTGCGATTCGATCTGTGCTGCCAACTGCGAGAGATTCATGGTTGGTCCAACGGCCTACACGGAGCTACACGGGCAAGGCACGGGGGCACACGGAGATGGTCAGATACGCCTCCTGAGTGGTCTCCCAGGGTAATCGGCCGACGCTCACACATCGCCGATGCTCACGATCTGGTGGGTGGTTGCGGATTCGACCAAGGCGAGGGCGAGGCGAAGCGCCTGCAGCCCATCCTCCCCGCTGACCGGCACCGGTTCGTCCTCCAGCACCGCCGACGCAAAGGCCTCCAGCTCGGCCCTGAGGGGCTCATACCGCTGCAGGGGATAGCGGACCATGCGCCCCTCGCTGACCCCTTTGAGAACCTCCAGGGCGCCCCACATCGCGCCGTTGGCGTGAGCGTTCTCGTAGAAGAAGAGGTCCTTGGTGAGGCTGTCCACGCGGAACATGCCTCTCTCGCCCAGGACGGTGGTCTCGCGCACCTTGGTGGGCGTCAGCCAGTTGATCTCCAAGACACCGGTGACGCCGCTTCGGAAGCGCAGCATCGCGGTCACAAGATCCTCGTGGGCGGTGTGGATCTCCTGATGGGACTCAGCGTAGACCCGCAGCGGTTCATCGCCGGACACGAACCGCATGAGGTCCAGGTCATGGGGCGCAAGATCAATGACTACACCCACGTCGCGAATGCGGGACGGGAAAGGCCCCACGCGACGACAACCGATGTGGAAGATGCGCCCGAGCGCCCCTTCGTCCAGCTGGTCCTTGAGGGCCTGAATGGCCGGATCGAAGCGGACGATGTGGCCGACCATAAGCTTTCGGTCCAGTTCCTCCGCCTCCTGGATGAGTGACTGCGCTGCCTCGATGGTACCGGCCAGCGGCTTCTCCACCAGCACGTGCGCCCCGCTCTGCAGGGCGTCGGCGGCGACTGGGCCGTGGAGGGATGTGGGGACAGCGACGGTCACGAGGTCCGGCTGCTCCGCCTCCAGCATCTCCTGGTAGTCGGTATACGCAGCGACGCCGTATGTGCGGCCCACTTCGCGCGCCCTGGCCCCATCGACGTCGGCGACGCCCACCAGCGCCGTGGTCGGGAGTGCGGTGTAGACGCGTGCGTGATGCTGCCCCATGGCGCCCACGCCGATGACGGCAGCTTTCAGATCATTCACGATTGGGCCTCCGCGAACTCGTTTACCGCTGCAACGATGGCCTCAAGGTCCCCCTCAACTAGCGCCGGATGGACCGGCAGCGAGAGCACTTCCTCGGCCGCCCCCTCTGCCTCCGGCAGCTCCACGCGATACCCCAGCTCCGAGGTGTAATAGGTCTGCCTGTGGATGGGCACTGGATAGTAGATGCCGGATCCGATATCCCTCTCTAGTAGATGGTGGCGCAGCGCATCACGCTGGCCGTCGGGAACCCGAATGGTGTATTGGTGAAAAACGTGGCGACAGCGCTCCGGGACAACGGGCGTGACAACGCCCTCGAGGTGTTCAGTCAGATAGCGCGCGTTTTCGGCGCGGGCCGCGTTGAAGCGTTCCAGCTTCTGCATCTGGGCCAGGCCGATGGCGGCGTGGATGTCTGTCATGCGGAAGTTGTAGCCCAGCTCGTCGTGGTAGTAGCGCCGTCGCATCCCGTGCTGACGGAGCACGCGGCAGGTCTCGGCCAGGTCCTCATCGTCAGTGGTGATCATCCCACCTTCGCCCGTGGTCATGTTCTTCGTGGGATAGAAGGAGAAGCATCCGGTGCCGAACGAACCGGTCCTCTTGCCACCGTATTCGGCGCCATGGGCCTGGCAGGCGTCTTCAATCACAGCCAGATTGTGCTCCTCTGCCAGGGCCAAGATGGGCGCCATCTCGGCCGGGAGCCCAAAGAGATGGACCGGCATAACGGCCTTGGTGCTGGGCGTGATCGCCGCCTGGAGCAAGTCGGGATCAATGTTGAAGGTGTGGGGATCGATGTCGACGAAGACGGGCCTGGCACCGGTGAACAGGACGGCGTTGGCGGAGGAGATGAAGGTGAAGGGCGAGGTGATGACCTCGTCCCCCGGGCCGATCCCGTGGGCCAGCAGCGCCATGTGCAGCGCGGTGGTGCCCGACGAGGTCGCGACGGCATGGTCGACGCCGCAGTAGGCGGCGAAGGCCTCCTCAAAGGCTTTCACTCTCGGGCCCTGAGCCAGCATCCCGGAGTCCAATACTTCCAGAACGGCTTGCTTCTCCTCATCCCCCATGATGGGGCTTGCGATCGATATCACGCTATACTCTCCCAATCTGCTCGATTTAGCTCCACCTCACTGCCGCATGCATGGCAGCGCACCAGAACCCTCTCCCCCTCTCCCTGTCTCTCCCGCCCCTTACGCCTCTCCAGCCGTTCCCCACAGCTGCACACAAACCCCATCAGCCGCGCCGGGTTCCCCCACACCAGTCCGTGATCCGGCACGTCGCGGGTGACGACGGAACCGGCACCGATCATGGCCCAGGCGCCGATGGTGACCCCGCAGACGATGACGGCATTGGCGCCGATGGCGGCGCCCGTCCTCACTCGAGTCTCGCTCAGGGTCCAGTCGTCAGCGGCCTTGAGGGTCCCGTCGCGGTTGATGGCGCGGGGTCGCTTGTCGTTGGTGAAGACGCAGTGGGGCCCACAGAAGACGCCGTCCTCCAGGACGACGCCGTGGTAGACAGAGACGTAGTTCTGCACCTTGACGTTGTCGCCGAGCACGACGCCGGCGTCGATGTAGCTCCCCTTGCCGATGATGCAGTTGCGGCCGATGCGGGCCCCGTCGCGGATCTGCGACTGGTGCCAGATGGTCGTCCCTGCGCCGACACGCGCCTCGTCGTGGACGTCAGCCGTCTCGTGGATGCGCACATTCTCCCGCGATGTCATGGACGCCCCTCTAGCAGGCGCGTGGATCCTGTCACTGTCTTGCAGCGCGCTCTGGTCATACCATAATTCAATCGCTGAA
>CAZPJP010000278.1:0-3099 GCA_964586915.1 uncultured Anaerolineales bacterium
AGCCTGGATTAGCTCACTTTTGGTATATCAGATTGGGAACCTATTGATTTAGAAAACCAGGAGTAGTATTATAAATGAAATTAGAGTTTAAATAACAAAACAATGGATATTATCTTAAGTACTAGATAAGAAAAATTGTTGGAATATAAGTGATTTGCTATAAATTTTACTTAGAATAATTGAAAATGAAATATATCGTTTTATGGGGGAGCCTGTCATCAGGCTGAGAAAAGAATAGCATTTCTTGACCCTTAGAACCTGAACTGGTTAATACCAGCGGAGGGAAATAAAAATGCTACCGAAGCACAGGCTCTTTATGGAACTGTGTTTTTTTTATTATAAAATCATAATCAAAATAATAATGTCTGAAAAAGGAATAAGCATGCTCAATACAAAAATGTTATCCATTTCTGCCTTGTTTATAGCATTGGGTACCCTAACCAGTCATCTGATCTATATTCCGGTTGGGGTTTCCAAATGTTTTCCGGTACAACACCTGATTAATGTCTTGTCTGCTGTCATATTGGGTCCGGGATATGCACTCTGGAATGCCTTTGCCATTTCCGTATTGAGGAATATTACCGGTGTCGGAACCCTTCTAGCCTTTCCCGGCAGTATGTTTGGGGCACTATTGGCCGGTCTTGTTTATCAAAAGACCAGGAATCAACTTTATGCCATCTTTGGTGAAGTATTTGGCACTGGAATTATTGGTGGATTAGTTGCCTATCCGGTAGCCAGGTATTTAATTGGGCAGGAGGCAGCTATATTCTTTTTTGTCCTGCCATTTTTGGTAAGTACCCTGGGTGGGAGCATCATTGCTTATCTTATTTTAAAGAGATTACCGACAAGCGAATTTTATAAAAAATGGAGGAATAAAAAATAAAAAATCTTTAAAGAAGGTGATAAATATGAAAGAGTTAAACCGTATATTAACCATTGCCGGTTCTGATTCCGGGGGAGGAGCAGGGATACAGGCTGATCTAAAGACTTTTCAGGCCTTTGATGTCTATGGCATGTCTGTCATTACCTCCGTTACGGCTCAGAATACCCAGGGAGTTCGTTCTGTTTACGATATCTCTCCAGAGGTTATTGCTGATCAGTTAGATATGGTGGTATCAGACATCGGAGTCGATGCGGTTAAGATTGGCATGCTTTCCAATGCCGATATTATTCAAGTTGTGGCAAAGAAAATTTCTGAATATCAGTTAAAAAAGGTAGTCCTGGATCCGGTTATGGTTGCCAAAAGCGGACACCCTTTATTAAGGGAGGGTGATAGAGAATATTTAAGAACAGAACTGTTACCCTTGGTAGACCTAGTAACCCCCAATATTCCCGAGGCTGAAATAATGAGTAATATCAAGATAGAAGACCTGGATAGTATGAAGCAGGCTGCACAACAAATCAAGGAGTTGGGCGCTACTCATGTGCTGATAAAAGGGGGTCATCTAAAAGGGGAAGAGATTGTAGACCTCTTGTTATGTAACGAAGAGTTTTTTACCTATAAAACGAAAAGGATTAAAACCAAAAATACCCACGGTACAGGATGTACACTCTCATCAGCCATTGCAGCCAGCCTTGCCCAAGGCAACAGTTTAAAAGAGGCGATAGAGATTGCCAGGGATTATGTCTTTAAGGCCATCAAAAATGCACCCAGCAATATTGGTCAGGGCAATGGGCCACTTTATCATCATATAAATCCCCCCTACATTAGTCATTTTCAGAAATCTGCCCTGGATTTTGAAAAATGGTTTGAGAAAAATAAGAATATCTTTAATTCAGAATTAGAAGCATTAAAGAATATGGTAACAGATCCTGCACATTGTTTGAGTGTAGGAATTGGAAACGGGATGTTTGCCGAGAAACTGGGAATTAAATATGGGGTTGAACCTTCTGAGGAAATGGCAGAACTAGCCAGGGAGCGAGGCATTGAAGTAAAACATGGATATGCTGAGAACCTTCCCTATCCCAATGAGAGTTTTAACCAGGTTCTTCTTGCCACTGTCCTTAGTTATGTCAGTGACCAATTTCAGACGATTAAAGAAGCGTACCGGGTTCTTAAGCCAGGCGGGGAAGTGATCGTTTCCTTTCTTCCGGCCGAAGGCTCCTATGTATTATTATACGAACTTTCTTATCTGAGAGGAAGATTTGATCCGGAAATAGTTCCGGAGTATCCTTATCCCCTGGAATTTATCAGAGATGCGGATTGGGTTTCTACTTGCAGCCTAATTGAAATGTTAGAAAAAGCAGGATTTGGGAAACTAAAGTTTATCCAAACCCTTACCCGACATCCCAAATATAGTACTGAAAAAGTTGAAGAGCCAAAAACAGGATACAAAAGGGGAGATTATGTAGTGGTAAAGGGGGTGAAAGAATAATGAATTTCCAAAAATTAGTTAATGAAACAGAAGGCGTTTGGCAGCCTGTTATTAACCATCCTTTTGTGATTGAAATTTATCAGGGTATCTTAATCGGGAAGAGATTTAAGTTTTACCTATTGCAGGATTATTATTATTTGAGCCAATCATTGAAAAATATCAGCTTGCTGGCCTCCAGGGCAGAGAATTTGGAAGCCAGAAGGGAGATGATTAATATTTTGCATATGGAAGCCACAGGTGAATTCGATGCCTATGAAAAATTGTTACAGTCCATCGGTATTGCTCTGAAAGAGGCAGAAAGGGCCAAGCTTACCAGGGCGAATATCTCCTATACCAATTATCTGCTATCGGTAAGCTCATTAAATTCTTTTGCAGAAGGCCTCACTGCCCTATTGCCATGCTATTGGTCCTATCAGAAAATCTCGGAGGTACATCAAGCAAAATTGGCTGATAATCATAATAAGTATTACAAAGCTTGGGCTGGATTTTATACTACTTATGAGTATCATCACTTGGTTAACAATATGAGATCTTTATTTAACCAGGTGTGTAATACAGTAGAAATAGCAAAACTAAAAGAGGCATTTTGTACCTCCTTAAAATTTGAATACGAATTCTGGGAGGATGTTTACCAAATGAAGACATGGGAAATTTAATACAGACAGAATAATACCGAATACAAAATGAGGAGGGATGGCAATAAATATAAATTAACCTAGAGAGA
>CAZPJP010000279.1:0-3097 GCA_964586915.1 uncultured Anaerolineales bacterium
CATAGCATGCTTCACAGTAACAAGCGGCGCTCGCCCTGCAGGGGCCTGTCCCTCCCGCACGGATCGTCGGAGTTCACGGGGATGCCCCCCAGGGAGAGAGGCTTACGATAGAGGTCAGGCGCCTAGACACAGGCAGCCCAGGGGTCAGGAGGGGAAGATGAAGGCCGGTCTAACACCGTCGATACAGCACTCTCAGAGCAAGGCTCGCGACCTTATGGAAGAGTCCCTTCAGGACAACAGCCGCCTGGGGATCAGTACGCCCTCGGTGGACCTCCATCACGCCTGCTACCTGGCCGATGCGATCTTCGCGCTGGAAGAACCGTGGCGCGGACGCTTCGTCGAGTTGATCGCCCGTCGCGTTCGGGGATGGGAGGGACTAGCCCACTCGCCCTCGCGATCCGAGGTTGCGAGGTGGCTTTGCGAACCGCGGCTGTACAACCTCATTCGCTTGATGTTGCGGACCTGGAATCATGAGAGATAGAGGGCGGCGAGCCTGACTGATCGCTAGATCTGGGCAGTTGAAGTAGGGGGCGGCGCAACGCGCCGCCCTCTTTGCATGCTGGGGGCGCTCCATTGCCACACTGCCCGCCGCCGATGACGGCCCCGTGATGCCACGCATATGTGTTGGTAAGAGATCTAGGCTTCTTTCAGGGAGCCGTGGTTGTGCTTGGCAAAGATGCAGGAGCGGGTATACTGTTTCCAATGATACGCACCCTTCTCGGTCGCTGTCTGGGCGGATAGTACATCCTACATAGGACACATACGTGAAGCAGATTCAAGCGTGCGATGAGCGACGACGAAGCGCGGTTAGTTAAGGCTGCCAAGGCCGGCGATCGAGATGCGTTCGCCGAGCTCTACGAGCGCTATCAGCCCAAGATCTATCGCTATATACGCGTTCGAGTGGATAACGCAGCCACCGCCGAGGATCTCACCAGCGAGGTCTTCGTCCGGTTGGTCGATCAGATCGACCGCTTCCGGTATCGCGGGCGGCCGCTTCTCGCCTGGCTCTACACGATTGCGCGCAATCTGGTGATCGACCACTACCGGCAGGCGAACCGTACCGAGCAGGTGCCCCTCGGTGATTCTCTGCAGGCCGATACCCGCGATCCCTCACAGCACGCGCACTATGCCCTTATGGAGGAGGAGCTGGTCGTCGCGCTTCGCGATCTCACCGAGGACCAACGCAACGTCATTCAGCTGAAGTTCTTCGAGGATTATGATAATGCCACGACCGCCGAGGTGCTGAACAAGAGCGTCGGCGCCGTGAAATCGCTCCAGCATCGCGCTTTGGCGGCGCTGGCGCGCTCCTTTGCTCGCATAAGAGCAGATTGAGCCAAATTGTGCTCGGAGGCCGTATCTGCTGGGCACAATCAACGTTAGTCAGAGTAGTGAGGCCCTCTAGGCCTTGGGGATATAAGTGTGAAAGTGAGCACCGACAGGAGCTATGCGACGTAAGCGAGATCTGCTTGACGCACTAGATAGGTGCCTGGCGCGGGTGTTGCGAGGCGAGCCCGTCCATCGAACTCTGGCGCGCCATCCCCGCTACGCCAAGAAGCTGCGCCCGCTTCTCGAGGCCGCGACGTGGATCCGGCAGAGCGAGCCGATAACGGCACGGCCTGAAGCCGTGGCGGAGGGCCGCGCCAGGATGTTTGCTGCGCTTGCAGAGAAGCGGCGCGCGCAGGTGCGCGCGGCTGCCAGTCGTGACTCATCGCGTGACTCGTTTCGGCATTTCGCGATGGCCTTCGTGGCAGTCCTGGTGGTCATCTCTCTCCTCGCATTTGGAAACGGGTTCGTGCCCTGGGGACCGCAGCCGGTCTCCGCCAAGGCGTTGGCCACCGAGGTGCAGGGTGTCGTCTACCGCCTGCCGGGCGGCGAAAGGACGTGGGTGCCTGTGGATGACGGCGACCGCGTGGCAGTGGGGGAGCGGGTCCAGACGTTGGCCGATGGCCGCGTCAAGCTGAAGTTCCACGATGGTACCGAGGCGACGCTCCACCCGGCCTCCGAGGTGGTGATGCTGGAGGCCCCCCGAGGTTGGGTGATCCGCCGGGGAAAGACCATCCTCTACCAGGAGCGGGGACGCGTTGACGTGCGGATGGCACGGCCCGCTGCTGGGGAGGTGGATGCGACCGCGGAGTGGGAAGAGAGCTTTGAGGTGCACACGCCTCAGCTAGCCGCGGGCGCCGCTGGGGGCGATTACTCGGTGATTGTCGCCGAGGATGGAACCACGACACTGATCGCTGGGACCGCGATACTCAAGATGAGGGTTGGCGGTGAGACTCAGATTCTGCAACCGGGCCAGTCGCGCACGGTGGGATCAGGCCCGGACGGCGCCCCATTGGACGACGACGGACGCACACCGCCGCCGCCGACGCCCAGCCCCGATGCGGTCAGCCCGGAGGATTCGGAGCAGCCCGACGCGGGTCCGGATGACGAACCTACGCCGCCGGGCCTTGAGGATCAGGACGGGCCGCCGGACGTTGATGACAAGGATGGACCGCCAGGGCTCGAGGACAAGGATGGGCCCCCGGGCCAGGAGGATAAGGACGGGCCGCCGGGCCAGGAGGACAAGGACACTCCCCCGGGCCTAGAGGACAAGGACGTTCCAGCAGCCCCAATTGAGGATGGCTCACCGCCAGGCTTGGAGGACCGAGTGACGCCATCAGCGCCAGACGACACGGACGTGCCCGAAGAGCCGACCGACGATGGCGATGGCGAGCTGCCTGACGATGGCGATGGCGAGCTGCCTGACGACGGCGATAATGAGCTGCCCGACGATGGCGATGGCGAACTGCCCGACGATGGCGATGGCGAACTGCCTGACGATGACGATAACGAGCTGCCCGACGATGGCCCGCCACCGCATGGCGACGGACCACCGTATGGGCCGCCCGACCCCCCACCGGGTCTGATCGACAAGGGTGGCACTCCTCCCGGACAGCAGAAAAGGGATGAGTGAGCGTTAGATCAACTTTGTGATGTGCGCACCCCCCGGGGATGGGATAAGATCCCCAGCGAGCCCGAAGCGTCACCTTCGGGCTCGTTTTCTTGTATGGACAAGCGCCTCCCCTCACGCAATTCCAACGCAACTCAAACGTGA
>CAZPJP010000280.1:0-3066 GCA_964586915.1 uncultured Anaerolineales bacterium
CAACCGTCACAGGACACACTGTCGCGGAGAACATCCGCCGGTGGGGTTCACAGGCTGGCGCAGGTCGGCGCATCGGTCGCGCAAACTTGGATACCGTGATTCGACCGACCGACGACCCCTACAGCGCCACGGGCGGCATCGCCATTCTCAAGGGCAACTTGGCTCCGGACGGCGCCGTCGTCAAGGCTGGCGCGGTCGCGCCGGGTATGATGCACCATCGCGGGCCGGCGCGGGTCTTCGATGGCGAAGAGGCAGCTATGGCTGCAATTCTCAACGGGGAGATCAAAGCGGGTGATGTCGTCGTGATACGGTATGAGGGCCCTCGAGGCGGTCCGGGTATGCGCGAGATGTTAATGCCCACCTCGGCGCTCTCGGGGATGGGGCTGGATAACGATGTCGCACTGATGACCGACGGACGTTTCTCCGGCGCTACGCGGGGCTCTGCTCTCGGCCACGTCTCACCGGAAGCCGCGGCTGGCGGCCCCATCGCGCTAGTCGAGGAAGGGGATGAGATCGAGATCGATATTCCAAAGCGGAGGCTAGTCCTGCACGTCGACAATGCCGAACTGGAGCGACGACGCGAGACGTGGTCCCCACCACCGCCCAAGATTCAGACAGGGTATCTCTCCCGCTACGCGGCGCACGTCACGTCCGCTAGCGAAGGCGCCGTTCTCAAGTAAACTCGTGATCTGAAGGGGGCCTTGGGCCCCCTTCAGACTTGACCCATCTCACCCACTAAGGAGGAGCAAGACTATGGCGATTGAGCCTACTGATTATATCTGGATGGACGGCGATCTTATCCCGTGGGACCAGGCAAATGTACATATGTCAGTCCACGCGATGCACTATGGTTCGAGCGTTTTCGAGGGCATCCGCGCCTATGACATCGACGGCACCGCGTCGATCTTCGGCCTGGATGGTCACGTGCGGCGGCTTTTCGACTCCTGCAAAGTCTACCGGATGGAGATTGGCTACACGCCAGAAGAGATACGACAGGCCTGCATCGAGACCGTCAAGGCTAACAAACTGAAGTCAGCCTACATCCGCCCCCTTGTCTTCCGCGGCACGGGGACCATCGGTGTGGATCCTCGCCCTTGCCCGGTCCACGTCGCGGTGATGACCATCTACCTGGGCCGCTACCTGGGGCCTGAAGCCATCGAGCAAGGGGTGGATGTCTGCGTCAGTTCGTGGGGGCGCATGGCCCACAACACCTTCCCGGCCAACGCCAAGATCGGTGGGCAGTATATCAACTCCCAACTGATCAAGATGGAGGCTGTGGAGAATGGCTACGTTGAGGGCATTGCGATGGATTCCAACGGCTTCGTCAGCGAGGGCAGCGGTGAGAATCTCTTCGTCATCCGCGACGGTGAGATCCTGACACCGCCGCTGGCCTCAAGTATCCTCCGGGGCATCACGCGGCAGAGCGTCATCACATTGGCTCGCGATCTCGGCTACACGGTTAAGGAGGAATTCATCCCCCGCGAGTTGCTCTACATGGCCGAGGAGGTCTTCTTCACCGGTACGGCGGCGGAGATCACGCCGATTCGCTCCATTGACCGGATTGCCATCGGAGAGGGCACGCGCGGACCGATCACCGAACGGCTGCAGAGCGCGTTTTTCAGCATCGTCTCTGGCGAGTCACCGGACGAGTATGGGTGGTTGACCCCCGTCACCTAGATTATGAACCAGCTCCAAGCTTGGTCGTCCTGAGCGCGGGGAGTCCCTTTTCAAGGGCTCCCCGCTTCAGCGTGCCCTTTATATGGCTCCTGAGCCCACTCGGTCGTCTTGCCTCTAGGACGTCTCTAGCGCCTCCAGCAGATCGATCGATTCCGCCCCCAGATATGCGATGAGCACGAACTTCACGATCTTGCCGGCCCACGTGACGATCAGGTAGGTCGTGAGGCGCATCCGGGACATACCCGCGATGATTCCAGCGATATCGAAGAAGGGGTTGGGAAACGCCGCCAGAACAAAGAGCGCAACCAGACCATATCGCGCCATCCAGCGACTGAAGCGAGCGAAGACTTCCGGGTTCTCGACGACGGCTCGCCCGCCGAGCCCGGCAAGATACCCCGTCAGCTCGCCAATCGTGGCCCCGCCCGCGGAGATAATGCCCACCAGCACTGGATTATAGATCCCGCCACCAAGGAATGCGGTGATCAGCGTTGGAACGGGCAAGATGATGGTTGCATTGCCCAGGAGACTGATGAAAAAGAGGCCGACGTATCCGTAGCTAGTAGCATCACGGAGCCGATCGCGCAGGACGTAGACCCCGATGGTGATGGCTAGCGCTAACACCAACCCCAGGATGCGCAACGTTCGTTGCTGCATTCGTCCGGAGGGATGAGGCCGGGTCCGGCTCCCCTTCTCTTCGACCGGGGCTTCATCCTCTGTCGTTACGTCTTCCACTGATCTCCTCCGTCGTAAGCTTCTGATACCGATACCAGTATCATTCTACTCGAGATCAGATAGGCGGCTAACCGACGCAGACTGCGCAAGCATAAGCAGAAAAGGCATGCTATAATGAAATTAGGCAGTCAACGAGGGTCAAACCCTGTGGAGGGTGCCAATGCCAGCGATCACTATCTCACGCCAAATGGGCAGCCTTGGAACGCAAATCGCCCGGCAGATCGCCGATCGTCTCGGCTACAGGATGGTCTGGCGCGAGGTCATCAATGAAGCGGCATGTCGCGCGTGTGCGCCGGAGGTCGCCTTAGCCGTGATCGACGACCTGGGACTTCTTGGCGCCAAGCCGTCATTCAAGGCACGCCGCGCTTACCATAGCGCGGTAGCGCAGGTTATGGCAGAGTGGGCTGAGGGGGGAGAGGTCGTCATCGTCGGGCGGGCCGGCCAAGTCATCCTCGGCGAACGGGCCGACATCCTGCACATCCGGATCATCGCCCCGTTTCCGCTGCGCGTTGAGCGCACGGCCGGGAGCCAGGAGATCCCCACTGCGGCGGCGAAGGCCCGGGTCGAGGAAAGCGATCGCAGCCGCAGACACTATCTGCGTCGCTACTACCACGTCGATTGGGACAATCCCGAGCTCTACGACCTGGTCCTCAACAC
>CAZPJP010000281.1:0-2188 GCA_964586915.1 uncultured Anaerolineales bacterium
CAACCCACCAGGGCGGGGAATTCCGTCACTCGGTCGGTGAGTCGGTGAACCAGCCGGAGGGCGCGTCTGCCCCGAAGCTATGAGGGGACACCGTGGGCTCTGCGACGTATGACATCGTCCTGCACCTCTTTGGACAGCCGGACGAAGTGAGCGGAGAAGCCGCTGACCCGGACGACCAGCGAGCCGTAGCGCTCCGGGTCCCTCTGAGCCGCGACCAGCGTCTCGTTGCCCGTGAAGTTGAACTGCAGCTCCTGGACGCGATTGCGGACGAAGGCCTTCATCAGAGCGACGAAGACCCGCGTGCCCTCGGGCCCCTCGAAGAAAGAGGGCTCGAACTTCATATTGATGACGCTGCCCGTCAGCACGCGATGGTAGTCGGGCTTGGAGACCGAATTGAGGAAGGCGGTGGGGCCACGGATATCGCGCCCGAAGTAGGGGCTTGCCGCATCGGAGAGGGGCGTGAAAGCATGCCGCCCATCGGGCGTCGCCCCGACCTCCTTGCCAGCCGGTATGTTGGAGATGTTGGCCGCCATCGCCGCCACGAACCATCCCCCATCCACCGTCCTGTGCCTCAAGCACTCGCGCGAGACGACATCGACCAACCACGCCGCAATGGCATCCACCTCGTCCTCATCGTTGCCGTACTTAGGCGCCCGGTTGATCAGGGCCTGACGCAGCCGCTCATAGCCCTGGAAGTCCGCGTCCAAGGCGTCCATCAGGTCGTCATACGCGAAGGTCCGTTCCTCGAAGACCAATTTCCTGACCGCCGCCAAGGAATCGGCCACCGTGGCGAGCCCCATGACGGCGATGCCGTGCATCCGTGGGTACTCCGCCCCGCCGTCGTTGATATCGCGAGCCCGCCCGATGCAGTCGCGCGTCAACGCCGAGAGGAAGGGATCGGGAAAGCGCGCCGGCGGGAACCGGCGGATGTGCGCGTTGACGGCCTCGCAGTAGGTCTCGAAGGCCAAACGCATCTCATCCTCGAACGCTTGGCGCAGAAGCGCATAGGAGAGACCCTCCCTCCCACGAACCTTATGCATCGCGCGCACCAACTGCAGCGTCATATTGTACCGCCCGTCGGACCAGGCTTGCTGGCGACCGGCGAGCATCGTCTCAATGCAGCCGACCATACAGTGATCCCGCGCCACCTCGATCGGGATGCCGATCTCCACCAGGCCGGGAATGAGGACGTGATCGTTGAAGATGGCCGGGAACCCCACGCCGGTCCGGATGACGTCGAAGCAAGCCTCATAGAAAGCATCGGGCGTGGCATCGTGAAAGCGGGCGGAGAGGTTCGTGTAGGGCGACCGCACCCGCTTCGTAGCTTCGAGACAGATGTACGACAGCTCGTTGGTCGCGTCCTCGCCCTCGGGCGTGAGCCCGCCGATGCAGATGTTCTGCACCCCGCCGTTCTCCGCGAGTTTCACCCAGAGATGGCAGAGCAGGTCGAGGGCCTCGGCGCGGGTCAGCCGCCCCTCCGCCACGTCCCGTCGATAGAAGGGAAGAAGATACTGGTCGATCCGCCCCAGGGCCATCGCGTAGCGCCCCTCGCTCTCAAAGGCCAGATGGGTGAACGCCACAAGCTGCACCGCCTCGTGAAAGGTACGGGGCGGCGCCGTCGCCACGCGCCGGGCGATGTCGGCAAGGTCGGTCAATCCCTGATCCGCCGCGGCCTCCGACCAGCGGCGCATCCAGGCGGAGAATGCCTCAAGCGCGATAATCATCCCCTGGAGGGTCGCCCGCTCGTCGGGTGATGTGCGGGTGCGGAGCGCTGTCCGAGCGCGGGCGAGGTAGCCGCCCACGCCGATATCCAGGAGCGTTGGGTAGTCGGCGAGCGTGTGATCCCACCCGGCCCAGAAGTCCCGCTGCCCGCGATCGCGCCACACGCCGACAAGCGACGCGTACGCCGCCTCGCTCAGATCCGGAGGCAGCCGCTCAGCAAACCAGCCCAGGTGACTGCCACAAAGACGATCCCCTTCATAGTGGTGGAGCCTGTCGGACATCAGCACGCGACGGAAAGCCTCCGCACGCACGACCGGCTCTGGGGCGACGGCATGCGCGCGGTACGCCCTCGCACGCCAGGCCGGGCGGAGATCGATCATGCCGCGCTCAAGGGGATGCTGCCCCATCTCGCGGACCCGCATCAGAATCTCTGGCCATCCCATGATCTTGACTCTTCCTCCAGGCA
>CAZPJP010000281.1:2198-2996 GCA_964586915.1 uncultured Anaerolineales bacterium
GCCGGTCAGTCCCACGACGCCAGCTTCCACTGCCATTATGCCCGAACCCCAAGATTGGCAAAGTCCGAGGCCTACCGCAGCCTGCGAGAGAACGGGGCGATCGGACGTCTTTCGGTCGTTCCTGGACACGCAGCGGTCGGGGCTACAGAAGCGCTATGCGCTCACCAGGTGAAGACCAGCGTTCAGGTGATGGACGAAAGCGTTCATCAGGTGAAACAAAGCAGATCCCATGAAGCAGATCCCCCTGAAGAAGAAACAGACCTCAAAATGCCGCGACCTGCGTTCCGGCGAGCGCGTGGACAGCCACTCCGAAGCGCGTGCGGCGGCGTGGTCGGTGGCGAAGCTCAGAACGGCGAACCGACGGATGGCATCGTGCGATCGGACGAGGCTATCCACGGTCTGGCGCCGGTCGGTGAGGTCACTATCAAGGTTATGGAGAGCGGCCGGCGCAGGTAGGCGCCATCGTGTCGGGCAACCCGCCCAATGGATGTACCGAGCTCGGGGAGACGACGGTGGAAGCTTCGTCGTCGAGCTACCCCCGATGCGCGATCCGGAGGCGATGTGCCTGATGGCGCTGATGCCCTTCGACGTCGCGATCCCGGTGGGGGCCCTGGGCCTGAAGGCGGGGACTTACGTGATCGAGGTAAACGGCGTGGGGGCGACCTTCAAGCTAGCGATCGACAACGTGCTGCCATAGGCGTAGGTCCTGCGCATTTCCTGGGCGGAAGATACATCGCAGTACCCTTTGCGCCTCACACAGTCGCGGCATACATTCTCGTGCACCAAGCCCCGTCGCGA
>CAZPJP010000282.1:0-2962 GCA_964586915.1 uncultured Anaerolineales bacterium
GATCGCGCACCGGGCCGTGGAATCCGCCGGTGTGGAAGATCAGCACGCTCTGCAGCACGATCCCGATGTCCGTCGCAAACCAGTGGTGATTCGCCACGTCGAAGTCCAGCACTGTGATGCGGTCGCCGCTTCGGCGCAGGTTCCAGATGTGCGGGTCGTTGTGGATGAAACCGAAGGCCTCCCGCGTGATCGGCAGCGCGTCGAGGTGCTTTTTGAGCGCGACCCACGCCGCCTTCACGTCCTCGTCCTGGCACCACTCGTAGAACCCCGCCCACTCCTCCTCCCACGTGAGAAAGGGCTCGCCGGTGTCGGGATCGATCGACGCCCGCCACGACGGATAGGCTTGTGCGAGCCGGTGCAGCTGGCCGACGGTCCGCCCCCAGTTGCGAAAGAAACCCTCGTCCCACAGGTCCTGCGCCGGGCCCTCCCCCGGGACGACGTCCATAGCGTAGCCGACCCACAGATGGTCGTCGGCCTCGACCGTCTCGTACAGCTCGCCCCCGGGTGAGCGCCGCGGATAGACGATGTGCGCGCCGTGCTCCCCCAAGAAGCGCACGAAGCGCAGCCGCTCATCCAGGCAGAGCAGGCCCCGCCGCTGCTCCTCCGACGGGATCGCCAGGATCTTCAGCAGCCGCCGGCCCTCGCCATACGGATACGCATAGATCACGCCGTCGCCCTCCGGCCCCCCACCGGCGAAGTGCGACAGGCGTTCGCCCGCCGTCCCAAAGGCCGCCGCCAGTGCCCCCAACACGCTTTCTGGTACCGGAATCATCCCGTCTCTCTCCTCCCTGCAAACAAGATTGTGTCCGTGCGGCTGTGACCGGACGCGCCTCTATCCTACACCCTTCGCGCGCCAGCGAAAGCCCGCACGCGTCGTCGTTGAGGCGCCAGGCATTCCCGATATCATCGTTGCAGACACGACCGCCCCCGAACGCGGCAGTATGCCACAACACACAGCGCCTCCACAGGCATGCCCGGCCCTCGGGCGCGAGATTGTCCACAGCGCCCACGGGCAGCGTTTGATCCTCGCCTCTCGTGTGCTATAATAAATCAGATCGATTTATTCTTATTTGGCGGGCTGACTTCAGACCACGAGCATGATCGGAGGGTAACGATGAATCCAAGCACGATCGAGACCACCTCGGCCTATGACCCGAATGACTGACCACGCCGTTCGCATCTTCGTCCTCGGCGGCTTCGAAATCCGGCGCGGCGACGCCGTCGTGCGCGACAGCGACTGGCGCCGCCGCAAAGCGGCGAACCTCCTGCAGCGCCTGGCGCTGGAGCGCCGCTTGCTGAAGGAGCAGGCGATCGAGTCTCTATGGCCTGAGCGGGAGCCTGAAACCGGTGCCAACAACCTCTACCGCGCCATCTACGCGCTGCGTCGGACGCTGGAGCGTGGCTTGGGGATCGACACGGCGGATGCCATCTTCACGTTCGAGAAGGGCGTCCTCAATCTCAGCGACGCGGTCTGGGTGGACGCGGACGACTTCGAGCGTCTCTGCGCGGAGGCAGCCGACGCCCCACAGGGCGAGCGGGCCGCTCTTCTCGAGCGGGCCGCTCTTCTCGAGCGCGCTGTCGCCCTGTACAAGGGCGACCTGCTGCCCGACGAGCGCTACGCCGAGTGGACACTGACGTGGCGGGATCGGTTGCACCGCCGCCACCGTGAGGCGAGTCTTGCCCTCGCCATCGACCACCGTGACGCCGGTGAGTACAGTCGAGCCGTCGAGTTGCTCACACCGCTCCTGGTCAGCGAGCCAACCGACGAGTCCATCCACCGCGAGCTCATGCGCACCTACGCGCTGGCAGGACGGCGCGACGCCGCCCTCCGCCAGTACGAGACCTGCGTGGAGGCGCTGGCCACGGAGCTCGACGTGCCGCCGGACGAGAAAACCACTGCACTGCACGCTAGGATCCGCAGTGGCGAGCTCTCCCCACCGCCCGCCGCGGAGATCGAGCCCCCTCCGACCGTGTCATCTCCGCTCTTCGACAGGGAGGAGGAGCTGCGCCTGATCGCAGAACGTCTCGACGACGCCAACTGCCGGTTGTTGACGCTCACCGGCCCCGGCGGCATTGGCAAGACGCGGCTCGCGATGCAGGCAGCGGCCGACAGAAACGAGCATTTCAAGCACGGCGTGGTCGTCGCCTCCCTGGCCTCGCTCTCGTCGGCCGACCTGCTGGTGCCCGCCTTGGCCGATGCCCTGCAGCTCTCCTTCATCGCCGACCGATCGTCAAGGGAGCAGTTGCTCACGTATCTCCAAGAGAGGGAGCTGCTGCTGGTGCTCGATAACTTCGAGCACGTCGCGGAGGCAACGCCCTTGCTGACCAACATCCTCGCCCAGGCCCCTGGGGTGAAGCTCTTGGTCACGTCGCGGGAGCGATTGAACCTGCATCAGGAGTGGGTGATCGAGGTCGGCGGCTTGAGCTGTCCGGAGGCATCCGCTTACGCGGAGCACGCACCCGCCGACGTGGAAAGTCACGGCGCGGTCCAGCTCTTTCTCCATGCCGCCCGCCAGCTCAAACCCGACTTTGCCCTCTCGGATCAGAACCGGTCGGCGGTGGTCCGCATCTGCAACCTGGTCGAGGGTATGCCGCTCGCCCTCGAGCTGGCGGCGGGCTGGGTGCACGCGCTGCCGCCCTCGGCCATCGCCGATGAGATCGCGAGGAGCCTGGATCTCCTCGCCACGACGAAGCACGACATGCCGGCGCGTCACCGCAGCCTGCGGGCGGTCTTCGAGGAGTCCTGGCACCACCTCACGGCGAGAGAACGATCGGTGCTCAGCCAGCTATCGGTCTTCCGAGGTCGGATCTCGCGAGAGGCCGCCGAGCGAGTCGCCGGCGCGACGCTGTCGACCCTCTCTGCCCTCGTGGCCAAGTCCCGACTGAAGCGCACGCCTGAGGGACGCTACGCACTTCATGAGCTGCTCCGCCGATTCGGGCGCGAAAAGCTGCGCGGGCGCGA
>CAZPJP010000283.1:0-2888 GCA_964586915.1 uncultured Anaerolineales bacterium
AGGTCCAGTCGTTCTCCTTCGGCAACATCGACCGGCTGGAGACCGGTCAGCTCATCACTCGCCTGACCAACGACGTCACCCAGGTGCAGGAGCTCGTCTCGATGGGGCTGCGCGTCATGATGCGTGCCCCGCTGTTGGTGATCGGCAGCCTGATTATGGCGATCCTGACCAGCCCGCGGCTGGCCCTTATGTTTGTCGTGCTGGTGCCGCTTATTTCCGTCATCCTCGGATGGGTGATCAACCGTGCTTACCCCATGTTCAGCGACGTGCAGGAGGAGCTCGACGCCCTCAACACCGTGATGCAGGAGAATCTGGCCGGCGTCCGCGTCGTCAAGGCCTTCGTCCGGGGCGCTTACGAGATTGCCCGCTTCGGGCGCGTCAACGACGAGCTGAAAGCCATCGCCGTGCGTGCCGCCCGGACCGTCGCCGTCGCAGGCCCGGCGATCTCCGTCGCCCTCCACCTGGGCGTGGTCGCCGCCGTCTGGTTCGGCGGCATCCAGGTGATCTCCGGCGCGCTCACGGTGGGCCAGATCATCGCCTTCGTCTTCTACCTGACCCGGGTGACGTGGGCGCTGATGTTCGTCAGTATGCTCTCGATGCGCGTCGCACGGGCGCAGGCCTCGGCCGTGCGCATCCAGGAGGTATTGGAGAGCGCTCCTGAGGTGCCGAACCGCCCTGACGCGATCACCGATCTGCAGCCGCGGGGGCGTGTGGCGTTCGACGACGTCACCTTTAGCTACAACGGGGACGCCCGGGCCCCGGTGTTGCGGGACATTAGCTTTGTGGCCGAACCGGGCCAGACCGTCGCAGTCCTCGGCGCCACCGGCTCGGGCAAATCGAGCCTGGTACATCTGATCCCGCGCTTCTACGACGTGACCGCGGGCGCCGTGACCGTGGATGGCATCGACGTGCGGGAGCTCGACACGACGGCGCTGCGGCGCCACATCGGCGTCGCGCTGCAGGAGTCGGTGCTCTTCAGCGGCACCATCCGCGACAACATCCGCTACGGGCGCCCTGATGCGACGGATGCGCAGGTCGTCGCTGCAGCAAAAGCCGCCCAGGCCCACGACTTCATTATGAGCTTCCCCGATGGGTACGACACGGTGCTGGGCCAGCGCGGCGTCAACGTCTCGGGGGGACAAAAGCAGCGTATCGCGATCGCCCGCGCCCTGCTGGTGCAACCCAGGGTCCTCATCCTTGATGACAGCACGAGCTCGGTCGACGTCGAGACGGAGGCCCTGATTCAGGAAGCGCTGGACGACCTGATGCGCGACCGGACGAGCTTCGTGATCGCGCAGCGGATCAGCACGGTGCTCAACGCTGACAAGATCCTGGTGCTCGACGCGGGGCGCATCGCGGCGGAGGGCACGCACAGCGAGTTGATGGACGCCAGCGCGATCTATCGCGAGATCTACGAGTCACAGTTGGGCGACGGAGCCAGCCATGCCGGAGACTGAGGTGGGGGCTGAGAAGGAGCGCAAGGACGAGGACCGTAAGCAGGAGTCGCGCCGCCGGTCGGGGCCGGGGGGCGGCGGCCCGATGGGCCGCTTCCGGCCCAAGGAGCAGGCGAAGGACGTCAAGGGTACCCTTCTCCGCCTGTGGAGCTACCTGGGCCGCCACAAGCTGGCCCTCGTCGTGACCGCGGTGCTGGTGGTGATTTCGTCGGGTCTGGACGTCCTCGGGCCTTATCTGATGGGTCGGGCCATCGACCGGTATATGATAGCGGGCGATGTGCCGGGGCTTGCCAGGATCGCCCTGCTGATGCTTGCCGTCTACGTCAGCAGTGCCGCGGTCTCGTGGCTGCAGACCTACGTGATGGCCGGCGTCTCACAACAGGCCATCACCGACATCCGCAACGACCTCTTCGCCAAGATGCAGACGCTTTCGCTCCGCTTCTTCGACCAGCGGACGCACGGCGAGCTCATGAGTCGCCTGACCAACGACGTCGACAACGTCAACAACGTCCTCACCTCCGGCATCACCAGCTTGCTCTCCAGCGTCCTGAGCCTGGTGGGGGTGGCGGGGATGATGTTCCTCCTCAACGTGCGGCTCGCGATCGTGACCCTGATCACGGTGCCGCTGATGGTGGTAGTGAGCCGGTGGATTGCTCGACGGACCCGCGCCGGGTTCCGGGCGCAGCAGGCCTACCTTGGCGATCTGAACGGCCTCATCGAGGAGACGATCACGGGTCAGCGGGTGGTCAAGGCGTACAATCGCGAGTCTGCCGTCATCTCCGAGTTCCGATCGACCAACCAGCAATTGCGTGAGGCATCGACTAAGGCCCAGATCTTCGCCGGCGCGCTGCCGCCGATGACCAACCTGGTCAACAACACCGGTCTGACCATCGTGGCCCTCGCGGGCGGTTGGATGGCGGTCCGGGGGCTCGCCACCGTGGGCGACATCGCGAGCTTCGTGCAGTACGCGCGCCGCTTCGGCTGGCCCCTCAACGGCATTGCCAGCCTCTACAACTCGATCCAGGCCGCTATCGCCGGCGCCGAGCGGGTTTTCGAGACCCTCGACGAGGTGCCGGAGCTGGCCGACGCGCCCGACGCGTTGCCGCTGGAGGACGTCGAGGGCGACGTGGTCTTCGAGGACGTCTGCTTCGAGTACGAACCGGGCGTGCCGGTGCTCAAGCACGTCGACCTGCACGCCAGGCCGGGCCAGACGATCGCGTTGGTCGGCCCGACGGGCGCCGGCAAGACGACGATCGTCAGCCTGCTCACCCGCTTTTACGACATCGGATGCGGGCAGATCCTCATCGATGGCGTCGATATCCGCGACATCCGGATCGACGACCTGCGGCGCAAGCTGGGCATTGTCCTCCAGGACACCTATCTCTTTGCCGACACGGTGATGGAGAACATCCGCTACGGACGGCTCGACGCGAC
>CAZPJP010000284.1:0-2863 GCA_964586915.1 uncultured Anaerolineales bacterium
CCTCGCCCACCTTGACGCCCGTGGCGATGGAGTCCTTGTAGAACTGCTCCAGCGGACACAAGGTTTCATCATCCTCTGGGGCCTCGGGGACGAAACGACTCGCGTGGCACATGCGGTAGAGAGCGCGGAAGTCGCCGTAGTTGCGCGTCTCGAACATCGCCCCGAGGTCGAACTGGACGTAGCCTTTGGTGAAGGTGTGGTGGTAGTCGCGGAGTACGCGTAGCAAGATGCCGTTGGAGAGAACGGCCCAAACGTCATCAGTGCTGGCGTTGAGGAACGCCTGCAGCATGTCGTGGGGCGACTTCGACTTGATCCCGCGGCCGCTGTCCTGGCGGTCGTCGAGATTCTGGGAGGGGATGACGGTGTGGAGGTACGGCGCGCCATCGCCGTCCCACCCCTTGTGTGACAGCGGGTAACGGAGCTTCCCGGCCTCGTCCAGCACCACGTCCCCGCGCACGTAGACGGGATCGAAGTCGAGGACTTGGAACAGCGGCAGCAGCCAGCGGTTGCGCACCTGGGAGACGTCGAATAGACGGATCTCGTCGTGGATGGCGTCCCAGCGCTCCAGCATCAGCTCGTACGCTGCACCGATGTCGTCCTCCAGGGCCTTGGGCGACGGCGTCGGCGGCCTACCGGGCATGGCGAAGGACTCGGGCTCCGTCCCTAGCTGCCGCGTCCGCGGCTCGCGGATGTTGTCGATGAAGGCGGCGCTGATCAGCCCGCCGGACGTGGTGATGTGGGTCGTCGTATCAGGCATACACTCCTCTAAATCTGCGCTACGGCCACCAGCGGCCGACGTCCTGGATCGCGTGGAAGGTCTTGGCGAGAGCGGCTCGTCCGCCGAGGGTCGCGATTACTGGAGCCAGTGCTTTCAAGTCAGCGACCAGTTGTTTGCGTGTGCGTGTGGCGGACTTCCGGAGTGACTCCTGCCATGCGTCCATAGCGGCCGAGGGATGCTGTTGTGTCCATGCGACCAGATGCGGCTCTAACTGCTCAAAGACATCAAGCCGGATCTCCATATTCCTGATCCCGGCTGCGGCCTCCACGGCTCTTCCTGTATAGCCTGACTCGGCAAGCCACGTTGCCACTAGTCCCACCGCCCGTTCCTGCCATGCAGGTTTGCCAAGCTGCTGTGCTGCTTCCAGCTCATCATTTGGCGCCAGAGCCTGCGACTCTTTTGATAGTCGCGCGGCTAGCCCTACCAGTGCCTCAGACCAATCTCCACACCACACGCTCTCCCTAGCTGCCTCGAGAGCCATTCCCATTAGTCTGTCCGGTAGACGAGGACTCAGTCTGACCAATGCTTCAGCTCGCTCCCAGCCCTTCTCAATCTCGCAAGCCACGTCTAGTGTCTCACGAGGACCCAAGGAGTCGAGCAGCATGGGAACCAGTCGCGCCAGCGCCTTGGAACGCATCCAGCAGTCTTCGATTCCGCGCGCCAGCGAAAGGGCGTCTCGAGGGTCGTCCAGCCGACCCACTAGGGGCACCAAGTTGGTCACAGCTTGGCCGCGCGGCCATTCCTCTTGAATACCCCGTGCTGCCTCCAAGGCCTGATCCAGCAACTGATTCTGGAGCTCGCATGGCACATATGGGATCAGGTTGGCCAACAGTTCAGCCCGCCAGTACGCACTCTCCGTTTCTCGAACTGCCCACAGAGCGTCATCCAGCACTTCCGCTTGCAGCTCTTCGGGAAGCCAAGGCCTTAGCCGCACCAAGGCCTGGGCCCAGCTCTCCAGACACTCGATCTCGTCAGCCGCCTGCAAAGCCTGCCCAGGCGAGCCGAACTGAGCTAGAAGCGGAACCAGCGCCGCCAAGGTGTTGCCTCGCGCGTAGACATCCTTGATCTCAAACAGCGTCTCCAGAGCTGCTCGAAGCACCTTCTTTGGCAAGTGGACAGCAAGCGAGGCCAAGGTGCCAGGCGATAGGTGTCCATCCTCGCTCTGCTGTGCTGCCTCCAGTGCCTGTTCTACCAGCTGCGCCCGCAATCCCTCTGAGGCACAAGAGGCCAGGGCCGACAAAGCCCTCGGCTGCCACCAGGTATCCTCGACATCCCGCACGATCGCCGCTGCGGTGGTCACCAATTCCCCGGGTAAGTAAGGCGCTAGGTGTATCACAACTTCGGCGCGCTGCCAATCTTCCTGAAGCTCCCGTGTTGTCTCCAACACCTCGCCCAGCAGTGTTTCCTGTAGAGCGTCTGGAAGATAGGGAACCAATTCGGCCAACGCAACAGCCCGTGGGTAACCGTCACTCTTCTGCGCTATTGTCATTGCTTCATCCAGCAGTTGCCCCTGTAGGGCCTCCGACACGTGCGGGAGCAGTCCAGCCAGTGCTCTAGCGCGCCACCCGGCTTCTCTGGTCTGGCGGGCCACCTGCAGGGCTCCATCCAACATCCCCTCGTCGAGCAGTGGACCTAGCGCCGTCACGGCTTGGGCCCGATCATGCCCATCCCTGATCCTCCGCGCAACCGATAGTGCCTCGTCCAGAGCTTGTTCCCGCAGGCTAGCTGGTAGATGGGGGGCCAGCTGCACCAACGCACTGGTACGGGGTCGCCCATCCTCACTTTCGCGTGCTGCCTGCATTGCTTCATCCATCACTTGGTGCCGCATACTATCCGGCAAATGGGGGGCCAGCTTTGCCAACACCTGTGCTTTCGAGAAGTCCCGAATGGTGTCCCGTGCCGCTTCAAGTGTCTCTCGTACAACCTGTCTGTGCAAATCAGTGGGCAGATGAGGGATCAGGCCCGCCAACGCCAATGCCCGCTGTCGTGGATCCGGCGATTGCCTGGAGTAGGCGAGTCCTTGCGTTGGGGTCCAGATCTCGCAATCCACCAAAGCCAGTACTAGAGCCGCTTGGACGCTCCTTG
>CAZPJP010000285.1:0-2838 GCA_964586915.1 uncultured Anaerolineales bacterium
AAGCGTGCATCAAGGGCACGCGGATCATGGTTTCGGTGATTCTTGATAACCTTGCTGCCGGTCTCTCTCACGAAGAGATTATGGAGAGCTATCCCTCGCTGACCCGCGAGGCCATACAGGCTGCCATCGCGTACGCTGCGGATGTCACTCGCGAGCGCTTCCTGGCGATGCCGACGTAGGTCGCTGATGGCATTCAAGGTCGATGAGAATCTGCCGGTCGAGGTCGCTGACCTCCTGCGTCAGGCTGGGCATGACGCCGCAACCGTTGCGGAGGAGGAGCTGGGTGGCGCACCTGACGCAGACATCAGTACTGTCTGCCAAGATGAAGGGCGCGCTCTCATCACCTTGGACACGGACTTTGGCGATATCCGCGCGTATCCTCCAGAGCAGTATCCGGGCGTGGTTGTCTTGCGCCTGCGCAGGCAGGACAAGCCTCACGTCCTTGGGGTCGTTGAGCGATTGTTGACGATGCTCTCCGAGGAACAGCTTGCGCATCGTCTATGGATCGTCAGCGAGACGCAACTGCGCATCCGAGGCTAGCAGCGGATGCTGCGCCTGCTAGGCCAACTCACCGCCGTTTCTGCTACCCCTTAAGCTCCCAGGCCGTATCCTCACGCCGATCGAAGCGGCCAGTCGACGGGCGGCCCCTGGATCCTGGTCGCGATGCACGCGGCGAGGGCGACCAGGTTTGCCTCGGGGATGACGCGGTCCTCCTCGGGCACGCCGAGGTAGCGGAAGAACTTGGTGCTACGCCGACCCTCGGGTCGGAAGACGATCATGGGCCAACGCCGGGGTTCTCCTCCGCGCAGCGCCACTGCGCCCTACGTTGGGCGAACTGTCTTGTTCGCCGGGGGCGCAGTACAACTACGCCCTACGTTGGGCGGCGAGGGCGGCCTGGTCTGCTTCGGGGATGTCGATCGGCATCGCCTATCGCTTGCCGCGCTGCTTTTTTCTTGCGGCTTTTTCGGCCTTGCGCTTCTGTCTTCGCTTCGCTTTCGCCGCGCGCGCTGAAGAGGACTCTGGCGTATCGTGTTGACGTTGCTCATCTGCCAATAGCGCTGCGGCGTTGTAGGCCGCGATGAAGGCGTTGGTCTCCTTCTCGTCGGTCATGTCGAAGCCGGCCTCCTGGCCCATCATCACGAACGATTTGGCCATCCCGAATTTTGAGCTGTCCATCATCCAGCTCGGGAAGTCGGGCTCGATGTCGCGCAGGTAGGCCAGGATCGCGTCGGCTTGAGGAAGCCCGTGCGCGCGCTTCAGGTAGGTCCAGAGGGCGATCAGCTCGGCGACTGCCCCCTTGGTGTCCTCGGCCTGGAGGATCGAGACCTTCTCAGGGAAGAGCTCCTCCACAACCTCGGCGACGTCGTCCACCGTCATCTGGGGCAGGGACACCCCGTTGTAGACGAACCCGAAGTAGACGAAGTTCGCGGTCCAGAAACCTGCGTCCCCATACGCCGCGACTTGAGCCTGCCCCTCAGGGGAGTCCGCGAGCGCCTCCAGGAGTGCGTCTTGATAGTCGTTGAGCTCCTTCTCAGCGCCGGAAAACCAATCGTGATCGTCCAAGGCATAGACGTCGAACGGCATTGTGCACCTCCACAACCGGGATCTGTATCAAACTTAGTATAACTGCCTCTCGCACCCTGATCAAGGCTCAGATACTGTGAACCGTCACGCCGCTCCCTTACCCTCGAAACCTATGCGCCGCCCGACGGCGTGGTCCGCGTCCCCGCTAAGCGCCGGGGACCGGCCCGAGTGCCGTGGTGGCTGCCACCGCACTGAGCACCAGACGCCTACGTCTATCGAGACGCTGATCTTCCGGCGCGATGGGGACGATCTCCGCAGGGCGACGCTGGCGGAGCTGGCGCTCAAGCACTGGGTGCGGGTTTGGTTCGAGGGACCGACGCTGGGCTCAGACCCGGTGCAGGGTGCGGCGGCGCAACTGGTTATCGTGGGATTCCAGAGTCAGTAGTCCGAGGCGGCGTCGCGCGCATGACGTAGGAGACGTCGGTCTCGCCGATCTGAACGAAACCGAGGCGTTCGTAGAGGCGCTTAGCGGGGTTGACCTTGAGGACGCGGAGCCGGACGGGCAGGCCGTCTTGGAAGGCGTCCGCCAGCACGCGCTTGATGAGATACGTACCGAGGCCCTGGCGTTGGTAGTCGGGCAGGATGTAGATCTTGTCCACGAAGACCTTATCCTCGCTCCGCTCGACGCATAGGACGCCGATGTCCTGGCCTTCGAGGACGATGATCTGGTCCCTGCCAGGCTCGAACTCCTGGGCGAAGCGCGCCTGCTGGTCGGCCTCGTTCCACCCCCAGGTCTGTGCGACGTAGGTCTGCATGGTGGCCTTGAGGACGTGGTAGAGGAAGGCGGCGTCGGCCTCTTTGGCGGGGCGTAGCGTCAGGCCTGGATGCGAGTCGCGTGACATACGATGCCTCTGAACGAATGAATTCGTTACTACGAACGACTACGGATTACTACGAGACCAATACCCAGCATTCCCAGGGATCGAGTTCGAGGCCGCTGGTGGCGCCCAGGGTCACCGGTACCTCATCCAGATAGTCGACGTAGGTCCCGTGATGGAGGCTGTCCTCGAAGAAGACGACCTGGAACTCGTCGGAGAAGTTGATGACGACGAAGACCTTGTCGCGGTCGTTCTGGCGGACGAAGCTGAGGACGTCGTTTGGGGCGCTGTTGGGGATGGGGATCATTCGCGCGCCCCAGGCGCCGTTCCAGAGCGCGGTGTTTTCCCTCTTCAGGGTGAAGAGCCTCTGGTAGAGGTCGCCGATGGGGTGAGGTTGCCAGTCGATGGGGTCCTTTTCGAAGAAGGCGAGGCGCTT
>CAZPJP010000286.1:0-2768 GCA_964586915.1 uncultured Anaerolineales bacterium
CAAAAGATCTAAACAAGGAGGCCCATCAAATGATCAAACCCCAATCCACCTCGCCCACACCGACTCCCGAAAGCCGAAGGCTCCTTTACCAAACGAACCCATTTCCCAACGTCGGCCCGCCCAGCGAGGCCTACTCCCTACTTCCATACTCCCTACTCCCCACCGCTGAAACCTGAAAGCTGACAGCTGACAGCTGCTTTACCAAACAAACCCATTTCCCAGCAATCTACAGCCGCGCCGTCCAGGACGGATTACCGTACTTCTCTGCCACCAGCTCCTCACTCTGCTTTCGCTCCAACGGCAGCAGAGGGCTCGGCACAAGGTCGAGGTTCAAGACCTCTTGGAATCCAGCCACCATCGCCTCCGCAGCCTCCTCCCAGGTTACGATCCGGCCCAGCGCTTCGTGAAGCGTAAGAGCGAGCGAGCGGATGCGGTTGGGGTCTGGCCTCGACACCAGGAACTGGCTGATATCGCCCAAGTCGCCGCTCAGCGGCAGGGAACCATGCTGCAGTATCCCGCCGCGTACGCGCATCTGGGCGCTGCCGATAAGCTTCCGCTCACCCACCGTGATCTCGTAATCCAAGGGAATCTCAAAGCAGACCGGTGTCCGTTCAGCTCGGCTCGACCTGCGAGGCTCCCGCGGATCCCGTCCGTCGGCTCTAGCGTTGGCTAACCCCAGCCGCTCGAGCGCATGGAGGAACGCCCCACTGAGGCCCCGATAGCTCTCAAGGATGTTGGCGGCCGAAAAGCGTGGCTCGCGGTCAGTCGCTGCGACCATATAGCTCAGCTCGTCACGATTCAGCACGGCAGTGCCACCGGTCATCCGCCGGACGAGGGTCACCCCGTGCCGCCGCAGTGCCAATGCGTCGGCGTCGGCATGGGGTTGGCCACGGCCCAGGGTCAGCGTGGGGGGCGACCAAGCGTACAGCCGAAGCGTCGGCGGCGCCTTGCCGGCAGCGACAGCCCGCAGCACGGCTTCGTCAATCGCCATATTGAGCGGCCCCGACCGAGGATACCGCTCGAAGAGCAAGCGCCACGTTGCAGCAGGATAGGTCACGGCAGCATCACCTCGTCCTGCATCTCCTCCCACAGCGCAGCGTCGACCCAAGGGACGATCTCTTCCCCAATCCGCTCCCCCACGACACGATAGCCAATGATCCAGTCATCATAGCGCCGGATAGGCAGCAACGCCCACCGATCCACTCGCGGATCGTTCAACTCGATCAGGTAGACGGGGTGCTCCGAGAGCACCGGCTCCGCCTCTTGCCACGTCAGATAATAGGGCGCTGGCCCAGGCGGTTCGAAAGAACCATCCGGCACGTACACGACGGTCATCTCAGGATGGATCTCTTCGGCCCAGGAGATATAGCGCAGCACCCAGGTCTGCACAAACCCGTCCGTGTCGGTTGGGGGCGTCAGCAACCACGCTCCGTCCTCGAACCGGGGCAACAGATCGCATGCCCAAGCGTGCCAATCGGTCTTGTGACTCTGGTCGGCGATGGGGAAGTTGTTCCGCATCACCAACAGAAGAGCGAGGCCGGTCAAAGCGAGGCCGGCGGCCCGGGTCACAGGCACCCATCGCGGTCGCCACGCGCCGACTTGGACTCGCAGCCACTCCCATCCGGTATGCAGGCCGACGGCGATCAGGGGCGCAAAGAAGACGTACACCGGGGTCATAAAGTCAGCCCAATCCACCACCGCGTAGGTGGAGACGAAGAACCAGGTGCCGGCAAGGCCTAGCAGCCCCGTGATCGCGACCCTGGTTTTGCGTCGGAGCAACGCCAGGACCCCCACACCCCCCGTCATCACGCCGATGGGCCAGAACTGCAGCATCAACTGATAGCCGGAGTCCGCCCACCGCTGCAGCCAATAGCGCACAGGCAGGCCGAATGAGATGCCCCACCACCGCCGACCGGACCAGAAATCGAGCACGCCGGACCACGTTTGAGGGCAGAAGTTACAGAACTCGACCGGCGGGTCGGCGAAAGCCCGCAGCGGCACCCAGAGATACTGCAGAGCGACCAACAGGACAATGCCAGCAGAGATCGCGAGAGTCTTCGGACGCAGCACCATCCGATGGTCAGTGGAGAGGACAGCCCACAACCACATCGGCAGAAGCACGATCGCCGGGACATTCACGCCAAATGCCAGCGCATAGAGCGCCACCGCCGCGAAATAGGCCTTCCGGCTGCGGGTGTCCATAAAGCTCAGCAAAGCCAGCCAGGCGCCAGCGACAAGGGCGTTGTAGAGTGGATAGAGCTCTGCGTAGGTCGCCTGATACCAGAAGCGGACGGCAAGCGCAAGCGCAAGCGCGCCCAGAGTTGCCGCGGTCACGGAACGTGTCAGGCGATAGCTGATGCGGTGTACGAGGACCACGGTGACAGCAGACGCCACGGCACTGAGCAAGTTCAGACGAAAAGCCGGGTTGCCGAACGGGACCAGGTTGCCCAACGGCAACCCATGGACAAAAAGCGCCCCAACCCACGTGTAGAGGGGATAGCCCGGAGGATGGGAGACGCCGAGAACCAGCGTGACGATCTGGTACTGGATCGAATCCAGATAGGGCCCCACCCCAGGATGCAGCGTAAGATAGTAGAGGATACCGCTGAAAGCCGCTAACAGCCCGCCCGTGATCCAGAGAGACCTGCGGGTGGAGCGCGAGACGGAGAGATCACTCGCAACCGGGGTCATTGGAGACGACGGCTCGTCCTCCCAATCAGGCCCAATCAGGCCTAATCGGACACTAATTGGAGAAGGTCAGGTCCATA
>CAZPJP010000287.1:0-2762 GCA_964586915.1 uncultured Anaerolineales bacterium
CTAGATGAATCGGATCTAGACCAACAATAGACCCTATTTTAAAAAAAGGCGTGGCTAACATAACCAATAAAGGATTGGTATCTATTGCCATACCTAGAATAAACATAAAAAGTGCCATTAAGAACAAAATAACATTTGGAGTATCTGTTATTTGAAGAATCGCCGATGTTAATTTTTGAGCAAAAAACTGACGAGAGAGAATATCTGTAAAAATTGTTGTTGTGGCAATTATAACGTAAATTATCGTTGTAGTATAAAGAGTAGATTTTAAAGACTTAATAATTTTGGCCATAGAAAGTTTGCGATAGACCAACCCAGATACAATAAGTGCTGCCAGACAGGCCAAAACACCGGATTCAGTGGGGGTTACTACCCCAAAAACCAGACCAAGAACAATAAACAATGGTACTATCATTGCTGGAGAACTCCTTAGGAAGGAAATGGTAATTTCTTTCATTGATCCTCTTGTGGCACGATAAGACTTATATCCCCTTCTAATAACCCAGTAATGAGTTATAGCCATCAAAAACAGACCTAAAAATATTCCAGGAATAACACCACCAACAAAGAGAGACGCTACCGAGGTTCCGGTTAAATCTGCATATATAATCATCAAAATACTTGGTGGGATAATAGGCCCAATACAGGAAGAAGTAGCTGTCACAACTACAGATAAATCATCATCATAACCTGAGGCTTTCATTACTGGTATTAATATGCCTCCAATAGCTGCACTATCAGCCGTGACAGTCCCTTGAATGCCAGAAAAGAATATACTACTAAGTATATTAACCTGTGCTAATCCTCCTTTGATATGGCCTATTAAAACACTGGAAAAATCAATAATTTTTTCTGTTAACCCACCTCTAGTTAACAATTCAGCAGCAAATAGAAAAAAAGGTATAGATGCTAAAACAAAGCTATCAATTCCCTTGAACATTCTACTTGGCAAGACTGTTAGACTTACAAAATCATTGGTAAGGACAATCCAGACTACTGAAATACCTATACTATATACAATTGGCAATCCAATAAAAATCAAAAACAACATTATGAGAAACAATAGTAATAGAACTTGAATTTCCATGGCAAATAATCCTCCAGTCAATCATTTCTTATCTTAAATCACTACATATTTTATTCTATAAGATTATTTTTGCGTACGTAAAATATTTATTTTTATAACTAACCTTAATATTCGCTCAATAAAAACCAGTGCTAAACCAAAAGGGATACTCAAATATACAATGCCCATTTTAAGCCAAACTATTGAACTAGTGTGATAGAGCATTGTGCCTGGAATATATTCTAACGAAGCTCTTATGACTATAAGGACAAAAAAAGCAACAAGTAAGTCCATTAATATATCAAGATACATTTTTTTCCTTTTACTTAATTTATTTGAAAAAAGGTCAACAACAAAATGAGAACCATTCCTGTCGGCCAAATGCCAAAGCATAAATACAATCCAGATAAAAGAAAATTTGGTAAATTCCTCAACCCAGACAATAGAATAGGCAATTTTAGTATAACGAAAGAAAATGTTTAATACTTGGAAAAAAATCACTGATATAAATAATGTTATAGAAAGTCCTTCAAAAAAATATTTTGTAATATTATAATAAGTGGCAAGGCCATTTCTTTTTTTCATCACCATTATATTCCTTTCTTAAAATAGAGTCCTGCATTGTTGCAGGACTCTATTTTAAGTTTTCTAGTTACTGCAATTGTTTTCTACCAGTGGTCTCTTCAACATATCTAAGAAATTCAATGTAGAAATCATATACTTCTTTACTTTTTGCTTTCATATAATCATCACGAAATTTTAAAAGTTTTTCGTCTATATCACCCCGGTCAAGATCATCCTTTTCATACCAGGTTACACCATCTGCAATCATTTTAGCTTTGGCTCTTTTATATACTTCATTTGCCTTTGCTAGATTAACTACTTCTGCATCTTTAATAGTATCTATAAATATCTTTTGTAAATCTGTAGGAAGGTTATCATAAAACCTTTTACTGGTGACTGTATAGGTTGTGGCATGAATTATTTTTAAATCCCAGAAGGCTTTTAGAACTTCCTGCCAGCTTGGCTGAACCGCAATAGAAGGAGCAATCAAGGCACCTTCTACCAGCCCTTGTTTAAAGGCCATATATGCATCACTATAGGGCAATGGTACGGGATTAGCTCCAAACAATTTAGTAAGTTCTATTGAATATTCACTATTAACTGCCCTAAAATTTTTATCTTTGATATCAACCAGGGAATCAAATTTTTCTTTATACATTATTCCTGTAAAATCTGTTGCATCTATACCAACAATCATAAACCCTTTTTTACCAGCTACTTCCTGGAATTTATGTAAATAACCCCTCATAATCTCTCTTACTTCAGCTGAATCTTCCCATCCATAGCCAGGTAATTCGCCGACATTAAGCTCGGGAACATAATGGTAAAGGACTCCACCTGCGCCAGGCATTAATTCTACATTTCCTAGCAAAAGGTCCTCTAAAAGTTCCTTTTCACCGCCTATTGCTCCTGCAAAGAATAATTCACACTCAAACCCACCATTGCTTCTTTTTTCAAGTTCTTCCGCAATCCATTTCAGTTTTTGTCCAAAATGATGATCTTCATAATAAGAAGTTGCCAGCCTCACTTTAACCTGCTTTTCAGCGACAGCACTAATATTTCCAAAAAGTATCACAGCAAATATTAATGCTAAACAAATAATTAAATATTTTTTCTTCATTTTAATTTCCCC
>CAZPJP010000288.1:0-2565 GCA_964586915.1 uncultured Anaerolineales bacterium
AAGGGAAGGCGGTGCGTGTCGTGTTCTCCCCCCTTTGGGGGGAGTTAGAGGGGGGCGCGGCGGGCGACAGTTTGTGCTGTGGACGTGGACGACGCTCTACGTGGCCTTCTACGCCACCCGTTGGGTCAAGGCGATGCGCTACTTCCTGCCGATCTATCCCTTTTTGGCCCTTTTTGCCGCCTATGCCGTCGGCTGCGCGCTGGCGAGCGCTCGCGGGCGCGCTGCGCGCCGCGTCGCCGCCGGGGTGACGCTCGTCGTCTCCCTCGGCGCTGCTGCCTGGGGCATCGGTATGACCGGCATCTACCTCCGTCCCCACACCCGTATCGCCGCCTCGCGCTGGATCTACGCCAACGTCCCGACGGGCAGCACCGTCGCCAACGAGCACTGGGACTGGGGGCTGCCGCTGCGCATCGAGGGGCGCGACGCGCTCCGTGGCGCATACACCGGCATCGAGATGGCCCTCTATAACGAGGATACACCGGAGAAGCGCGGACAACTGCTCACATGGCTCGACCAGGCCGACTACCTCTTCCTCGCCTCCAACCGCCTCTACGGCTCGATCCCGCGGCTACCCGAGCGCTATCCGCTGACCACGGAGTACTACCGCGCGCTCTTCGCCGGAGAGCTGGGGTTCGAGCTCGCAGCGGAGTTCACGTCGTATCTGACGTTGTGGCCCTTCACCTTCCCGGATCAAGAGACGCCCTATGCGCTGATGACGCCGCGCACCTCGACCCAGGGCGATCTCGCACACGTCGCGCTGCCGCCGGCTGAGGAGTCCTTCAGCGTCTATGACCACCCGAACTGTCTGGTCTTCCGCAAGACCGAGGCCTACGACGCCGAACGCGCCGCGGCGCTCCTGGGCGCCGTTGACCTCGGCGAGGCGCAGATCGGGCTGAGCCCTCAGGAGGCGACGCCCGACATCGTGCTCGTGGCCCACGATGTCGCCCTTGTCGCCGGCGTCGCGCTGGCGCTGCTCGTCGCGACCATCGCCGTCCTCCGCGTCGTGCGCACACCGGTGGATCGTCCCGCAGGCGCGAGCCCGTAACCGCTGCGTTGACCGCTCTGTAACCGGCCCTGACTATATTTAAGGTGGGGTGTTGTGCGCTCACAAGCTGGATTGCCGAATTCTCTGATCCAACCATACTATGACCTTGACTCACCCTGAGCCAGGTGCAGCGTCCTACTCGCCCCAGCCTCTGCCGGTTGAGGGCTCTTCGCAGTGTACTCTGTCGCTGATGGCCCCTCCCTCGATCCGGCGCCAACCCAACTGCGCGGATCGAAGGTCTATTTGACATGGGCTCTCATTGCCGGTATCGTGCAGCGAAAGCGACTTTAGGCTAAGGAGGCGGATATGGATCTCAAGCGTGTGACAATCGGCGCCATCGGTCTGGGCCAGATGGGGGGCGGCATCGCCGAGAATCTGGCACGGGCCGGCTATCAGATGATCGGCTACGATCCTAAAGAGACAGCCCAGCAGCGACTCGCCGACGCCGGCGGGCGGATCGCCGGCAGCGTCGAGCAGGTGGTGGCGGAGAGCGCCGTCCTCCTGCTCTGCGTCGAGGGCAAGATCGCGATCCAGATCACGACCCAGACCCTGATCCCGAACTGTCGCGAGGGCCAGATCGTGATCGATCACAGCACGGTGCCCGTCCCGCAGACGGAGGCGCTCGGCGCGGCGCTCGTCGCGAAGGGCGTGCGCTACATGGACGCGCCCGTCAGCGGCGGGGCGGGCGGCGCGACCGCCGGTACGCTGCGCATCTTCGCCGGCGGCGACCCCAAGCTCTTCGATCTGTGCCGCGAGCTCTTCGACGTCGCCGGGAACCCCGACAAGGTCCACCATTACGGCCCCATCGGCATGGGCCAGGTTGCCAAGGTCGTCCAGCAGCTCACCGTACGCTGGCCCGATATGGCGCGCTTGGAGGTGATGGCCTTCGGGCTGCGCAGCGGGCTGGACAAGGCGGGGCTGATGAACGCGCTGGACGTCGACCCCGACTCCGATAATCGCTACGCCGTTCTCTACCGCTACATCGAGGAGGGCCGGAAGGAGCCATTGGCGGGCCTCTTCTCCGAGTGGACCTACTACCTGGAGCAGGCCAGAGCCATCGGGATGCGGATGCCGATGATGGAGGCCCTTTATGAGTTCGTCAAAGATGGGGAACGGGTAGCGGTCGATCCTGTTAGCCGGCCCATGCCCTCGGTCTGGGATGAGCTGATGAAGGCGTGAGGCGGCCCGGTTTCGGAGGTTGCGATGCCTGAGTATCCCGAAGTCGTTATCTATATCGAGCGGCTGCGGGACCTCGTGCGGGGCAAGCGGCTGGAGCGGGTGCGCATCGGCCATCCCTTCGTGCTGCGGACGGCGGAGCCGCCGATCACCACGATCGAGGGTAGGGTGTTGCAGGGGGTCGAGCGGCTGGGCAAGCGCATCATCTTCGAGTTTGAGGACGCGACCTATCTGGTGCTCCACCTGATGATCGCCGGCCGACTGGGCTGGCACGCCCGCGGCAAGGCGATTCCCCGGCGGCGTGGCTTGGCCGCGCTTGACTTCGGGAACGGCACGTTGCTCCT
>CAZPJP010000289.1:0-2528 GCA_964586915.1 uncultured Anaerolineales bacterium
TCAACTCTGGGACCCGACCGTCGCCGGGATCTCCTCTTCCTCCTCGGACTCCACTTCATCGAGCGGGAACGTCGTCTCACAGGAGAGACAGCGGGCCGTGTCTTTCTTCGCCACCACCAGAAGCCCGCCACACGTGGGACATGGTGTTGCGATGGGACGCTTCCACGAAGTGAACTCGCAATCGGGCCAGTTGGAGCAGCCGTAGAAGGGGCGACCACGCTTCGTCCGCCGCAGGACGATCTCGCCGTCCTCGCAATCGGGGCACTTCACCCCGATCTTATCCAACCACGGCTCGGTGTGCCGGCACTTAGGGAAGTTGGTGCAACCGATGAACTTGCCGTAGCGGCCCCAGCGGACGATGAGTTGGCCATCCTCGCACTCCGGACAATCGCGCCCAACGTACTCAACCTGCTCCACCTCCGGCATTTCCTCTTCCGCGCGCTCCAATGCCTTCTCAAAGGGATCGTAGAACTCGCGCATCACAGCCACCCAGTCGCGATCCCCTGTCGCGACCTCATCCAGTTCATCTTCCATCTCAGCCGTGAAATCCACGTTGATCAAGTCGGGAAAGCTATCGACGAGCAAATCGTTGACCAGCACGCCGGTCTCAGTCGGCTCTAACCTGCGGCGACGACGTTCAACATACCCTCGCTGCCGCAGCGTCGTTAAGATGCTCGCATAGGTCGAAGGGCGGCCGATCCCGTACTCCTCCAGCGTGCGAATGAGCGTTGCATCGCTGTAACGAGGCGGGGGTTGCGTGAAATGCTGCTCTGGCAGCAGGCGAATCAGATCCAGCAACTCGTCGACGTTCAAGGACGGGAGCTGCTGAACCTTTTCCTCTACCTCATCGTCCGAACGGGTCTCCTCATAGACGATGAGGAAGCCGAGGAAGCGCAGTGTCGAGCCCGAGGCTCGGAAGAGGTAGGGTTTCTCCGCACCACGACCGGCCGAGATCTCGACACGGATCGTATCGTAGAGTGCGTGCTTCATCTGACTGGCCACAAACCTTCGCCAGATCAGATCGTACAGCCGGTGCTGATCGCGACTGAGATAGGGCTTGGTCTCGTCCGGCGTCCGCTGCACGCTGGTGGGGCGGATCGCCTCGTGGGCCTCTTGCGCCATCTTCGACTTCGTCTTGTAGACCGGCGGCTTCGAAGGCAAGAACTCCGCACCATAGCGTTCGGTCACATAGGCGCGTACCTCAGCCTGCGCCTGCTCTGTGACATTCGTGCTGTCCGTCCGCATGTAGGTGATCAACCCCTCGGTGTTGCCGTCACCAAGGTCGATGCCCTCGTATAGCTGCTGGGCGAGCTGCATCGTCTTGCGCGCAGAGAAGCGCAGCTTGCTCGAGGCCTCCTGCTGCATCGCGCTGGTCGTATAGGGCGCCGAGGGATTGCGCCGTCGCGTCCCCTCCTTGACGTCGGAGACCACGTAGGTGGCCTGCTCGAGCTCCGCCAGGATCGGGGCGACGTCGCCCTCCGACTTCAACTTCACGTCCTCGCCACGGATGCGAACGAGGCTTGCGATGAAGGTCGGTCGCTTTTTCTGGTTTGCGGTCTCTTTCGAAGCAAGCTCGGCATCCAATGACCAGTACTCCTCGGGCACGAACGCTTCTACCTCTCGCTCGCGCTCGACGACCAAACGCAGAGCCACAGACTGCACCCGGCCCGCCGACAGACGGCTGCGAACCTTGCGCCACAGAAGAGGGCTCAGCTTGTACCCAACCAAGCGATCGAGGATACGGCGCGCTTGCTGGGCATCAACGAGATCCATGTTGAGCGCCCGGGGATGTGAGAATGCCTCGTCGATCGCCGGCTTCGTGATCTCGTGAAACACCACCCGGCGGGTCTGGTCCGTATTCAGGCCCAGAACCTCCGAAAGGTGCCAGGCAATCGCCTCACCCTCACGGTCGAGATCGGTCGCTAGGTAGACCTCCGCAGACTTCTCAACCGCGGCGGCAAGCTCCTTGACGACATCCCGCTTTTCATTCGGCACCCGATAGCGAGGCTCGAAGTCGTTTTCGACGTCCACCGAGAGCTTGGACCGTAGCAGATCGCGGATGTGACCCACCGAAGCCTTTACCTTGTATTTCTTGCCGAGAAATTGTCCCACCGTGCGCGCCTTTGTGGGTGACTCGACAATCACCAACTTACCCGTCGGCTTGGGAGGCTCCGGCGGTGGAGGGGGCTCCATACCCTCGTGCATAGGCGTCTCGCCCATTCGAAACATCCTCGTGCCACACTCGGAGCATCGCCCCCGGGTTGCCGGTTGCCCTGTCTTGGTGAACACAGGCGTGGGCTCGACCATCTCCTGCTTCTCTCGACACTTCACACAGTAAGCGATCATCTTGGATTCTTCAGCCATAGTCCTTCCCATTCGTGAGGGCCAACAATACCCTCGGTTCCCTCGCACATTCTCTAACACAACTGCACCCGGAAGCCACAGATTCGCCTCCGGGAGCAACTTTAACTTCTACCCTTGACCGAAATGAATCATAACGGAAGAGAGACCCGCTGTCAAGGTCTGGT